>CAVKZC010000008.1:3110-11002 GCA_963660455.1 Sphaerochaetaceae bacterium | reverse complement strand
AAAATGAGCAAGATAGTAATCTTAGGAGCCGGCGAGAGCGGAGCTGGAGCTGCCGTGCTGGCCAAGAAGGAAGGTTTTGACGTGTTTGTGTCAGACATGTCGAAAATCAAGGACAAGTACAAGAAACTGATGGACGACCACGGCGTAGAGTGGGAGGAAGGCCATCATACCGAAGAAAAGATTCTGGATGCCGACGAGGTAATCAAGAGTCCCGGCATCCCCAAGGAAGCCCCCATGGTGCAGAAGCTGATGGCGAAGGGCACGCCCGTCATCAGCGAGATAGAGTTTGCTGCCCGTTACACCCGTTCCAAGATGGTTTGCATCACCGGCAGCAACGGCAAGACAACCACCACATCCCTTGTCTACCACATCTTCAAGAAGGCAGGGCTGGATGCCGGACTGGCTGGCAACATCGGCAACAGCTTGGCACTGCAGGTGGCAGAAGAACCGCACGAATGGTACATTATCGAACTGAGCAGTTTCCAGCTCGACAACATGTACCAGTTCCGTGCCAACATCGCCATCTTGCTCAACATCACCCCCGACCATCTGGACCGCTATGAGTTCAAGATGCAGAACTATACCGACGCCAAGATGCGCATCACGCAGAACCAGACGGAGGAAGACAGCTTCATCTACTGGAACGATGACCCCATCGTGACCAAGGAACTGCCCAAGTACAACCTCAAGAGCCATCTCTGTGCCTTTGCCGAGGACAAGGAGAAAGGTACCGTGGGCTTTATAGACAACGGCAAGTACCAGCTCGACTACCCCAGCCATTTCGAGATGCCGCAGGAGAACATGAGCCTTAGCGGCAAGCACAATGTCTACAACAGTCTGGCAGCCGGTCTGGCGTGCAACATCGCCGGTATCGACCACGAGACCATCCGGAAGGGACTCAGCGACTTCCCCGGTGTGGAGCACCGACTGGAGAAGGTGGGCAAGTTTGGAGGCGTTTACTACGTCAACGACTCAAAGGCCACCAACGTCGATGCCTGCTGGTATGCGCTGGAGAGCATGAAGACTCCCACCGTCCTCATTGTCGGCGGAAAGGACAAAGGCAACGACTACGAGCCGATCAAGGAACTGGTAAGGCAGAAGTGTTCCGGTATCGTGTACCTCGGAGCCGACAACCAGAAACTGCACGACAACTTCGACAACCTCGGCATACCTGTGCGGGATACCCACAGCATGAAAGACTGTGTGGCTGCCTGCCGCGAACTCGCCAAAGAAGGAGATACCGTGCTCCTCAGTCCGTGCTGTGCCAGCTTTGACCTGTTCCGCAATATGGAAGACCGCGGAGAGCAGTTCAAGGCCCTGGTAAGAGGCGAGGAATAAATAGAAAGGCGAGGACGGAGAATATAGTGACCGCCCATAACCAAGACGTTGGGTAATTCAAAACCAAGACGTTGGGTAACTGAAAAGAAATGAACCACAAGATAATAGGCAATATATTCAAGGGAGACAAAGTCATCTGGATGGTGTTCTTCTTCCTCTGTATGGTCAGTATAGTGGAGGTGTATTCCGCCTCCAGCTCACTGACGTACAAGAGCGGCAACTTCATGCAGCCCGTCATCAAGCACGTGGGAATCCTGTTGGTAGGCTTTTTTGTCATCATCTGCATCATCAAGGTAAAGTGCAAATACTTCAAGCTGGCCACGATGCCGTTGTTGGGCGTGTCGGCTGTACTGCTGCTCATAGTACTTGCGGCAGGCCACTCCACCAACGGTGCTTCGCGATGGATGGACATCATGGGAATGCAGTTCCAGCCTTCCGAGTTGGCCAAGGGCGCACTGGTGCTCGCCACGGCGCAGATACTCAGTGCCATGCAGACGGAGAACGGCGCCGACAAGAAGGCGTTTTGGTACATTTTCGCCATCAGCATTATCATTATAGGACTCATCGTGTTTGAGAACATGTCTACGGCCATCCTCCTGAGTAGCACCATCTTCCTGATGATGTTCATCGGAAGGGTGCCCGGCAAACAGCTGCTGAGGCTATTGGGCGTGGTTGGTGCTATAGTAGCCATCTTCCTCTGCGCCATCTTCATTTTCGGACATGTGGAAGAACAGCCGCTGTCAAAGGACAACAAACTTACCGAGCAGGTGGACACGAACGTCAAGAAGGATAAAGGAATATTCCACAGAGTAGACACCTGGAAGGCCCGTATCGAAGACTTCTTCGACTTTTCCTATGTGCCGCCCGAGAAAGTAGACCTTGACAAGGATGCACAGAAGGCCCACTCCAAGATAGCCATCGCTTCGTCCAACATCATTGGCAGGGGACCGGGCAACTCGGTGGAGCGCGACTTCCTGTCGCAGGCCTTCTCCGACTTTATCTATGCCATCATCATCGAGGAACTGGGCGTGTTTATCGGAGGTGCGGGAGTGGCGTTCCTCTACATCGTGCTCCTCTACCGTACCGGACGCATCGCCAACAGGTGTGAGAACAACTTCCCCGCATTCTTTGCCATGGGACTTGCCATCCTCCTGGTGACGCAGGCCCTGTTCAACATGGCGGTGGCAGTGGGTGCGGCACCCGTGACGGGACAGCCGTTGCCCCTCATCAGTCGAGGCGGAACATCCAGTATCATCAACTGCCTCTACGTGGGGTGTATCCTCAGTATAAGCCGCTGGGCAAAGAAAAAAGACGGTTCGGTGGACGAGGATGTGGAAGACGAGATGGACGTCGCATAAAAAATAGTTTCATAATTTAAGTGAAAAATGCCATAAAACAGTTTTTTTTACTTACCTTTGCGATAGAAACAGATTATACTATGAGTAACGATTTGAGAATAGTCATAAGTGGCGGCGGTACAGGCGGGCATATTTTCCCCGCAGTGTCTATAGCCAACGCCATCAAGGCAAAGCGCCCGGATGCCAAAATCCTGTTTGTCGGAGCCTTGGGAAAAATGGAAATGCAGCGTGTTCCGACTGCAGGCTATGAGATAAAAGGCCTGCCTATATGCGGTTTCGACCGCAAGCACCTGCTCAAGAACATCGTCGTACTCTTCAAGATATGGAAGAGCCAACGCATGGCAAAGAAAATCATCAGGGATTTCAAACCCATGGCGGCTGTGGGAGTAGGCGGTTTTGCCAGCGGACCCACACTCAATGTGTGTGCCAAGAAAGGCATCCCCTGCCTGATACAGGAGCAGAACTCCTATGCAGGCGTGACCAACAAGTTGCTTGCCAAGAAGGCCGACAAGATTTGCGTTGCCTATGAGGGCATGCAGCGTTTCTTCCCGTCTGACAAGATTGTTATGACGGGCAACCCTGTAAGGCAGAATATACTGGAGACCCCATTGAGCAGAGAAGATGCCCGCCAGCAGTTCGGCCTTGACCCGCACAAGAAGACGGTCTTGCTGATAGGAGGCAGTCTCGGAGCCAGGACACTCAACGAGAGCGTGCTCCAGAACCTCGACCTCATAGAGAGCAGTGGCGTGCAGTTTATCTGGCAGACAGGCAAGTTCTACAGTGCCTCCATCGCCGAACAACTGAAAGGAAAGACACTGCCCATGCTGAAAGTGACAGACTTCATCAGCGACATGGGGGCAGCCTATAAGGCTGCAGACCTCGTGGTGAGCAGGGCCGGTGCCAGCAGCATCAGTGAGTTCTGCCTTATCGGCAAACCGGTGGTGCTGGTTCCCAGTCCGAATGTGGCAGAAGACCATCAGACCAAGAACGCCATGGCCCTTGTCAACAAGGACGCTGCCCTCTTCGTGAAAGATGCCGAGGCACCGGGCGTGCTCATCAAAAAAGCTATCGATACCGTACAGGACGAGGCCAAGCTCGCTTCGCTCAGTGCGAACATTCTGAAGTTAGGATTCAAGGACTCTGCCGGTGTCATTGCCGACGAGGTTATCAAATTAGCGACACGATAATGGAACTGAAAGATATTAAAGCTGTATATTTTGTAGGTGCAGGCGGCATTGGCATGAGTGCCATTGCACGCTATTTCCTGCATAAGGGCATGGTAGTGGCCGGATACGACAAGACTCCCAGTAACCTGACACACGAACTGGAGAAAGAGGGGATGTCTATCCACTACGACGAGGATGTGGAGGCGATACCCGCACCGTGCAGGGAGGCTGATTCCACCTTGGTGGTGTATACTCCCGCCATCCCCGAAGAGCACAAGGAACTGGCCTTTTTCCGCAACAACGGATTTACGATAGAGAAACGTGCACAGGTGCTGGGCACGTTGACGCGCTCGCACAAGGGACTGTGCGTGGCTGGTACCCATGGCAAGACCACAACATCTACCATGTGCGCACACATCATGCACCAGAGTCACCTCGACTGCAACGCTTTTCTGGGCGGTATCTCCAAGAACTACGGCACCAATTACATCCTCTCGGACAAGAGTGACTTTGTGGTAATCGAGGCTGACGAGTTTGACCGCAGCTTCCACTGGCTCCGTCCGTGGATGAGTGTCATTACCTCTACCGACCCCGACCACCTCGACATCTACGGCACCAAGGAAGCCTATCTCGAGAGTTTCCGCCACTATACCGAACTGATACAGCCCGGAGGTGCGCTCATCATACACAAGAACCTGGAGATGAGGCAGCATGTGCAGGACGGTGTCAAGGTGTATGAATACAGTCTCGAAGAAGGCGACTTCCATGCAGAGAACATCAAGATAGACAACGGAGAGATAACCTTCGACTTCATTTCTCCCATAGAGAACGTAAAGGGAGTGCAGTTGGGACAGCCTGTCCCCATCAATGTGGAGAACGGTGTTGCCGCCATGGCCATGGCGCAGCTCAACGGATGTACGGCAGAAGAACTGAAGCAGGGCATGAAGACATACGGAGGTGTAGACCGCCGTTTCGATTTCAAGATCAAGACCGACAAACTCGTCTTCCTGTCCGACTATGCCCACCATCCCAAGGAAATATACCAAAGTGCCAAGAGTATCAGGGAACTGTACCGTGACCGTAAGATAACGGCTATCTTCCAGCCCCATCTCTATACACGCACGAGAGATTTCTACCAGGATTTTGCCAACAGTCTTAGTCTGCTCGACGAGGTAATCCTCTGCGACATCTATCCGGCACGCGAACAACCCATACCGGGTGTCACCTCGCAACTTATCTACGACAACCTCAAGCCGGGCGTGGAAAAGAGCATGATACACAAGGAAGACGTGCTGCAACTGGTGGAAAACCGTGACTTCGATGTCCTCGTGGTGTTGGGAGCCGGCGACCTTGACAACTATGTGCCACAGATAACAAAAATATTGGAGAGTAAACTTTAGATGCGCATCAACTGGAAGCGAATAACCATCATCGTACTCGACCTTGTCATAGGCGTGTACCTCTGCTTTGCCTTCACCAGGTTCAACAAACCTGATGAAAGCCATCTGCTGTGCACCAAGGTGAACATCAACATAGAGGACGAGATAACCAATGGCTTCCTTGATGCAAAGGAGATAAAGAAACGTCTGGAGCAGAAAGACCTCTATCCGCTGCAGAAGCGATTGAGCAGTGTCAATACCCGCAGCATAGAGGAAATGTTGCGCCGCAGTCCGTTTGTCAAGTCGGTGGAGTGCTACAAGACACAAGGGGGCTTGGTGGACATCTATCTTACCCAGCGCACTCCGCTGGTGCGTATCAAGAGTGCGGGCAATGATGACTACTATGTGGACGACCATTACTGCATCATGCCCAACACCAAGTATACGAGCGACATCATCGTGGCTACGGGCTACATCTCAAGGGGCTATGCGGTGCGCTACATTTCGCTTCTGAGCAAGGCGTTGATGGCCAATGAATTTTGGCGCAACCAGATAGAACAAATCAATGTCCTGCCCAATAAGGGGGTAGAACTGGTGCCGCGGGTGGGTGAACACATTATATATATAGGTGTATTGCCCAATGTGGCATCCAATGCCAACCGTGAACAGACCATCTGCGATTTCGTCAACAAAAAGATGGACAGACTGGAGAAGTTCTACAAGTATGGCCTGTCGCAGGCCGGCTGGAACAAGTACTCCTACATCAACATCGAGTTTGACAACCAGATTATCTGCAAGCGGAAGGCAGAGCATGTGCAACCGGCAGGAGAAACCACGGCGGAGAAACCTGTAGAAACTACCGGCACGGAGAGTCCGGCAGAAAACGATACGGAGCACCCCACAGTGTAACCTACTGAGGAAAGTACCAATAACAAGACAATCAAAATATAGAAATACATCAAACTATGCCAAAGGAATTCATTGTAGCTATCGAGCTTGGCTCGTCGAAGATAACAGGTATAGCAGGCCGTAAGAACCTGGATGGAAGCATCACAGTTCTGGCCACAGTGGAGGAGGATTCGTCGTCCTGCATCAAGAAAGGCGTGATATACAACATCAACCAGACCTGCTTGTGTCTTACCAATATCATCAAGAAGTTGAAGGCAACACTCAAACAGGAAATCAAACAGGTTTATGTGGGTGTCGGCGGCAGGTCTATCAGGAGCGTAAAGAATGTAATCGCCAAAGATTTGCCAGGCAATACAGTCATCAGCCAGAGCGTTATCAACGAATTGATGGATGCCAATCGCAATATGGCCTATCCCGATCAGGAGATTCTGGATGCCATCACGCAGGAATACAAGATAGACAACCAGCACCAGTTGGAACCTGTAGGCATACAGTGCTCCCATCTCGAAGGCGTGTTCCTCAATATCCTTTGGCGCAAGACATTCTACAACAACATCAATACGTGTCTGGAGAATGCCAACATAGCCATTGCCGACATGTACCTCGCTCCTTTGGCCATGGCCGACAGCGTGCTCACCGACTCGGAGAAACGTGCCGGTTGCCTGTTGGTAGACCTTGGTGCTGACACCACTACCGTATCTGTATATTACAAAGGCATTCTGCGTCACCTCTCTGTCATTCCCCTCGGCGGAAGCAATATCACCAAGGATATCGCCAGTTTGCAGGTGGAGGAGCAGGATGCAGAGAAGATGAAGATCAAATATGCCCGTGCCTTTACCGAAAACACCAGCATAGACCCCACACTCAACTATTCCATTGACAAAGACCGTGTCGTGGAGAGCAAGAAGTTTATAGAGATAGTTGAGGCACGTGTACAGGAAATCGTGGAGAACGCATGGTTTCAGGTGCCGGTGGAGTTTGCCGACAAACTGTTGGGCGGTATCGTGCTGACAGGTGGCGGCAGCAATATGCCTGACATCGACAAGGTGTTCCGCAAGCATACACATATTGAGAAAGTACGCATTGCCAAGTTCATCAACCAGACGGTCAACTCCAAGGACTCGCGCTATACTAACCACGACGGTTCGATGAACACCGTGTTGGGACTTCTGGCCAAAGGAGACATGAACTGTGCCGGCGAAGAAGTGAACAACGACCTGTTTACAGCACAGGACGAGCGTGTGGCAGGTGCCGAGGTGCACAAGGCGCCGCGTACCCCCAACGAGACCGTAGGTACGGGCGTAGTGCTTACCGCTGCAGAGAAACAGGCTGCCGAAGACGAGGCCCGCCGCAAGAAAGAAGCCGAAGACGAGGCTGCAAGGAAGGCTGCCGAGGAAGAAGCTGCCCGCATAGCAGAGGAGAAAAAGCAGAAGAGTGTGCTGCACAGAGGCATGCGCTTTGTCAAGAAGTTCTTGGCTGACACCATCTCCGAAGAGGAGTAACGCCGGCTCTGCTGCTTTGGACGCATTAACGAACATGAGTGAAAACGAAAAACAGAAATAGATTATGGCAGACAATACACCACTGGACTTCGGAGAGCCAGAAAAAGAGAATAGTATCATCAAGGTGATTGGTGTAGGTGGCGGCGGTGGAAATGCCGTCAACCATATGTATCGAGAGGGAATCCATGATGTCAGTTTCGTGCTCTGCAACACGGACAACCAGGCACTCAACGATTCTCC
>CAVKZC010000008.1:0-2842 GCA_963660455.1 Sphaerochaetaceae bacterium | reverse complement strand
CAGGCACTCGACGGCGTGGAGGAGATGTCCAAGCATGTGGATGCACTCCTTGTCATCAACAATGAGCGCCTGCGCCAGATATACCCTGAACTTGCAGTGCTTGCAGCCTTTGGCAAGGCAGATGACACGCTGAGCGTGGCAGCCAAGAGCATAGCCGAGATTATCACGGTGCATGGCCTTATCAACCTCGACTTCAATGATGTGAAGACCGTATTGAAAGACGGTGGCGTGGCCATCATGAGTACCGGTTACGGCGAAGGAGAGGGTAGGGTGAAGAAGGCCATCGACGATGCGCTCAACTCGCCTTTGCTTAATGACAATGATGTCTTTAATTCCAAGAAGATACTCCTCAGCATAGCTTTCGCCAGCGAGAAGAACGACAACAATGCCGGACTTACCATGGACGAGATGAATGATGTCAACGACTTCATGGAGAGGTTTGGGGATGACTTCGAACTGAAATGGGGACTTGCCCTTGACCCCGAACTGGGCAACAAGGTGAAGGTTACCGTGCTTGCTACAGGCTTCGGCCTTGAAGATGTTGACGGCATGAACCGCCACATCAAAAAGCATACCGAGGAAGAAAACCGTAGGATGGCAGAGGAAGAGGAGAAGAAGGCAGAGCGCGAGGAGCGCCGCAAGCACTATTATGGCTCTGACGGCAATACACCTCAGTACAAGCGCCGTCCCCATATCTTCCTGTTCCACCCCGAAGACCTCGACAACGAGGAAGTCATCATGCAGGTGGAGGACACGCCCACTTACAAGCGTACCCGTCAGATGCTGGACGACATAAGGCATGCTGCTTCCGGTACAAGCGCAGCAGACAAACACGAAGACGAGAATGAACAACCCGTCAAGGGTGTCATCAGTTTCGCTTAGGCGAACAACTCTTTTAGGACAGACAGCGTCTTCATCTCCGGAAAGGACGGCAGGTGAAGACGATAATACTTCAATATCATCTCTACACACATGTTCCGCTCCTGATGCGACATGGTGTAGAGATGCATTGTCTGGTAGCTGAGTCGGGTCAGTACCTTCAGCCGTTCGGTATCTACGCCGGATATGTGGTCGCCGTGCAGAGGAATATGAGGTACGAGCTTACCCTCCTGCAGATCGAAGATAGCCCCTTCTTCCTTGTCTGTCAGGTTGGGGTATATGCCCAGGAAGATGGTTAGCTTGACCATGAACACGATGTGAAAATTGGAAAAGTTGGCGGTCGATGCGTCCAGCCATTCCATGCTCTGCTGCAGAAAGAGGAATAAGGGCGGGTTGGCCTGTTCGTTGCGGGTGCTGTACGTCAGGAACTCGGAAAGAAAAAGGGCTATTGTGATCTTGTAGGGCGAAACCGGGATGTCGGCATAAGGCACCGCTACGTATGCATCCTTCAGTTGTTGCAAGTTGGCTTTGGCACGGTAGTCAAACTCAATGTTCAGGATAGCGAGCGGTTGGAAATACTGCCTTTTCATTTTTGCTTTGGCAGATTTCGATATTCTGACGACAAAAGACAGCCGTCCCATGGCTTCGGTGTAGAAGTCGATGATGAGTTTGTTGTCCCCAAACTTGACTGTGTGTAAGACAATAGCCTTCGTTTTTGTAGTCATGAGTGCCTGTGATTGTCAAAATAAGGGCAAAAATACAAAAAATAAGCCATTTGAAGAAAAAATATCCCGAAAAGTTTGTGGGAATGGAAGTTTTGTAGTAACTTTGCACCCGCAAATGAGGCAACGGTCCCTTCGTCTATCGGTTAGGACGAGAGATTTTCATTCTCTAAAGAGCAGTTCGACTCTGCTAGGGACTACTAAGAATAAAATATAATAATAAAGATGGCAAATCATAAATCATCAATCAAGAGAATCCGTCAGGACAAGAAGAAGACTTTGCACAACAAGTATTATGCAAAGACCATGCGCAATGCCGTCCGTAAGTTGCGCAATATGACAGACAAGGAAGAGGCTGTTAAGCTGTATCCTGCTGTTCAGAGACTTTTGGACAAGTTGGCTAAGGTAAACATTATCCACGCAAACAAGGCTGCTAACTTGAAGTCTGGTTTGGCTCAGCACATTGCCAAACTCGCCTAATCCGGTTAGTGGATAAAGATACATGGGCTGTAATCCGTAAGGGTTACAGCTTTTTTGTTGCCCTACTGGCAGTATCGGTGCCAAGTTTATGTTTTTTTGCTTTGCAGATTGTGGTATCTCGCTTTTTTTTATTAACTTTGCAAGGTATTTATACTAAACAGAACAATGGCAGAAAATCAAAGCAACGCAAATAATTATTCCGCGAGCAACATCCAGGTCCTGGAGGGTCTTGAGGCTGTTCGCAAGCGTCCGGCGATGTATATCGGCGACATCTCCGAGAAAGGTCTTCACCACTTGGTGAACGAGACAGTCGACAACTCCATCGATGAGGCTATGGCCGGTTACTGTACCGATATCGAGGTAACCATCAACGAAGACAATTCCATCACGGTGGAAGATAATGGCCGTGGTATTCCTGTAGACGAGCACGAGAAACTGCACAAGTCGGCTCTGGAGGTCGTGATGACTGTTCTCCATGCCGGCGGTAAGTTCGACAAGGGCTCGTACAAGGTTTCGGGTGGTCTGCACGGTGTGGGTGTAAGTTGTGTCAATGCCCTTTCTACCCACATGATGTCACAGGTATTCCGCAACGGCAAGATCTACCAGCAGGAGTATGAGAAGGGTAAGCCCCTTTATCCTGTCAAGATAGTGGGTGATACCGACAAGCGCGGTACTCGCCAGCAGTTTTGGCCAGACCCAACCATATTCACTACCACCGTGTACAAGTGGGATACCATTGCCAACCGCATGCGCGAGCTTGC
>CAVKZC010000007.1:0-35861 GCA_963660455.1 Sphaerochaetaceae bacterium | reverse complement strand
TGCCCAAACTGGCAAACAACATATTGACCAAGTCGTCCAATGGAATCTCCATTTCGAACAACCTGATGTTCTCGTTTCTTTCCAAATTGAAGTAAAGGTAATTGTCGAACTGGGAGCCAAAATCGTTGACAACAGTGGTTTTGCCTACTTGTCTGGCTCCTCTCAGGATGAGTGGCTTATGCCTTCCGTCCTGTTTCCATGCCTCTAATTTGCTGATGATATTGCGTCTGAACATACGCGATTTGTTTGAATTCATGGGCAAAGATATAACTTTTTTGTTGCAAATCATGGGCAAGAGGGGTTAAATTTTGTTGCAAATCATGGGCAAGCGACGTATTCCCCATACTTTCCCACATCGAAAGCACCAGAAAAGAAAGGCTTTTCTTGCTCGTTCGATTTATTTTTGTTATTTTTGTAAGGCAATAAAACGGCAACAGGAAGGAAGAAAAAACGGCAAAAAAACGGAGAATAAGAAAACGATGAACTACCAAGTATACAGCAAACGGAAGAGTGACCTGTCCGACTATCTTGTCCACAGCAAAGGCAAGTCTATCGTCATGGACGATGCGGCAGCGTTTTACGCCCAACTGGAGGAAGCGTGTGCCCCTGCTACCGACACCGCCACACGCTATGCCATCCTGCGCAGTGTGTGCAGAAGGGTGATAGACCAAAGTGTACTCAACTGCCAGATAGCCTTCGTGGGATTCTTCTCCAAACTGGACTACTGCATCAA
Organism: Sphaerochaetaceae bacterium; assembly: GCA_963660455.1. Classification (GTDB taxonomy): domain Bacteria; phylum Bacteroidota; class Bacteroidia; order Bacteroidales; family Bacteroidaceae; genus Prevotella. The sequence goes on along the minus strand of CAVKZC010000007.1, from coordinate 35,128 downwards.
GGAGTTTGCCATCCCGTTCCGCGTGGCGAGTCTGCTGAACCAGTCGCGCAAAGACCTCTTCCCCGAGCACAACAGGAAGAGTGCGCTTGCAGCCAAGGATATGGAAAAACTCTTTCCGCACAACCTCAAGGCAGTGGCCTTGCTGGTACACTGGCTATGCGGCAAACAAGAAATACCCGGAAGCCTGAAGAGCCACTTCCCCACAGCCGACAGACAGAACACATGGGGAAAGTTTGACGAGCGCGCAGTACGTGTCGTGGTGGAACGCTGGGACGACAACTACATCTGGGCCACAGAGGAGGAGAACAGCACGACATGGCAGATATGCTATGGTTCGGACAACAAGATGCTGACACGCGAAGGGGCGTTCTCATGGAGTTACCTCAAGCAGATACTGTGGGTAGGGGCACAACTAAACTTGGTGCGGGTAAGGCGCGACGAAAGGGGCGAAATCTACCTGCCCGAGCTTATCATCGTGGAGCCCGACTACCTCATCAACGTCACCACCATAGCCGGATGTTTCGAGTCATACGCCGAGTCGCCCTTTGTCAACCTCGTCAAGAAACTCGCACCGCCACCCAACTCGCTGAGCATCCACCTCGGTAACCTGGCCGGACAACTACTCGACGAAACGGTGCACGGACAAGACATCTCCTTCGAAGATACCTTCCGCAACTATACACACGACCATGTGCTGGGACTTATCGCCTGTCCCGGGATAACGAAGGAATTCCTACGGTTCAAGGATGATGCCAAAATACAGAAACGCAACATAGAGAAACTCGTCGGCACTGACCTGCCACAAGCCATAGGCAACTACGACAGCAGGGAAGTGGTGCTGGAGCCATCCTTCTTCAGTGAGGTGCTGGGCATACAAGGGCGACTCGACTTCTTGTACGAGAAAGACGGCTACTGCGTCATCATAGAGCAGAAGTCGGGCAAGGGAGGTTATGCCCCTGTCTACGACCCGGACGTGCCCGTGGCGCGCGAGCCCCATCTGGTGCAGATGTTCCTTTACCGTGCCCTCTTCCAGTATGAGTTCAGCAAGTATGCCGCCCAACTGAAGCATATCCTCCTACTCTACTCCAAATACACCAAGGGACTGCTGCGTGCACCACAGAACAGCGACCTCCTGTTGCGCGCCTTCCGTATACGCAACCTCATGGCGTGGGCAGAAATCATGTACGCCAAGGAGGGCATGGGCATCATCAAGACGCTGACTCCCGAGAAACTGAACATGAAGAAAATAACGGGCAAACTATGGCAGACCTATGTGCGCCCGCAACTCGCCGAGCTGTTGGCTCCCGTAGCCACAGCCTCAGCACTGGAACTGACCTACTATCTCCGGTTTATGCGCTTCATCGCCAACGAGCAGTTGCTCTCCAAGATGGGCAACAAACTCAAGGAAGACTCCGGATTCGCCTCCATCTGGCACGACACGCTGGCCGACAAGAAGGCAGCTGGCAACATCTACGACGAACTGACCATCAGTGGCTATGGTACGGAGGACGGACCTGTCTGCTCCGTCGTTCTCGACTTCGGCAACAAAGAGACGGCAGACACAGCCAACTTCCGCACGGGCGACATCGTTGTGCTCTACCCCTACAGGAGGGGCAACATTCCCAATGCCTGTGCACAGACGGTCATCAGGGCTTCGATAGAAGACATCAAAGAGAAGAGCGTGGCGCTGCGTCTACGCAACAGCCAGACCGACCGCAAGATATTCAGCCGTTATCACGACTGCCTCTGGGCCATAGAGCACGACATGTACGAGTCATCGGCCAACGCCCTGTATGCTGCCATGCACAGTTTTCTCTCCACCACGCGCCGCAGACGCGATCTCCTGCTGGCACAACGCCTGCCGGAGGTGGACACTTCCTATGAGATAAAAGGAGAGTACGGAGCATTCGACACGCTTACCCGAAGAGCCAAGCAGGCCCGCGAGCTATTCCTCATCATAGGTCCTCCGGGAACGGGGAAGACATCATACGGACTGGTAAACCTGCTGAAAGAAGAGCTGCTGGAGGAGAGCACAAACATCCTGCTCCTTTCGTACACCAACAGGGCAGTGGACGAGATATGCAGCAAACTGGTTGAAATAAAGGAAAAAGACCCTGCGTTCGACTTCCTGCGCATAGGATCGGATCTCTCCTGCGCCAAGGAATACAGAAGTCACCTGCTCGGCAACAGGACAAAAGGATGTGGGGGTAACGAGGCCATGAAGATTATAAAGAACACGCGCGTGTTCTGCGGTACAACGGCAGCACTCAATGCCAACATGTCGCTCTTCCGTCTCAAGCACTTCAGTCTGGCCATTGTAGACGAGGCTTCGCAGATACTCGAGCCTCATCTCATCGGACTCTTCAGTGTGCTCTGTGACGGCAAGGAGGCCATAGACCGTTTTGTATTGGTGGGTGACCACAAGCAGTTGCCGGCTGTGGTGCAGCAGATGCCCGACGAGTCGGCCGTTGAGGAATCTATATTGAGGGACATACACCTTACCGACTGTCGTCATTCGCTCTTCGAAAGACTGTTGTCGCTGTTTAGAAAAGACGGGGCATACGATGAGCGTTTCGTCTATATGCTTACCCGACAGGGCAGGATGCACAGGGACATTGCCGATTTCCCAAACCAGGCTTTTTACGGCGGCAAACTGGACATTGTGCCATTGGAGCACCAGACCCTACCCAACCTAACGGCCTGTACGGGTAACGGTATAGACGAACTGCTTACCAGTCACCGCATAGCCTTTGTGGCATCGGAGAACCCGAACTCAGGCACAGCCGTGAAGACCAACGACGTGGAGGCACGCATCATTGCCGCCACCGTCTACCGCATCTATCTGCTCACAGGGAAGGCATTCGACACAGAAAAGACCATAGGGGTCATTGTGCCTTACCGCAACCAGATATCCACCGTGCGCAACGCCATAGACCATTATGGCGTTGCCGCCCTGCACGATATCACCATCGACACCGTAGAACGCTACCAGGGCAGTCAGCGCGACTACATCATCTATGGGTTTACCATACAGCGCACCTATCAGCTCAACTTCCTTACCAACAACGTGTTTGAGGAAGGCGGCATGGTGATAGACCGCAAGCTGAACGTAGCGATGACCCGAGCACGCCTGTGCCTCGTCATGGTAGGCAATCCGGTGTTGCTCTGCGAGAACTACACCTTCTGCCGCCTCATGAATTATGTGCGGCAGAAGGGTGGCTACATTGCTGTACCCTGCGACGACTATTGCAACGGAAGATTCCGGCTTACGCCTTAATACGCCACGAATGTCTTTTCCACGGTGTGTGGGTATTTCGCATTATCCTCGTCGTCACTGAGTTGTTCGTCCTGTCCGTCTACGAGAGATACGCTTATTTTGACATGTCTGAAAGAACGGTCATCAAAGGATTTCAGCAGCCAGTGGTAGATGTGCTGAACCAGTCCCCTGCCATGGAAGAGCGGGAATGTGGCATCGGCAATCTTGGTGTTCAATGTCGTTTCCGCTTTCTCTATTTCGTCGTGAATTTTCTGGCTCACGTTTTCATCGGTTACACTTATCTTTGCCGTCCAATAGTATTTGGGCTTCTGTTCCAGTACTTTGTTGTTACCCCAATAGAAGAAGATATCATTGTCAACAAGAGTATTTTCTTCCCATTGGGTATAGGCATCCCTTTCTTGCTGTTTCAGGAAATTGACCCATCCTGTAGCCTTGTTGAATGCCGACTCCTCAAGATTAGTGACATAGACGGCATCTTTATCCATCTTGCGCAGGGTAAGTATATATGGCCAGGTTATGCCCATACTCACTCCGTCCATGGTACTGGGCGAATTAACACATCCTGTAGCTACAGTCATTTTCTTGAGCGTATTGCTGATGAGCGTAGCGTATCCTGAAAGAGCCCCGTCAAACTTGGTTTCAGATGTCAAAGCGCAACGCTTCAATGCTGTAACCAGATCGGTGCTGCATGCGGCCCCATCCTCATCATAGGACAAAGCGACTGTCGCTGGCGTAGTGTTGCTTTCATTGTTTATGAGAGGGGCAAACGCATCATTCTGTGGGAAAATCTCCGTACAGCGATAGTGCCATAACAGATAGTTCTGCATGGCCTCAAAGTCGTCTATACCCTCTTCTGCATCGGGTGTACGCAGTTCGTCCTGCCAGCGTATCAATTCGTCAGTAGCAGACTTGATGTGCTGGTTCAGTTCATCCATGTATGTCAGGTCGAAGCAAGAAAGATCGTGGAAACTGCTTTCCGATGCTTTCCAGTCGGTCATCAGTCCTGGTATGTATGCCTTGATGGCATCCTCTATAGAGTCATTCTCCTGCAAACAGTTCATGAGCAACGCATAGTTGCCACCCTCTCCCGGTGTAAGGTTGATGGCCCCCATAGCGTAGTGCGTAACATCTTTCAGTTGGGTGTATGTCTCTGCCATACCCATGAGGCATACGTCGAAGTAGACGAGGTCGAGTTTGTCGCCTGTGTCCTTGATGGCTTTCTCCAGAGCATAGGTTGAGAGGCAAATATTCCTGCCGATGTTTTCGTCGAAGACGGTAGCTCTTGCCTGTGTACCGGTTTCAGGATAACTGTCCTTCACAGGGTCATCACCGGGGCCGAACACGCCGCCATGGTTCCAGATGACGAGAATATACTTGTCAGCGGGCATTTTCTCTTTGCTCTCCTTGACAAACGATGTGAGGTTGGCCGGATTGTCGAGACGATAATTGGCATCGTATACCTGCTCGTCTGTCAGACCTTTGTCTTCGGTCATAGTCATGAGGCGTGTACCAGGGTGTTTCTCCTGGTTTGTACCGGTAGAATACTTCACGAGTGCCCTGAAGTTGACGCGCGACTTCTTGCCGGCTGTTTCCAACTGCTTGAGGTTGTAATTCAAGGCATCGTCGAGATTGCCACCGCTACATCCGTACAACATGACGGTATAGGTGGTGGGCTTAGGCTCCGAGTCGGGTGTCGTCTGGGACGTAGTGCTTACGTCGTCCTTGGCGCAGGAAGCGAACAAGGTGACGAAACACAGTATGACTGCCGCCCAGAGATGGGTAATCTTGGTTCTTTTCATGTGCTGTTGTTTTTGTATTTCGATGAATGCTTCTTCTGATTTACCTTTTTACTTCTTTACTTTTTTACTTTTTTACCTTTTTACCTTTACATCATGCCAGTCTCCGCTCCTTGGACAGACTGTGCTCGTGATTGTCAATGTCGCGCTTGGACTTGCTCTTCACCACGAGCCATACACCCGAGAAGATAAGCACGGCGGCCAAGGCCTGCGTACCCTTGAAGACGGCAAGACCCGCCAGCACACTCACGGTGACGGACACCAAAGGCTGCACATAGTTGTATACCGACACGACAGTGGGGCGCAAGGTCTTCTGACCTATCATCATGCATATGTAACCCATGTAGGTTCCGAAGAACACTACGTAGCCTGCTTCCCACCATGTGGACATGGGGACGTGGGTAAAGTCGATGCTGTCCACGTGGCCTATCGTGAAAGGCCAGATGAGCACGGTGGCCCAGGTGAACATCCACTTGTTGACGGTAAAGAGGGTGTACTTCTGCACCAGGGGCTTGAAGAGCGACAGATACAGGGCAAAAGACAACTGGGCAGAGATGCAGAGCAGGTCGCCCCAGATGTTGCCAACCTTGGCATTGCCTGCCGTGGCACTGGCCATAATGATGATGACGGCACCGCTGCATCCCATCAGTACGCCTATCACCTTCTTCCAGGTAATGGGTTCCTTCAGGATGAGGAAGGAGAGTATCATGGCAAAGATAGGCATGGAGGTGGTCATGATGCTGGAGTTACTGGGCGATGTCATGTTCAAGCCTATGGTGTACGAACACTGGTTGAACACGAGTGCGAAGATGCCGGCGCCAGCCAACTTGAAGATGTCTTTTACCGGTACGTGTTCCTTCTTGGTGAAGAACGACGTAATCCAGAAGAGAATAGCTCCGCCCAATACGCGGAAGCTTACGAGGTCGATGCCGTCTATGCCGTTGAGCATGGCATCCTTACCCACCGGGGCCATAAGTCCCCAGAACGCACCGGCGCAGAACATGCACAGGTGGGCTATAAGTGGTCGTTTGTTATCCATTTTACTTTTTTATATATAAAAATCGGGTGCAAAGTTACTAATTTATGCTGAAAATGATTATATTTGCGCTATGTTTTTTAACGAGATATTCTTATGCAGAAATACGCAGACTACATCAGGCAAATAGAGATAGAGTCGCTCTGGAGCGGCACGAAGCATATCCTCTGGAACCTCGACCGCCACGTCAATATCCTGAGCGGTGTGAACGGCGTGGGCAAGAGTACCATCCTCAACAAGGTGGTGAAAGGACTGGCTGCTGGGGGCGAGTTTCCCAGTCACATGCTCAAGGGTGTCCACCTGCAGGTGGAACCGGCTGAAGCCAAGTGGATACGCTACGACGTGATACGCTCGGTAGACCGCCCGCTACTCAACGCTGAAGTCATCAGCAAGGTAGACCTCTCGCTCGTCACCGAACTGGACTGGCAGCTTTTCCAGCTTCAGCGCAAGTACCTGGACTATCAGGTAAACATAGGCAACCGCATCATCGCCGTGCTGCAGAGCGGGGTGGCGGACGCGGCACAGAAGGCTCAGGCTCTGAGCGAACCCAAGAAACTGTTCCAGGACATGGTGGACAACCTCTTCAGGGATACCGGCAAGACCATCGTCAGGACGGCCAACGAGATACGCTTCCTGCAGATGGGGGAAACACTGCTGCCCTACCAGCTTTCGGCAGGAGAGAAGCAGATACTTGCCATCCTGCTCACCGTGCTCGTAGAGGACAACCAGCCTTACGTGCTCTTCATGGACGAGCCGGAGATTAGTCTCCACTTCGAGTGGCAGAAGCAACTCATCTCGCTCGTGCTGCAGCTCAACCCCAACATCCAGCTCATCATGACTACACACAGCCCCGCCGTGGTGATGGACGGATGGACGGACAGAGTGACGGACGTGGGGGACATCACGGTGAAGTGAAGAACGAAGAGGGAAGTGTGAAGAGTGAAGAACGAAAAAAGCAGACCTATGGGCAAGCGACTGACCGACAACATCAACAGCCAATACTTCGAGACCATCAACAGGATGGCCCCGAAGAAGGCACGGCGCAAGATAGTGGCGTACGTGGAGAGTTACGATGACGTGTTCTTCTGGCGTTCGGTACTGGGGCGTTTCGAGGATGACACACGTAGCTTCGACGTGATGCTCCCCACACGCGGGCAGCACCTCGACCGCGGCAAGAAAGCGGCCATAGCCAGTATGCTCAAGGGGGTGGGCAAGGACATGATAGCCTGCGTGGATGCCGACTACGACTATATCCTGCAGGGCGAGACAGAACTGTCGCGGCAGATACTGGACAGTCCTTACATTTTCCATACCTACACCTATGCCATCGAAAACTACCAGTGTTATGCCCCAGGACTGCACGAGACGTGCGTCATGGTGACGCTCAACGACCACAGCATCTTCGACTTCCGCCGTTTCCTCGAGTCTTACTCGCAGACCATCTGGCCTCTCTTCGTATGGCATTGCCTCTTTGTGCGCCGCCGCAAGATGACGATGCACTTCGACATGAACGCCTTCAATAAGGTGGTCGTACTCCCTGCTGTCCGCCTACAGAACCCGCAAGGGGCGATAGAAAACCTGAAAAAGAAAGTGAGGGCAAAGATATTCCAGTTGGAAAGCCACTTCCCCAAGTTGAAAGCTGCGTTCGACGGAGAGGCCCGACGGCTGCAGGGCCTGGGCATCAACGCCTCCAACACCTATTTATATATACAGGGCCACCACCTTTTCGACACGGTGGTGAGTCCCATCGTCCAGACCGTATGCGACACCCTGCGCAACGAGCAGGAGAACAGCATACGCGACCATGCCGTACACCAGGAACAGGCGCGTACCGAAATGGCATGCTACGAGAACAGCCTCGGCAAGGTGAAGATGATGATGAAGAAAAACACTTTCTATCAGTTCTCTCCCGAGTTCCGGAAGATAGAAGCCGACGTGGAAGAGTATCTGAAGAAGTAATACAAACGGCTGGCCGCTGTTTCCACATAACCATTTTCGAGAGAGCCAATCGCTTCTTTGTAAGTGCGATCAGTTTTCTCAAATCTGTATTTTAGTGATGATAAAAAATAACTTGGTACAGTTTGCGTCCTTTTTACTCAGAGCGCCCTGAAAGGGGAAATGTACCAACTTATTTTTTACGATTACTTAAGACTTACATCGTAACTACTACATGACAGAGAGACATCACCTTGTCAGCGAGAACTTGATGCTCAGACCGAAGTCCTGCGTGGTGGTGGGATAGCTACTGCTGGAGAGCAACGGCGTGTTGGTCTGCCTGTCGTAGTAGAAGCTCATGGTGAGGAGACGGCTCAGGGTATAGTCGGCCGTAAAACTGAGCTTCAGTGCATTGTTGCCGCTGCTGGCACTGCTCACCATGGAGGCGATGTCGCGCACGATCGACGCTTGACGACGGAAACTGAAGTCGAGGCGCAGATTGAGGTCGTGGTTGACGCCCATGCTGCGCGAGGAGGTCGAAGAGGAAGTGTTCTTCTTGTTGTCGTCCTTCTGCTCGTTGCCCTTACCCTTGTTCTTGGACGATGACTTCACCTTGCGCGATGTACCGCCAAAGAGACTGAAGTTGTTGATCTTGTAGCCCATACCCACTACCCAGTCCTTGCTCAATGCCTCACTTATCTGCACACTCGTCATACTGAGGCTCAGCACGCGCGTCTGGCGGTATTCTGCCTTTAACGTCATGTTGTTGTTGAAGGTCATGTCTATGCCGAGCAGGGGCGAGAATGCCTCATTGATGCTCACCTGTGAGATATTGTACATGCTGCTGGGAGACGGGTTACCGGTCGAGGTGTCGTCGACAAATCCAATGCCGTTCATGTATTCCTGATAGGTGCTGTAGCTGTTATAGCTGCCTATGGCGAAGATGCTCTTGTAGGAGTGGTTGATGTTCACACTCTTGAAGTTGTCGCGGAACCACGGCAGTTTGCTCAGTCCGCTGTAGCGCAGCGTCCAGTTGGGCAACAGTCGCGACAGAGCCGGGAAGAGCGAGAGCGACGAACCTCCCATGCCCGTGTAGGCACTGAGGAATGCCGGTATCATCACGTCACCGCTGTACTTGTTGACAGGTGTCTGCGAGGCATCAAACTTCTGACCTGCAAGTGCTGACCCTGCAGGGTATACCGCCCCGGCATACTGAGCCTGTACCCTGTCGCGGAAACCGTCGAGCGAATTGACAAAGCGCTCGAACGTCTTGCTGCGGTATCCGCTGTTGGCATTGCCCATGCCCTCAAAGGCCGAGCCGAGCGACACGGTGGTAATGGAGAAGGTACCGCTCTGCGTGGTGGGCATACCGTCGTACATATACTGTATGCTCTTCCTCGTGGTCACGGTGCGCGAGGCGTTGAGGTCTATCTTCAGGTTTTTCACCGGTTCGAGGGTAAGCCTTATCTGGAGGTCTTCCGTCTTGCTGCTTGTGGCAGGTGTGGATATCGAGTCGGCCATGAGAAGCCAGTCGTTGGCAACGGCCTTGTTCACATAGCTGTCGTCCACCACACCGAAGGCAAAGCCCAGTCCCGGGGCGAGCGAACCCTGGTTGGACTGTCCGAAGGCATCACCCACCGAGGGCATAAATCCGGGCAGCGTGAGCTGGTAGTTGTTGCGGTAGGTAAAGCTGACGTTACGTACCATCATGGCCATGCGGGCTGCAGCCTGCGCAACCTTGTACCATCCCTTGTTCTCGAGCGGTTCCTTGGGCAGCACGGAGAGCTTTACTTTCGTACTGGTGTCCACGCGCGAGATGATGCGTATCTGGTTGGCGTTTATCTTCTTATACTTCAGTTTAATGGCCTTTCCGTCTTCGGTCTTGGCCGATACGATGAGGCGTTTGGTGTTCTTGCCGTGGTTGACGCTGATGGTGGTATCGGGCAGCAACACGATCTCCTTCTCGAAGGCACGCTTGTTCTTGGGCAGCGCCTTCTTCTGCTCCTCAGCCTTACGGTTGGCCTTGCTACGCCATTCCTTCTCGGCCTCGTCGGGGTCTTTGCCTGCCTTCACAGCCTCAGCACGCACGTTCTGCAATTCTTGTTGCTGCTTCTTGGCCTCCTGCCTTTTCTTGTCACGTTCCTGTTTGTTGCGCTGTATCTGACTGCGCGAGATTTCCTTGTCAAACTTCTGGTTCACGGTCTTGAGGAAGGGCACATGGTTATAGAGTTTCACCATGTTGAACGAACCGTTGATGGATGCCTCCCTGTTGGTGTTGGCCGTATTGCCGTAGCTGGTACCGTTCTCGTCCTCGGTACCCCGGTTCCAGGAGTAGGTAGAGTTGTAGGACGCATCGGCACTGAGCCAGTCGAAGACCGGCAACAAGTTAAGCGGTATCTGGTAGGACGCGGTGAACGTCTGGTTGTAGTCGAGCGGAGTACCCCAGTGCTTGATGCTGGTCCACACCGAGTCTTTCCATGCACTGTAGCGGTCGGGGTAGAGGTCTTTGTTAAGCGGTGTGTACGGCTCGTCTATCTGTGCCCGGGTGGCACTCTTGAAACTGGCGTGCAGATTGCGCGTCAGGTCCCATCGCATGGAGAACTCACGGTTCCAACGGAACTGCTCGCTGAAGGAAAGGGGCAGTTGCGTGTCGGAGGCGGCATCCATGTCACGTTCCTGCAGTTCGTGGTAGTATCTGGTCATCTCGGTATTGAAGGCCAGGTTCTGCGGCAACCAGTTCAGTCCGAAGCGTCTCAGTATGTCGAGCCATTTGCTCTTGTTCTTTATCTTCTTGAAGGGTTCCCACGCCTTGTAAACGGGCGTCCACGAGTAGTCGATGGCTCCACGCCAGTTGTCCTCGTTCTCGTATACGGTAGTCTCGCCCGAGGTGTGCTGGTGCGAGTGGCTGTACGAGAAGGAGAAGTTGGCAGGGTCGTAGGGCATGGGGTGTCTCTTGGTGGCGATGCCGAAGCGGGCGTTGGACACGGAGAAGTTGGTGTTGGTAACCTTCGACACGGCTATGCTCTCTATGGAGTCACGCTCCTGCTTGGAGCCTGTAGCGTCGAGGGCATCCTTCAGTTCCATATCCGTGTCAAGCGGATTGTACTTGGGCGTGGTACGTTCCTTGGTGACACTATAATAAAGAGGTATAGTGACCTTGGCCTTGTCCGGGAAGAACTTACCCAGTTCAAGACTTGTGGTGATGCTGTACGCCCCATAGGAGTCGGTGCTGCGGCTTGCCACACCGTCCTCCAGTCCGCCGAATCCCTCACTGGTATAGCGCCCCGTGGCGTTGACACTGCCCAGGTCGGAGAGCTGCAGGTTGAGTGTTCCGTTGGCAGCCCATCCGCCCTTGTTGTTCTGTTCGAGCAGGCGCAGCTCGTTGACCCACACCTCGCCGCTCTTCACATCGCCCGAGTTGTTGCGTACACCTATCATCATGGTCTTTATCTCGCCGAGGGTAGGATTTCCCACGATGGTGATCTTGTTGTTGGGATGGTTGCTGTCGTAGGCCGAGTAGGCCGACGTATAGGATGCCAAGCCCAGTGCCTTGGCCTTGTTGCGTTCTTTCTTGAGGTTGGTGAACACGCTCAGTACCACGTCGAGCATGTTGTCCTGCGGCCACACCTTCAGACAGTCGTCGTAGCTGTAACGGCTGTAGGTGCCTTCGGGGGTGAGCGTCAGTGGTATCTCGTACTCGTAGTAGTTGTTCTTGTAGTCGCTGCCGAGGCGCAGGAATACAGACAACTGGTTGTTCTGCAGTTGGGTGGTGTTCTGTGCCAGGGCGTTGGCATGTACGAACATCTGCAGTCTCTTGTACCGGCGTATGTCGAGTGTGGAGTTCTTGTACACAGCCTTGGCCTCTCCCGTACTGAGGTTCTTGACGACAAGACTCAGCGCCTGTTCGTTGTCTTCTACGAGCTGGGGCTGCGTGGGGTCCTGTCCGCGCTGTATGCCCGGTGGCAGTATATAGTTTACGGGCACCTTCTCCGCACTTTCCTCTATGCTCACGGCACTGGCCTCGAGCGTGCCACCGCTGGCACTGCCGAGCTGCTGGTCGTAGGTGCGCCACGTACCGCGCACAAGGTCAAGTGTACCGAAGCGCAGCACGATAGGCTTGCGGAAGTTGGCAAGGAACATGCGCATGAAACGTATGCTGGAGAAGTCGCTGATGCTGCCCTGCTTCTTCTCATACTGGTCCAGCGGTATGCGGAACTGATACCATGTGCAGGTAGACTGTGAGCCATCGCGCATGGTCTGCGTGTACTCGCGCTTGTCTACAATGCAGTTGGTACCTACCACGAGGTCTTCGGGGCGTATGCTGACATGATACTGGTAGAACTTCTCATACTCGTTGAGCGTGAAGTCCTGGTTGATATCCTCTACATCGGGGGTTGTCTTGTAGGAGGTGTCGTAGCTCTCGGTACGGCTGTCGCTGTCGGGCGAGTTGCCCTGCGGATTGTTGATGTACTTGTAGCGCTGCAATATGGGTGTCTGCATCTGGTCCCAGTCTGTACCTCTGAAGTAGTGGTAGTCGTCGCGTGCGGGGTCGGCATAGATACTGTCGAAGACGGCCTGGTTTACCTTGCCCTGTATCTGGTCGAGGTATACACTCTTATAGAACTCGCGCTCCTCCTCATCGTTGAGTCCGTTCAGACCAACATCCTGCAGCACACGGCTGCCTGAGGTGGTGGCGAAGGCATAGGTTACGGTGCTCTGCGTAGGTATCTTACCCCACTGGGTGGTGGTGTAGCTCTGCGACCCGTCTACGGGCATACCGCTCTCGTAGAACTTCTTGCCGTCGCGCAGCACGTCCTCGCTCACCTCTCCTAGATTGATGTAGAAGTCGCCGCCGTACTGTGCGGCATCGGCCTGTCCGCGCGAATAGATGAAGGGGTCGAGCATCCAGAACTCGATGTACTCTATGTTGGCCTGCTCGAAGTCGTTGGTATCGAGCTTGCGCATCATACCGCCCCAGTTGGCCTGCGGCTGTGCGAAGGTACCGTCGGCCTGCAGGTCGGTATTGAAGTTGTAAGGTCCAGGTTCGCTGGGATAGTAGGCGAGGTTGAGCACACTCAGTGTGCTGCTGGCTCCGCTGTATGTACTCTGCTGCCTCAGCGGGAAGAGTTCGCTGACGTATACTTCGCGCACATAGTGGTTGGAGAGTTGTGCCAGGTCGCTCTTGATGTGTCCGGGCGTGAGGGAGTTGCCGCGCTGGGTAAAGAGCGGATCGATGGTGTACCATGCCAGCCGACTGCGGTGGAACCCGCTTGTTAGTCCTGTTTTGTCGGCATAGTCGCTGGAGAATTCGGATGAAGGCACGCTGGAGAGTATCCACGACGTGGGAGTCATCACGTCGATGGTATTCTTGGTGGTTTCGAAGTCGTCAAGATACGATGCGTTGTCCTGTGTGCCACTTGCCTGTCCGGCGAAGAGTTTGGCAAACTCTCCCGTGAAGGATATCTGCGAGGGCTGCGTAAGGTGCAGCAGCGGTATCTTGTCAAGCATGTTGGTAAGCCACTGGCTCTCCTTCTTCCAGTTGATGTTGAAGCCCACAAGGGTATTGTTGAGCGGTTCCGACCCCATGTTCACCTTGGTGGTGAGTGCCTGCTCGGACAGATGCTGCAGGGTACCGCTTATCTGGAAGTTCTTGGAGAAGTCATACTCCCAGTTGAGCCCCATCATGGTCTTGCGCATCTGCCCATAGTCGGTATTGCTTTCGAGCGACACGTTGACAGACGTGCCGGCATCGATGATGCTCTGGTTGATGATGGTCACCTCTCCCGCACTGTAGTCTACGGTATAGTCGGTTCCCTCGGTGAGCTTTACGCCGCCGGCGGTGACGAGCACGGAACCTTGCGGCACGTCGTATGCACCGAGCGAGATGACATTGGCCGATGTGCCTCTGAACTGTCCGGTGAGGACATACTTGTTCTTCTCGGCTATCTGCTTGGCCGTAGTCTTGGTAGAGGAGTAGAGTTCCTTGAAGGCATACTTGCTGGCCGTGACGGAGTCAATGCTGTTCTTGCGCAGGTAGTCGAAGAGGTATGAACCGAACGGCTCTACCTTCGGTATAAACACGCGTCCGTTGCTCACGGTGTATCCTGCCACATAGTCGAAGTATCCGTTAGGGTGTGCGTTGTTGTTATTGTCGAGTCGGTCGGCTCCGAGCACACGGATAAGCGGGGTGCTCTTCACCTTGCTTTCGGGTATGTAGTTGAGGTAAACGCCTGTGGTGTCGCTCTGGTACTTCACGTCGAGGCGGAATTTTTCTTTCTCCACCTGCGAGGCGAGGTAGTAGACGTTCTTCATCATGAGGTCCCAGTTGCCCTGCTGCGGATTGTTGCTGGTGTTCTTGAGCGACTTGACGAAGAGTGCCTGCTTGGTGTCGGTGAGGTCGGAAGCGAACTCGCCCACCTGATAGGTCGTGCCGCCATAGGTGTACTCGAAGGCTACGGCCAGCACTTGGTCGGTCTGCAGACTGCTCTTGAGCGACACGTATCCCATAGACGTGTTGAGCGTATACTCAGAGGAGGTGAGGAGTCGTGCGCTCTCCAGCTTCTCGAAGTCATCGCCTCCCTTCAGTCCGCCTCCTTCCAGTATGGTGGCAGCCTGGTCTATATCGCGTGCGGCAACGTATTGTCCCACCATGGCATCGTACTCGGTGTTGGCACGGTTGGCGGGCACGGACAATACTCCGGCAGTCCACATGGAGTTGCTCACACGACTGTTCTCGCCGAGGTCGGTAAGTGCTACGATGTTGCGCGTGTTGGTGGTAGTGGCGGTCTTGTTGGTCACCCATATCTCCACACGGTTGATGGTGATACCGGTGGTGAGGTTGGGCAGTTTCTGCATCCATGCGTCATAATGGTCGCGGAAGTATCTGGAGAGGAAGAAGTGTCGGTTCTCCTCATAGTCGGCCACGTTTATCTCGAAGGGGGTGAGTTGCACGCCGCCCTTGGACGACACGCTCTTGGAGGCAGACTTCTTCTGCGAGGCCACCATCTGCAACTTCAGTTTGCCGAACTGCAAGTCGGTGCGCAGACCGAAGAGGCTGCTGGCACCCTTGATGAGCGACGAGTTGGAGGGGAAGGAGACGTTTCCTGCCTCCACAAGTTTGACGATCTCGTCTTCCTTGCCGTCATACTTCAACTTCATGTTCTGCGCATCGTAGTCGAAGGTGGCATCAGTGTTGTAGTTCAGGTTCATGTTCACCTTGTCGCCCACCTTTCCGTTCACGTTGAGGTTTATCTTCTCGTCGAAGTCCATCATCGTGGTCTTGCGGTTGCGTATGGGCAGCGAGGGGTTGTCTATGTTCTTCGTGTTCACGCCGAACTTCAGTTCTGCGGTTCCCTGCGTGCGCACACGTATGCCACCGGCACCGAATATTTTTTCGGCCGGTCCCAGGTCGAAGTGCATGTCGGTGAAGTCAAATTTCTCCTTTCCTTTGGCCTTGTATATCTCGTCGTTCTGCTTGCGAAAGTAGGCTTTGCGCCCGTTCAGTTCGCTCCATGCCATATACTCGGCAGGTGTCATCATGACGGGAGCCGAGAGCCATGTGCCACCCATCCTGTTACCGATGATGTAGCGCCCCAGGGTGTCGTTGTACTCCACCTGGTACTTCATATTGTC
The DNA here is from genome assembly GCA_963660455.1 of Sphaerochaetaceae bacterium. GTDB lineage: Bacteria > Bacteroidota > Bacteroidia > Bacteroidales > Bacteroidaceae > Prevotella. Next base: position 19,452 of record CAVKZC010000007.1, on the reverse strand, counting down.
AGGACGTTGCAGGTCGAGCGGACTCTGGTAGAGATCGCCTATGCTTACGGGTTGTGTGCGCTGTATGGGCCAGCGCGGGTGCAGCAGCGAGTCGGGTATGGTGTCTTCTTCGGCCAGAATGGGCTGGGCGGTAATGCCGGGGGTCTTGGGCTTGCCGGTGGCGGTCTGTTTGTCGTTCCCCCTACCCTTTGCAGCCTTGTTGCCGTCTTTGTCGGTCTTCGCGGTGTTCTGCGCCGCAGCATTGCGCTGGCGCGTCCTGTCATCCTGCAGATAAGGCAAAGCGAGGGCATAGCCGAAGGTGGAAACCGTCAGCCAGGCCAGTATCACGTATATTATTCTTTGTCTCATCTATTTCTTGTTTCTTTTCGCTCTTCGTTCTTCACCCTTCGTTCTTCACTCTTCACTTACTTTATCTGTTTGAGTGCCAGTTTGATGACATCCTCCACCTTCATGTCAGGTTGTGCCTTGAGAAGTTCTGCCACCACCTTGGCCGACGGTGCGGGCGAGAAGCCCAGCATGGTAAGGGCACTGACTGCCTCGTCCCTGACAGCGTTGTCGACAGGCGCAGCCCCACCGCCGGCAGGCAGTTCGTCGGCAATGCCGAGGCTGACAATCTTGTCCTTCAGGTCGACGATAATGCGCTGTGCCGTCTTGAGTCCTATGCCCTTCACGCCCTTGAGCATCTTCTCGTTGCCCGAGGAGATGACGGAACAGAGTTCTTTGGGCGACATGGACGAGAGTATCATCCTTGCCGTATTGCCGCCTACGCCCGACACTGTGATGAGCAGACGATAGAGTTCGCGCTCCTGTTTGCCGGCAAAGCCGTAGAGCGTGTATGAGTCGTCCCTGCCGCCCGTCACGAGTGATTCGTGTACGTAGAGCTTTACCTCTTTCTTGCCTTGGATGGCTGTATATGTATTGAGCGATATGCCGAGTGCGTAACCTACGCCCGCAGCTTCTACTACGGCCAGTGTGGGGGTCAGTTCGGCCAGTTCGCCCTTGATGTATTCTATCATAGTTGTATCTTGGTGTATGCTTAATTATAAGTGTGGTATAGCGTGTGCGCATCGTACGCACGTACCCTATATAAACGTGATGTGGGACTTTTTATTGTAGCATACAACCAAGTTATAGTTAAAAAAACTGTGAAACGTGCGTTTTTTTCAAGGAAAACTCCTACTTTTGCAAGCAGAATCGATTATTACAACCAAATAAAAGAAACAAATGAAAAAGTTTAGAGCAGCCGTAGTGGGTTACGGCAACATCGGTAAGTTTACCGTAGAGGCGCTCGAGGCCGCACCCGACTTCGAGATTGCAGGTATTGTACGCCGTAAGGGCGCAGAGAACAAGCCAGCCGAGCTGGCAGCATATGAGGTGGTGGACGACATCACGAAGCTGAAGGACGTGGATGTGGCCATCCTCGCCACTCCTACCCGTTCTTGCCCGGAGTATGCAGAGAAGATTGTGGCTCTCGGTATCAACACCGTAGACAGCTTCGACATCCATACCAGCATCCTCGACTACCGCACCAAGCAGATGGAGAACTGCAAGAAGGCTGGCAAGGTGAGTGTTATCGCCGCCGGATGGGATCCGGGATCTGACTCTATCGTGCGCGTACTCATGGAGAGTCTCGCTCCCAAGGGACTGACCTACACCAACTTCGGTCCGGGTATGAGCATGGGGCACTCTGTCTGCGTGCGCAGCAAGAAGGGGGTGAAGGAAGCGCTATCTGTCACAATTCCCCTGGGTGAGGGCATCCATCGCCGCATGGTGTACGTAGAACTGGAAGAGGGTGCCACCCTTGAGGAGGTGACAGCCGAAATCAAGGCAGACCCCTACTTCGCACACGACGAGACCCACGTCTTTGCCGTTGCCTCCGTAGACGACGTGAAGGACATGGGCCACGGTGTAAACCTCGTGCGCAAGGGTGTGTCAGGCAAGACACAGAACCAGCGTCTGGAGTTCAACATGAGCATCAACAATCCTGCCCTCACCGCCCAGGTACTGGTCAATGTGGCACGTGCCTCGTTCCGTTTGCAGCCTGGCTGCTACACTATGCCCGAGATACCGGTCATCGACATGTTGCCCGGCACGCGCGAGGAGATCGTCGCCACACTGGTGTAACGAACTCTATTTGTGCGTCATGATGTCGAGCACCATGTCGTCTGTGGCGCGCATGGCATCGGCGCCGATGCTGGTAAGGTTGTGTATACACTTGTCCACATCGTCGTCCACGATGCCCTCTGCGCTCGTCACACACTTGCCCTCCATGGAGAGCAGCGAAGAGAGCAGAGCCGTGCTCACACCCGACGATATCTTCAGTGCACAACTGGGTTTGGCACCGTCGCATATCATACCCGTAAGGTTGGCCACCATGTTCTTTACCGAGTTGCAGATGCGCCCGTAGTCACCCCCCATGAGGTAGGTGATGCCGCAACTGCTGCCTATGGAGGCCACCACACATCCGCAGAGCGCCGACAGTTTGCCGAGGCTCTGCTTGATGTATATGGCGGTAAGGTGGCTCAGGGTGAGTGCGCGCACCAGTTCCTCCTCCGTGTTCTCGTTCTCTATGGCATACACGGCTACGGGATTGGTGGCGCAGATGCCCTGGTTGCCGCTTCCGCTGTTGCTCATCACGGGTATCATGGCACCGCCCATACGTGCGTCGCATGCCGATGCCGTACGAGAAATGATGTGCGAGAAGATGCTGTTGCCGAAGATACCATGACTCAACGGACGGTCCATGGTCTTGCCGAGGCAGTGGCCGTAGTTGCCCTTGATGGAGAGCTCGGCAGCACGCATGTTGTATTCTTTTGTCTTCAGTATGAAGTTGATTTCCTCGAGGGGAGCCGTGAGGGCAAAGTCGTACACCGTCCTCATACTAAGTTGTATGTCCTGTCCGTCTTCTTCATTAGATTCTTCCGAGCGTGCATCGAGCACCACTTCGCCATTGCGCTCTACAAAGACAAAGTTGGTATGGCTGCCGGCTATCACGGCCATGGTCTGGTCTTTGCCCGCATGGCATACCACCTCGATGTACAGTTTTTCGCTGATACCGTGCTTCAACTTGATGTCGATGTCAGCATCCTCCATATAGCGTTTTCCCTGTTGCAGCGCATCGGGTGTCAGATCTTTGAGCACCTCCAGTCCGTATTCGGGGCGGCCAATGAGTGCACCGAGTGACACGGCTATGGGCAGTCCTATCATGCCCGTGCCGGGTATGCCCACGCCCATAGCGTTCTTCAGCATGTTAGGACTCAACAGAACTTCTATCCTTTCCGGCCGCTTGCCCAGAAGGGTCGCTGCCTTCGATGTACAAAGCGCCACAGCCATGGGTTCGGTACAACCTATGGCAGGCACAACCTCCTTGTTAATGAGAGCAATGATGCGCTCGCGTGTTTTCTTTTCCTGCATCGTTATGTTATTTTTGCGCACAAAGGTACTAATTTTATCCTAATAAAAGTGCCATGTACCGGCAATTAACATTGTTTCTACCCCCGACAAGGCTTATTTTGCCTTTGTAGTTACAAAAGGCATATCCGAACGTCTTTATAATAAACAAAAATCGATTATCCAATACTATTAAGACCAATGACGATAAGAAAGACTTTCCTCACTCTTGCCTTGGGGGCTATGGCCTTGGGCATACAGGCAGAAGTAAAAATGCCCAAGATGTTTGGCGACAAAATGGTACTGCAGCAACAGAGCGACTGTAACCTATGGGGTACTGCCGATGCCGGCAAGACAGTTAAGGTACACACCCCCTGGGACAACAAGACATACAAGGTACAGGCCGACAAGGACGGCAAATGGCAGCTCACCGTACACACGCCCAAGGCGGGAGGCCCCTACGACATCACCCTGAGCGACGGCAAAGACCTGTGCCTGCACGACGTGCTGATAGGCGAGGTGTGGATATGCGCCGGACAGAGCAACATGGAGATGCCCATGAAAGGTTTCAAGGGTCAACCGGTAGAGGGTACGCCCGAAGAACTGATGGGGTGTGCCGACAACAGCCTGCGCCTCTTTACGGTGAAACGCAATGCACAACTGCAACCCGTGGACAGTGTGTCGGGCATGTGGCAGGAGGCACAATCGGGCAGTGTGCGCGAATACAGTGCTACGGCCTATTATTTCGGCAAATCGCTCCGCAAGTCACTCGGCGTTCCGGTAGGACTCATCGTCGTGGCATGGGGAGGAAGTGCATGCGAGGCTTGGATGAACCCCGAATGGGTGAAGAGCGACTGGCTCAAGGCATTCCCCAAATTGCACACACCTTGGAACGAGGCTGACGTGAAGAAATACCAGCAACGCTGTCCGTCAGCCCTTTACAACGGTATGCTACACCCGCTCATCGGCTATGGGATGAAGGGCGCCATATGGTATCAGGGCGAGGACAACTGCAACCGTTACGCCACCTACGCCGACCAGATGGAAACGATGGTGAAGGGATGGCGCAAGGAGTGGAAGCAGGGCAACTTCCCGTTCTACTTCTGCCAGATAGCCCCATACGACTACAGTCTGATAAAATGGAAAGAGAACAGTGCCTTGTTGCGCGAGCAGCAGGCGGAGGCTGAACGACGCATCGACAACTGCCGCATGGCGGTACTGATGGATGCAGGACTGGAGTATGGCATCCATCCGCGCAAGAAGAGGCAGGCTGGCGAGCGACTGGCCCTTCTGGCACTCAGCGGCACATACGACATGAAGGGGCTGCCCGACTATGCCACTTACAAGGATGTCGTGTTTAAGAACGACACGGCTGTCATCTCGTTCGACAGAAGCAAGGAGTGGGTGTACTTCAACAACGGACCGGAGAGCAACCTCTTCGAAGTAGCGGGTGAAGACAGGGTGTTCCACAAGGCCAAGGCATGGACATCACGCAACAAGGTGTACGTGAAGAGCGAAGAGGTTAAGAAACCGGTGGCTGTGCGCTACGCTTTCTGCAACTGGGCCGTGGGAGACCTCTTCCATGATGGGTTGCCCGTCAGTTCGTTCCGCACGGACAAATGGGAGTAAAATAAAGGTAAAAGGGTAAAGAAAAAAATGAAACTGAACAAAATATGCCTTTCGGCACTGTGCCTGTTGAGCACGATGGCGACATACGCCTCTGCATACGACGAGACCTCCGTGGCGGGACTGTTCCCTATCGCAAACCAGGGACGTAGCGTCTATAACTTCAACCCCAACTGGCGGTTCCACCTTGGTGACGCACAAGGGGCAGAACGCACCGACTATGATGACAGCGCATGGGAAACCGTGTCTGTACCCCATAGCGTAAAACTGGAACCGGCAGAGGCTTCGGGATGCCGCAACTATCAAGGGGTAGCATGGTACCGCAAGGAGTTTGTCGTGCAAGGCAACAACTCAACGGTCTATTTCGAGGCCATCATGGGCAAGCAGAAAATCTACGTAAACGGCAAACTTGCCGTAGAACACTACGGCGGATACCTCCCCCTCCTTGTCGACCTGAAGAAGGAGGGACTGAAGAAAGGCGACAAATGCGTGCTGGCCGTCATGGCCGACAACTCCAACGACAAGACCTTTCCGCCGGGCAAGCCACAGTACACGCTCGACTTCGCTTACCACGGAGGCATGTACCGTGACGTGTGGGAGATAAACCGCAAGGACGTATACATCACCGACGTGACACAGGAGAACCGACGTGATGCCGGGGTGTTCGTACACTTCGCCGACATCTCTCCCAAACAGGCCACGGTGTATGTAGACGTAGACCTGCGCAACGACGGGAACAAACAGCGCAAGGTGACGGTGGAACAGGAACTGGTGGACGCTGCCGGAAAGATAGTGAAGAAAACATCCCAGAGTGTGTCGCTGCCCGGAAACGGCAACCACCAGAGCGTGAAGCAGTCGTTCGTGGTAAAGAATCCTCACCTGTGGTCGCCTGAGACACCTTATTTATATAGTGTCGTAACACGTATCAAAGACGGCAAGACGATACTCGACGGAGGCAAGACACGTCTGGGCATCCGCTCCTTCGAGTTTAAGGGCAAGGATGGATTCTGGCTCAACGGTGCAAAGTACCGCCAGTTTATAGGTGCCAACCGCCATCAAGACTTTGCCTATGTGGGCAACGCTGTACCCAACAGTCAGCAGTGGCGCGATGTAAAACGGCTCAAGGACGCAGGCTTCAACATCATACGCACAGCCCACTATCCGCAGGACCCAGCCTTTATGGACGCATGCGACGAACTGGGCATCTTCATCATCGTGGCAACACCGGGATGGCAGTACTGGAACAAGGACCCGTTGTTTGCCGAACGTGTGTACCAGAACACCAAAGACATCATACGCCGCGACCGCAACCATCCCTCTGTGCTCATGTGGGAACCGATTCTCAACGAGACACGCTACCCCAAGGACTTTGCACTGAAGTCGCTCCAGCTTACCAAGGACGAATATCCCTACCCCTACCGCCCCGTGGCTGTAGCCGACTGGAACTCGGCAGGCGTAAAGGAAAACTACGACGTAGTGTACGGATGGCCGGACATGGATATGACGGACATCAAGCAGTGCGTCCTCACCCGAGAGTTCGGCGAGTATGTGGACGACTGGTATGCCCACAACAACCTGAACCGCGCCTCGCGCAGCTGGGGCGAGAAACCGATGCTCACACAGGCTTACTCACTGGCCAAGACTACGGAAGAGATGCACACCCCGGGGCAGTTTGTTGGCGGATGCCAGTGGCACCCCTTCGACCACCAACGCGGCTATCATCCCGACCCCTACTGGGGCGGCATCTATGATGCCTTCAGACAGAAGAAGACGGCCTACTACATGTTTGAGTCGCAGCGCAAGGACAGTGCCTTTGTGCACATTGCACACGAGATGACGCAGTTCAGCGACCAGGACGTGACGGTGTTCTCCAACTGTGACAGCGTGCGCCTTACCACCTACCAAGGAGCGCACGTCTACACCTTGCCCGTGAAACATCCTACGTCGGAGGCTTTCAATGCCCCCGTGGCGTTCCCCAAGGCATGGGACTTCTGGGAGGCACGCGAATACAGCTACAAGAAGAAGTCGCCCCAGATGGTGGTGATGGTGGCAGAGGGCTTCAAGGACGGCAAGGTGGTGTGCACGGACAGACGCATGCCCTCGCGCCGCAGCACCAAACTGCGCCTCTATGCCGACAACATGGGCAAGCAGCTCGTGGCCGACGGCAGCGACTTTGTGGTAGTGGTGGCTGAGGTCACCGACGACAACGGCAATGTGCGCCGCCTGGCCAAGGAGAACATCCGCTTCACCATAGAGGGTGAAGGCGAGATTATAGGCGACGGAAAGGATATCAATGCCAATCCGCGCGCCACGGAATGGGGAAGTGCGCCCATTCTTGTGCGCAGTACGATGAAGCCGGGCAAAATAAAGATTCACGCCGAGGTGCAGTTTCCCGGCACACACGCCCCTACACCTGCCGAACTGGAGATGGAAAGCGTGGCATATACGGGGAAGATGGACTGCGGTTCGGCTACCCTCAAAGGAAAGAGCAAGGACAAGAGCACAGCGGCCTCTTCCTCCACTCCTACTCAAGACGCCGGCCATGCCGAGTTTACCCCCGAGCAGAAGGACAAGATGCTGAAGGAGGTGCAGGACCAACAGGCCGATTTCGGCATCAACAACTGACACGGACACGACATTACAAGGAGGGTGTGGCATACAAGCCGCACCCTCTTTTCTTTTGCCTGTTTTCGTATTTTCATAACTTTTGCTTTGTTCTTACGCCCAAAAAGTGTAACTTTGCCCACCCAAGACAAGACAACAAAACAAAAACTACACGATATGAAAAGAAAACTACTCCATCTGGCCCTGGCCATCACCGCGACTGCCCTTTACAGCCTTCCCGCCACGGCTCAGATACCCGACGGCTACTACAGTTCGCTGAAAGGCAAGAAAGGTGCTGAGCTGAAGACCGCCCTCTACAACATCATCAAGAAGGCGAATGTTCTGGACTACGGCAAAGGAAGCGGACATACATGGTGGGGCTTCTGGGTTACCGACCGCACCAGCGACGGATACTTCATCGACCGATACTCGGCTCAGAGCGCATGGGTAAAGTCTACTTCTCAAGGAACTGCGGGAAGCGGAATGAACATTGAGCACTCCTTCCCCAAGAGTTGGTGGGGACGCACAGAAAACCAAGCCTACAAAGACCTCTATAACCTCATGCCCTGCGAAAGTAAAATAAACAGCAGCAAGAGCAACTACCCCATGGGAACAGTGACAGGCAGCGACAGCGGCAACGGATGGACCAAGATAGGCAACGGTTCGGACGGCAACAAGTACTGGGAGCCTGCCGACCAGTGGAAGGGCGACTTTGCACGCGGATACATGTACATGGCAACCACCTACCAGAACTTTACATGGACAGGTTCACAGGCACTGCAGATACTGGAGCAGGGCACCTACCCTACCCTGCAGAAATGGGCCTACACGCTGTTCATGAAGTGGGCACGAGCCGACAAGCCCGATGCACTGGAGATAAAGCGCAACAACGACGTGTACGGCATACAGGGCAACCGCAACCCCTATGTCGACTTCCCCAACCTCATGGAGTATGTATGGGGTGACAGTACGGACGTGGCGTTCAACCCCGAGACCTCCGTCAAGTCGACCGACTACAACAACGACGGAGGCAATGAGAATCCCGACACGCCCGACAGCGAGAACATCCTGGACCTCGACTTCACATCATCCGGCGGTGGTTGCAATACGACAACAGCCAAGAACGAGAGTACCAATGACAATATATGGGTACAAACCAGCAGCTATGGCTGGAAGGCTACGGCATACGCGAGCAGCACCAAGACGAACTATGCCGCCGATGCAACCCTCACCCTGCCTGATATAGACCTCAGCGAATACGAAGATGCCAAACTGACTATCAACCAAGCCATCAACTACGCCAAAGGCTATGGACTACAATACCTCTCCGTTCTCGTCAAGGTAGACGACCCCGAAGAGGGAACGTACACCACCAGGCTCTCAGACTTCAGCGTTCCGTCCAGTGACAGCTGGAATTTCTCCACCTGCACGCTCGACCTCAGCCAGTTCTGCGGCAACAAGGCCTCTATCAGCTTCCGCTACACCAGCGATGCCACCATCTGCTGCACATGGGAAATAAAGAATGTCACCGTAACAGGCACCAAGTCTACCGACGCCATCCAAGCCCCCACCCGTTCCTACACTTACGACGGCATAGACATGGCGAAGCCTTACGACACCTATACTGTCGACGGGCGCAAAACGACCCTTACCGACAACAGCAAGGGCATCTTCATCCTCAAACAGGGCAACAAGACACGCAAGATAGCTCGCTTTTAGTTAAAAACCACTAAAGAAGAGCAAATAAGGAGACAAAGACTTGCAACTTTGGAAAGATTACAATATCTTTGCAAACGAATTGATTGCTAATTTAATACAAAGACATTATGAAAGAACTTAAAGGAACAAAGACCGAGAAGAACCTGTGGGAGGCATTTGCCGGTGAGTCACAGGCCCGTAACAAATACACCTACTTCGCATCGAAGGCCAAGAAAGACGGATATGTGCAGATAGCCAACATATTCGAGGAGACCGCTGCCAACGAGAAGGAGCATGCCAAGATGTGGTTCAAGTACCTCATGGGCGGTGCCATCAAGAGCACAGAAGAGAACCTGCTCGCTGCTGCCGAGGGTGAGAACGACGAGTGGACCGACATGTACAAGCGCATGGCAGCCGAAGCGCGCGAGGAAGGTTTCGACGAGATAGCCGCCAAGTTTGAGATGGTGGGTGAGATAGAGAAGCACCACGAGGAGCGTTACCGCAAACTGCTGAAGAACGTGCAGGACAAGGTGGTGTTCTCACGCGACGGAGACTGCATCTGGCAGTGTGCCAACTGCGGGCACATCGTGGTAGGCAAGAAGGCTCCCGAGGTTTGCCCCGTCTGCAACCATCCGCAGAGCTACTTCCAGATAGAGGCCCAGAACTACTAAGCCTCTTTACAAGGACGGCTTAGCTTTCTCAAGCAAAGAAACGAGAAGTTGAAAAAAATGAGGGTGTGTCACAAGCGTGGCGCACCCTCTTTTATGTTCTCTCTACGGAATGCCCGTAGCCCCAAAGTCTCGTTACTTCGAACCGACAAAGTTATAACCTATTGTCACGAAGAAGAAGCCCGACTTGCATGAATAGTCACTGTCACTGCTCATGTTCTTCAGTCCGAGGTCGTAACCCACATTGGCATAGAGGCGACGATAGTTGAAGCCCGTACCGAAGCGGAGACCGGCATCAACACAGTCATAGCCGTCATCCTGGAAAGACACGAAGCCGCCAAAGAAAGGCTGGATGGCCATGTCGTCCGTAAAGTAATAGTGATAGCTGGCTACAACGGGGATTTCACCGCCGAGAATGTGCTTGGTCTCATTGGAGCCGTCAAAGTCTTTAGGATATTTATATCCCTTGTTTATAAAATAGGCACCTGTCTCCAAATACAAGGGGATGGGAGCCACCTTGAAGTCGACAGCCAAACCGCCTGTAGGGAACGCCAACGCCTTCATTCCTTCACCAGACCAAGAGGAAACGGACAATCCGGCACGGATACCGAAGTGAACATGAGGTTTTTCACTGAGCAACTGCGCATTGGCAGTCATTCCAGAGCCTGCGAGCAGCATGATGGCTGCCAAGGCTAATTGCTTGATACTCTTTTTCATACTTATTGTGATTTAATTAGAGACCTACCTATTCTCCTACTCTGCAAGAGAGAGGAAAACGGCGGGTTAGGTTAATCTATTCTGTCTGCCAGGAGTTCACCGTATATTTTGCCGGCTTCCTCAAATCCCTGCTTGAGCAGACCGATGTACTCACCGAAATGTCCGCCCTTCGACCTCATCTGCATGTGGTGCACCACCTTGCCCGTAGCCGTCTCCACGATGAGGTAGTCGCCCCATGTGTTGCCGTTGTCGTCTAACTTGGTCAGCACCACCTTCAGCGTGTACTTGTTGCCCTGCTGTAGGGTGCCGCGAAGGGGCAGTTTACCCATCTCTTTGTTCATGTTCGAGATGAAGATGGATGTAAGACTGGGCTTGTACGAGGTTTCCCATTTATGTGCGAAGTTGCCGTCACGATCTTTCTTGTCGGCCTGCGTCTCCATATACTTGGTAAAGTCAGCCTCGTTGTTGTTGATGATGTCACAATTAGAGAAGTCGATGTATACGCTGAGGGCTTTCTCATAGCGCAGACACTTGGCGTCACCGCCCACAGAGTTTTTCAGTTTCAGGTGGGACACGGCATTCAGTACGGTCTGCGGCACCTTTCCGCTGCCCGTTTTGGCGGTACTCTTCCTGGCAGGTTTCGTGGCAGGACGGACTTCAGGAGCCTCTTCCACTTCGCTTTCCACCTCTACAGGAGTCTTGGTACCTTTCTTTACGTAGATGATTTCGGTCTCGTTGCCGTCCTCGTCCACCTCTATGTATTTCACCTTGCGTGGTTTCTTGGCTGTCGTGGCTGCTGTCGTGGCTGCAGAAGTTTTCTTGGCGGCTGCCGTTGCGCCCTTACGCACCGCAGCAGCGGTACCCTTGCGCACGGCTCCCTTGCCCTTACCCTTACGGGCGGCAGGCTTCTTGGCAGTCGACTTGGCTACAGGGGCAGCAGCCGTTTCCTCTACGGCAGGTTTCTCCTCCTCTTCCCTTACCACCACTTTCTTCTTGGGTTTGGGCTTGGCTATCTCGCCACAATATTCCACACTTCCCGAGGCATCTTTAGACAACTTGAAGATGTAGTTGGCCAGATAGAAGTAGGCCATGCCCATGCGCGTCGTCTCTGACGGATTGGCACTACCCTTTACCTCATCGAATGTCATGCGGCACACATACTGCCCTGCCGCCACGTCGATGACATCGCATCGGCCCTTGATGATGACACCTCCGGCCTTGCTGCCCGACCACGGCATGAAGCCGCTCACGCCGTTGCCCATGTCCATCCAGTCGATGTAGATCACCATCTTGTATTTGGCACCGGTAAGGTTCTTGCCTATCTGCATACCTTTCTTGTTCTTCTTGTTGAAGCGGTAGGTAAAATATTCCAGAGCCTTCTCCTTGTCGCTGGGCCAGTCGCGCACGAAGTCCTCCCCGCGCCCCTTGAGGTATTCCGCCAGCGTCTGGTCTTTCACCATCGTCTTGGAGTAGTCCACCTCTATCAGCGCCTGTACGGCCTCGTTGAACACCACGGGGTTTCCTGCCGTTACCACAACCGGGTTGTCGGCATACATTCCCAATGCGACAACCAGCATCACTACAAAAGTCAATAATCTTCTCATTCTCGACAAATCTCCTCTCTTTGCTTGTTACATTTTCTTTAATAGTCTTTTGCAAAGTTAAAGGATTTTTGCCTTTTTTACAACCGCCGTTCTTCGTGTATGTGCCCAAACAGACGGAAACCATGTACAAACTGTCTTATAATATGTCTGTTTGTTGTATTTTTCATTTGTCTGCTACCATCCGGCAAAGGTTTTCGATGAGTCTGGGCACAGCATAGCGGTCCAGTTCATCCTCTTTTACCCACACATAGTCATCGGGCAGAGAGGGGCAGACTTGCGTTTCGAGCAGATAAAAATCGGCCAAAAGGATGCGGTGGGTAAGTACATGCTTCACCCCCTTGGCTACAAGGCGCAGGGTGTCGGCAGGAGCCGAATGCAGCAAGCCTATGATTTCTTCCTCGCCAGCGGCCGCCCAGTCCTCGTGCAGCGATGCATTGTAGGGTTCCCACAGCCCCTGCCAGATGTCTCCGCTGCCACGGCGGTGCATAGCCACCATCGGGACGGCAGAGTCTTTCTTGTTCCACCTTATATATATATAAGTCAGATAGCGCGTCTTCACCTTCAGTGTTCTGTTTTTCACGGGCAAGTTATCCACACAGCCCTCTCTCAAGGCAGTACACGTCTCAGCCAACGGGCATGCGCCACACTGCGGAGACTGGGGCGTACACACCACGGCTCCGAAATCCATGACGCCCTGGTTGTAGGCCGACATAGCGGAAAGTGAAATGGAAAAGCCGTCGGGACGGACACGATGCTGCGTGTTCTGGGGCAGGAGTGTCTGCGCCAGGGCAGCAAACAACTTCTTGCCCTGCGTGGTGTTGATGGGCGTATCAATGCCGAAGTATCTGGCCAGCACCCTGAATACATTGCCGTCCAGCACGGCTGCGGGGATGTCGTAGGCAAAGGAGGCAATGGCTGCCGCCGTATAGTCGCCCACGCCCTTCAGCTTCCTGATGCCTTCGAGGGTGCAGGGAAAACTTCCCATGGCCTCTATCTGTCTGGCAGCCGCATGCAGGTTACGGGCGCGCGAATAGTAGCCCAGTCCCTGCCAGAGCCTCAGCACGTCATCCTCGTCGGCGGCAGCCAGAAGCTGCACCGTAGGATAAGCCTGCATAAACCTCTGCCAGTAAGCCGTGCCCTGCGCTATACGCGTCTGTTGCAGTATTACCTCGCTGAGCCATACCGCATAAGGGTCAGTGGTTTCGCGCCACGGCAACAATCGGCCATGGGTGCAAAACCACTGCAGTATGGTATGTGTGAAAAGGGCGTGGTGCGTACCTTCGCTCATTCCTGTTTCTTGTCGTATGCGTGTACGGGATAGTCGATGGTGTAGTGCAGTCCTCGGCTCTCCTTGCGCTCTATGGCCATGCGTGTGATGAGGTATCCCACGTTTATCATGTTGCGCAACTCGCACAGTTCCTTGCTCACCTTCACGCGTTTGAAGAGGTTCTCGGTCTCCTCGTACAGCAGGTCGAGGCGGTCCCACGCACGCTTCAGGCGCAGGTCGCTGCGCACGATGCCCACATAGTTGCTCATGCACTCGCCCACCTCCTTCACACTCTGTGTGATGAGCACTTTCTCCTCGTTGGTGAGTGTTCCCTCATCGTTCCATGCAGGCACCTTCTCGTTGAAGTCATACTCGTCCACATGCTCCAAGCTGTGTCTGGCAGCCGTCTCGGCATACACCACAGCCTCTATGAGTGAGTTGCTGGCCAGTCGGTTGCCGCCATGCAGACCCGTGCAGGAACACTCGCCCAGGGCATAGAGGCGGTTGATGCTCGACTGTCCGTTGAGGTCTACCTTGATGCCGCCGCACATATAGTGGGCAGCGGGGCGCACGGGTATGTAGTCCTTCGTGATGTCGATGCCTATGCTCATGCACTTGGCATAGATATTGGGGAAGTGACGGCGTGTCTCTGCCGGATCCTTGTGCGTAACGTCCAGGCATACGTGGTCCAGACCGTGTATCTTCATCTCCTTGTCTATGGCACGTGCCACGATGTCGCGCGGAGCCAGACTCAGACGCTTGTCATACTTCTCCATGAAGCTCTCGCCGTTGGGCAGGCGCAGTATGCCTCCGTAGCCGCGCATGGCCTCGGTGATGAGGAAGGCTGGGTGGGTCTCTCCGGGATGGAAGAGGGCTGTAGGGTGGAACTGCACAAACTCCATGTCGGCCACCGTTCCCTTGGCACGGTACACCATGGCCTCGCCATCGCCCGTGGCAATGACGGGATTGGTAGTGGTTTGGTAAACGGCACCGCATCCTCCGGTGCACATCACGGTCACCTTGCTCAGGTAGGTATCCACCTTCTGTGTGTCGGGGTTGAGCACGTATGCTCCGTAGCAGTTGATGTACGGTGTGCGGCGTGTCACACGTGCCCCGAGATGGTGCTGCGTGATGATTTCCACGGCAAAGTGGTTCTCCTTGATGTCTATGTCGGGACAGTGGCGCACGGCCTCCATCAGTCCGCGCTGTATCTCGGCTCCCGTGTCGTCGGCATGGTGGAGTATGCGGAACTCGCTGTGGCCTCCCTCGCGGTGCAGGTCAAACTTGCCGTCCTGCTGCCTGTCGAAGTTGACGCCCCACTCCACCAGTTCCTTTATCTGCTCCGGCGCCATGGTCACCACCTGCTTCACGGCCTTGTAGTCGCTGATGTAGTCGCCGGCTATCATCGTGTCCTGCACGTGCTTGTCGAAGTTGTCCACCTCCATGTTGGTAACTGACGCCACACCACCCTGTGCGAACGACGTGTTGGCCTCGTCGAGCGAGGTCTTGCAAATCATGCACACCTTACCTTTATGCGCTCTGGCTACTTTCAGGGCATAACTCATACCGGCCACTCCTGAGCCGATAATCAGAAAATCATACTTGTAAACCATCGGTTAACTTAATAGTTGTTCTTTTGGATTGTATCCGCAGGCCGTCGTTAGCGAACATGCCTTAAATCTGTTGCAAAAGTACTAATTTATATTGAAAATGTATAGCAAAAGCCATATTTTTTGTACTTTTGCAAAGGTTTTGCCCCCGCACTGCGGCATGGACAAAGCGCCGTACAGGTTAAAACGACACATTTTATGGCAGACAGAACATTCCACAAGCGCATCACCCTCCAAGCCAAGACGGCCATCGGCCTCTTCTCCCTCCTGGCCCTGTATTTCTTCTGGACCAAGGTGGCTATCGTGGGCCTGCTCGTGGCCATCGTGGTGGTGGGCATGACAGAGCGCATACTGCACACACGCTACACCTTCCGTCGTGTGAAACCCATTGACGTGGACAAGGAGATGGAGTTTCTCGTCGTCGACGAGGGACGCTTCAGCACAAACAGAAACATCCCGCTGTGCGACGTGGTGCGCACAGAGAAGGTAAGTGCCTTCTTCGGACTGGACCACTGCGTGCTCATAGAATACGGTGCGGGCAACATGACTACGGTGCAGCCCGACAACGAGGATGCCTTCGTACAGGAACTGCAGAAACGCATTTTCAAGACACATCAAGACACACCAAGACTTTTTCAAGACACATGCACTACAAGATAACAAGATATCTGCTCGGCCTCTGGCTCATGGCCTTTGCCGTCCTGCCGCTGCAGGCCCAGAGCACGGCAACAGCCGAAGAAGGGGACAACGAAACACTTGCCGACTCGCTTGCCCTCGATTCGGTTGCCTCCGACACGCTGCGCGCAGACTCGTTGCGCCTGCCCTGGCCGCAGTCATTGCAGCACGGACTGGACAGGCTCCTGGACGACAAGATGTTCGAAACCTCGCAAGTAGGACTTATGGTATGGGACCTCGAAGCCGACTCTTGCCTCTACCGCCACCGCGAACGACAACTGATGCGGCCCGCCAGCACCATGAAACTGCTCACCGCTGTCACCGCCCTCGACAAGTTGGGCGGCGGCTACCAGTTCAAGACCCAACTGAAGTATACGGGTAAGATAGCCGACGGCGTGCTCCACGGCGACGTGTACTGCATAGGCGGCATGGACCCGCGGTTCAACAACGATGACATGACGGCCTTTGTCCACTCGCTCGCCGAGATGGGCGTAGACACTATCAGGGGGCGCATCTGTGCCGACCGCACCATGAAGGACACTGCCCTGCTGGGCGAGGGCTGGTGCTGGGATGACGACAACCCCGTCCTCTCTCCCCTCGTCTTCGCACGCAAGGACAGGTTTATGGATCGCTTCGTGGCACGGCTCAAGGAGCAGGGCATCGTACTGGAGAGTGACACGGTGCTGACGGCACGCTGCCCCGCCAGTGCCTTCTCCGTATGTACGCGTTTCCACACCATGGACCAGATACTGCACAAGATGATGAAGGAGAGCGACAACCTCTATGCCGAATGCATGTACTATCAGGTGGCATCCTCTACAGGCCAGCGCCCCGCCAGTGCCAAGAGCGCACGCAGCGTGGAACGGCAACTGATAGGACGGCTCGGTCTGGACAGTTCACGCTACCGCCTGG
Organism: Sphaerochaetaceae bacterium; assembly: GCA_963660455.1. GTDB lineage: Bacteria > Bacteroidota > Bacteroidia > Bacteroidales > Bacteroidaceae > Prevotella. The sequence goes on along the minus strand of CAVKZC010000007.1, from coordinate 2,681 downwards.
CCGACGGCTCGGGACTATCACTGTACAACTATCTCAGTGCCGAGGCCGAGTGCCTGTTGCTACGCTACGCCTACCGCAACGAGAACATCTGGCCCCACCTCAAGCCTTCGCTTCCCATAGCCGGCGTAGACGGCACACTGAAGAAACGCATGAAAAATTCCTTTGCCCATGCCAACGTCATAGCTAAGACGGGCACCCTCACTGGCATCATCACCCTGGCAGGCTACTGCACTGCCGCCAACGGCCACACCCTCTGCTTCGCCATCCTCAACAACGGCATCATGCACGCCGCCAACGCCCGCCGTTTCCAGGACAGCGTGTGCAACGTACTCTGCCAGCCGTAGTATGGGGCGTATTCTATATTTAGAACCCGCCATGTGGGCAAGAAAAAAGACAAAAATAGTTGGTTGTTACAAATTTTAGTTGTAGATTTGCAGACAATAATAATGGCGTGTCCTAAAATCGCCTTCGACTATATTCATCCGCCCGCGCCGTTTCGGAAAGAGTCTCTTTCTGAGCATGCTCCATGCTTATTACGACTGTCTGACGAAAGACAAGTTCCACGACTGGTTTGGCAACCTCTGGATAGGGAAGCACCCTACCCCCTTGCAGGGCAGGTATCAGATATTGCACCTCGACTTCTCGCAGGTGGGGGGCGACATCGAGCATCTGGAGGAGAAATTCAACTTCTATTTAGGTGTGGAGCTCGACGGCTTCGTCCGCGACTATCGCACGTATTATTCCGAGGAGTTGTACCAGAAGGTCAACGCTACCCAGGATGCCACGGGCAAGCTCGCTCTTATCCAGAGTGAGGCGAGGTCGAAGAGATACCCCCTCTACCTCATCATCGACGAGTACGACAATTTTACAAACTCCGTTCTCACCGAGAAAGGTGAGAGGGTGTATTGGGCGATGACGCACGCCGAGGGCTTCTACCGCGACATCTTCAAGAAGTTCAAGGGCTCTTTCGAGCGAATCTTTATTACGGGCGTCAGTCCTGTGACGCTCGATGACGTGACCAGCGGTTTCAACATCGGCTGGCACATCTCCACCAAGGCAGAGTTCAACCAGATGCTCGGATTCTCGACGGAAGATGTATTCGAGACGTTCCACTATTATAAGGAGAAGGGCAAGCTGCCCGTAGACTTGGACGTGGAGAAGGTCATCAACGAGATGAAGCCGTGGTACGACAACTATTGTTTCTCTGAAGATGCCTTGCATACACAAAGCAAGGTATTCAACTGCGACATGGTGTTCTACTTCCTGCGCAACTATGTAAGCAGGGGTGAGGCTCCCAAGATATTGGTCGACCCCAACACGAAGACCGACTATGCCAAGATGAAAAAACTCCTCCAGCTCGACAAGCTGGACGGCGACCGCAAGGGCGTAATCCGCACAATAGCCGAGACCGGGGAAATCGTGGCTACTTTCTATGAGTCATTTCCGGCCCACAAGATTACCGACCCATTGGTGTTCCCAAGCCTGCTGTTTTATTATGGTATGCTCACCATCAAGGGAACCCGTGGCGAAAAGCTCGTGCTGGGAATCCCTAACAACAATGTTCGCAAGCAGTACTATGAGTATCTCATAGAACTCATTGACACAAAGGCCGTGGTGGATGCCAACCGGCTGACCGACTATTATTACAGCATGGCCTACGAAGGCAAGTGGCATGACGCCTTGCAATACATGGCGGATGCCTACGCCGAGTACGCTGCTGCCCCGAGGGTGGAGGCACTTCGACAAGGCACCCAACTGCACAAAATCATCATGCAGTTCGACGGCTACAAGCTACTGAAAATGGATGAAGTAAGTCTCGCCACATAAAAACCCATGCACCGATTAGGTGCCCTATCCGTTCAATCCGCTTGTGCATCGAGTTAGTCTCTGCGGAAGATGTCACGAGTGTACACTTTCTCTTTCACATCGTCCAGACAAGCGTCATAGCGGTTGGCTATGATAGCATGGCTTTGTGCCTTGAATGCCTCCATATCATTCACGACCTTACTGCCGAAGAACGTTGTCCCGTCTTCCAGTGTGGGCTCATAGATGATCACCTCTGCGCCCTTTGCTTTGATACGCTTCATGATGCCTTGAATGGCACTCTGACGGAAGTTGTCAGAATTCGATTTCATGGTCAGACGATACACGCCAATCACACACGAGTGCTCCTTGCTTGCGTCAAAACTGTTGTCATCGGCATAACTGTAATAACCTGCCTTCTGCAGCACGGCATCGGCGATGTAATCCTTTCTCGTGCGGTTGCTCTCCACGATAGCCTCTATGAGATTCTCCGGCACGTCGGCATAATTGGCCAAGAGTTGTTTCGTGTCTTTCGGCAGACAATATCCGCCGTAACCGAACGAAGGGTTGTTGTAATGTGTGCCGATACGTGGGTCAAGACCAACGCCCTCGATGATGGCCTGAGAATCCAGCCCCTTCACCTCGGCATAGGTATCCAGTTCGTTGAAGTAGCTCACACGCAACGCCAGGTAAGTGTTGGCGAAGAGTTTCACGGCCTCGGCTTCCTTCATGCCCATAAAGAGCGTGTCGATATTCTCCTTGATGGCTCCTTCTTGCAACAGGGCAGCGAAGGTCTTGGCAGCCTCTTTCATCTTCTCCACATCCGTTACCTGCTCAATGGCTGCATTCTCTTTCTCAAACTCCGGACGGTCTATGAG
>CAVKZC010000006.1:0-36746 GCA_963660455.1 Sphaerochaetaceae bacterium | reverse complement strand
TCATCCTGGCACTCTACATATCCGGGCGAAGGATGAAGAACCACCATCGGTTCAAGATCTGGCAGAGCGTACTGTATTTTCTCCTCACCGCCGGCACCTCGCTCAACAACGGATTGAAGATATTCCTCTCCGCCCTCTTCGTCAACGGCAGAGGCTTCTTCCGCGTGAAGCACCTATTGCTCGCCGTCATCATTCCCGCCGCCTTGCTTTGGGGATTCTGCAGATGGGAATACAAGGTATACGTGTGGCCGAGCGAGATGCAGAAGAAAGAGCTGAGAGCAAAAAAGGCTGCCCAACGAAAGGCAAGGCAAGAGCGAATGGCCCACCTCAAGCAACTCAAGGACTCGCTGACTAGCGACTCCATCAAGCGTGGACTGAAAGTCATCACTCCTGAAGAAATCGCACAAAAAGCTAAGAACGACAGCATCAACAAGGCCAAGCAGTTGGCCAGGGAGGAAGCGAAGAAGAAGAGAGGTCCCAAACAGGGCGCACCCATCATGAAGGGCGAGTTTATGCGATGGACCGATGCCACAAGTTCCCGAGGGATGAGTTTCGTGGAGAATCTGATGGGTGAGAGCATCCAGCTGCACCAGGACTATCTCCTGGAAGACGAGTTGCGCGGCAACAGTCAGCGACCGATGTTCGTACACTACCGCCACTGGTGGAACTATGCCGTGGAAGCCGCCATCCTTCTACTCTTCATCGGTAGCGTATGGGCTGGGAGAAAAGAAAAGTTCCTCTGGCTCGTGATGTCGTACTTCGCCCTCGACATGCTGCTCCACATGGGATTGGGATTCGGACTGAACGAGGTGTACATCATGACGGCACACTGGATTTACACGCTCCCCATCGCCATCGCATTCCTCGTCAAGAGAATGCAAGGCGGTTATGGCAAGTACTTGCTGGGAAGTGTGGCATTGATTGCCGCCTACCTCTTTATATATAACGGCAGCCTCATCATCTCATACTTTTAAAGGTAAAAAGGTAAAAAGGGGGAAAAGCCGGGGCTGGACTATGCATATCGCTCTATGCCCAGCCACTTGCCCACTCTCTTCTTAATAGCCTTGGTGATGATGCCGAAGTTGCCGTAGCGTAAGTTGAGCATCAGTTCCTCCAGCGAGCGGCAGACCTTGATGAAGGGATGCCCCCAGGCATGGGTGCGATACACTCGCTCCTTATACTCCGTGTCCTCCAACACATACTGTGGATGGCGCAAGGGGAAATCTAAGTCGTGCCGTTTCATCTGGAAGATTCTGCGATAGGCTCTTGGGGTGGTCTTCAGACTGCCCACAAAATGGGTGGACTCGTCGGAGAGTCCCAGGTTGTTGACCAAGTTCTTGGCAGGCATCACGGCAAGTCCAGAGCCTAGGAGCATCGCCGACCAGAACAGGCTCTCGAAATAAGCCTTGCCCGACGCCTTGTGGTCTGCCATCATCCTGAGCATATAGGGGCGCAGCTTGCGGTTCTTCACCAGAGAGCGCAACAGCCTCATCGTATACCCATCGTCGAGGAACGCATACTGCTCGTCCCGTTTCTCAAACACCCTGCGCCATGATGCCCATCCCCAGATGGAGAACACCGAGGTAAAGAAATAACTGTTGGGGCAGTAGTCGGTCAGCTCATCCTCATTGAATCCCGCGATCATGGAGATGCGGTCGTCGTGCTCGTAGCGGTCGAGCATCTCTTTGCAGAAGGGGAAAAAAGACTGCGAGGGCACGCAGTCGTCCTCCAACACGATGCACTTGTCGACCATCGAAAACGCCCATTTCTGAGACAGATGGCCAGAGGGGTCACACCCCTGATTTTTCTCCAGATAGTTGCGATGCACCTCGCACTCCCAGTCGATGTTCTCATCCGATGCTATCTGTCGGCAAGCCTCGATGCCAAGCATGTCGCGCTCTCCACGTGGCCCATCCTGATAGAGGAACAACTTGGAAGGGCGAGCCTTTTTCACCTCGTCGAATACTTGCTGGAAATGGTCGGGCCTATTGAAGAAAAGCATCAATACGGCCACATCTATCTTGGCTGGTTGTTTCATCTTGTCACACTTTGTATTTTTGAACAAAGATAATAAGAATATTTGGGAAGTGTGCAATAATCTAAATATTTTAGCTAACTTTGTACGCAAATTACACAAAAAGTATGAACAATATCTTCAAAATCAAGAAGGAAGAGAGGGCGTTGGCAGTGGTCTACCTGCTGATATTCTCGGCATTGAACGCCCTGCTGAACCACTCCTATCCCGCCAGCTTCTTCAAGGCTGGCAAGCTCGGATTTTGGAGCATCTTCTACAAGCATTTCACGGTTTCTGGATTCGATGCCTACTCCTACATATTCTTGTCGAACGAGAAGATTTACTACGAGTTGTCACGTCATCCCTTGTTCAGTGCGCTCCTCTACCCCGGAGCTTGGCTCAACCAATGGCTGATGGATATGACGAGTCGCAACTGCGCCACCTACATCATGGCTGTGTTGCTCGTGGCAAGTGCCACCTTCTCCGCTATCTTCTTCTTCCGCATCTGCAGGGAGGTCATACACTTAGGCAAGTTGGATGCCCATATCCTGACGGCGTTTTTTTTCTCCTTCGCCTCCATCATGCTCACCACGCTGGTGCCCGACCATTTCTGTTTCTCCATGCTCTGTTTGCTGGTGAGCATCTATATCGTAGGGAGCAACATGGAGAAACATATCAAACTGAAGGCCTGGCAAACCTGCGTGCTGTTTCTTTGTACAGCGGGAATTTCACTGAGCAATGGCGTAAAGACGGGCGTCATGTCGCTCTTCAACAATGGCAAGAAAGTATTCTCGCCTAAGTTTATCGGCATCTCCTTTGTCCTGCCCCTCATCGTGATGGGAGTCTCTTTCTATTTCCAAAACGAATACATCGTAAAGCCGCAGCAAATCAGAGGCAAACAAATAGAAAAGAAACAGTTACCCAAGCGTCCCGATATAGCCAAGGCCAATGCCATCCACGATGCATGGATGAAAGCAGGCAAAGGGAAGGCCATCTCGGACAAGCCGTTCCTGAAATGGACGGATATAGAGACCTCACGCATGGAGTCGATTGTAGAGAACCTCTTTGGCGAGGGCATCCAACTGCATCAAGAGTATCTGCTGAAAGACCACAGTGTGTCGCGCCCCACATTCGTCAAGTATAGTTGGCCAGTCAGCTACATCTTCGAGGCTGTCGTATTGCTACTCTTTGCCCTCGGTATCTTTTACAGCCGCCACTCCAAATGGATGTGGATGTGCTTCAGCTGTGTGGCCTTCGATATGTTCCTGCACCTTGTCTTGGGTTTCGGTCTCAACGAGGTTTACATTATGGGTGCTCATTGGATGTTCATCATTCCTTTCGCCATAGGTTTCGCTCTCGTAAGTGCCAAACCGAAGGTGGCGACAACCACCAGATGGATTACCTTTGCACTGGCCATCTACTTCTGGTTTTACAACGGGTTCCTCATCGCAACCCACTTCTTATACAACGACTTATTAAATACATAAAATGGATTTTAGCAGCAATATCAAGGCTTACTCACAAGCCAAGCTGAGAGCCTGCCAACTCAAGCAGTTGGCCATTCTTGAAGAAATCGACAAGATATGCAAGCGCCACCACATCGAGTACTGGTTGGATGGCGGTACGCTGTTGGGTGCTGTGCGCCATGGAGGCTTTATCCCCTGGGATGATGACATAGATATCGCCATGACCTTGGAAGACGAAAAACGATTTGAGACCATCGCCCCTAAGGAACTGCCAGAGTGGCTCTATCTCCAAACCCCCAAAACAGACCCAGGCTCAAAGGAACCCATCACCAAGATACGTGACGTAAACTCGCTCTACATAGAGAAGGGTGATGACTTCGTACAGTCATATGTCAAGGGCATCTACGTGGACATTTTTCCATTCGTAGACTACCCAAACATTCCACGTAAGTGGATCAAGGCCCTCACCAAGGGCATATCGAAGAGCTACTCCATCCTCCACCACAAACACAACTACTCCCTGCGTTCGTTTGCAGAATTCTTCTATTTCGGAGCAAAATATTACATCTTCAGCGGATTGTGGAAATTGGTAAGCCTGATGGGCAAGAAAACCCGTTGTTCCGACGTGCCTACGCTGAACGGGCGTGGCATCTCCTTCGACAAGAAAGCCCTCAAGCCACTGGGCGTCATCAAGTTTGAGGGCAAGGAGTTTTCCGCACCTTGCAATCCCGACTCCTATCTCACCGACCTATACGGCGACTACATGCAGATTCCACAAGTGGAAAAGCGCGAGTTCCACTCCGTATTCATTCTCCCGGAGCTAACCAAAGAATAAACTCCTCACTGCAAGCTCGGGATGGTATGCTGCAACCCACTTTCCAGCAAGGTCAAAGGTTTCCACCCTAGTTGCTCCAATTTTTGGGTGGTAAACACGGCCTTGGTGATAGGTGTGGTATTACCTTGACTGGCATCCTGAGGAATATCAAACACCACCTGCTTGCCAGCCAACTTAGCAACCGTCTCCGCCAAAGTGCGGATGCTGACGTTCGACTCCTCGTTGGCTATGTTGTAGGCTTTGCCACTCTCCCCTTTCAACAAGACGAAGAGCAATGCCATCGCGCAATCCACCACATATGTCCAGGAGCGAAAGGCCTCGCCCTTACTCTTCAGCACGATATCCTCACCTCGAAGCACATTGCGGATGAACTGGGCATACACCCTGTTGTCACTCTCCGTAAAAAAAGGTCCATAAACATGAGACGGACGGGCGATTGACACATCCACCCCATACTGATGGGCATAACATACGCACAAAGTCTCGGCGGCTCGCTTGGCAGAAGGATAGCAAGCTCTTACCGTAGTGGGATTGACATAGCCACTATAGTCTTCGGCAAAATCTCTGCCATCGCCCTCACCATACACCTCGCCCGATGACACATACACCATCTTCTTGAGTCCATGTTGCAACCCAAAACGCAGTAAATTGTCTACACCGAAGATGTTCGATTTCATCACTCCCACAGGGTCTTGCTGGTAAAGTTGGGGGCAAGCACCACCTGCCGCGTCCATGATGTAGTCGAAGCAGATGTCTGTAGACAAGGGATTAGTCACGTCGAAACAGATGAAATGATAATGCTCGTTGCCTTGGTAATGGGCGAAGCGCCTAGAGGCTCTTGCCTCGTTGCGACCGGCAGCATACACTTGATAATCTATACCTTCATGCTGCATCAACAAATCGACCAAGGCACCACCAATCAATCCCGTGGCACCCAACACCAAGATATTGCTTCCCGAAAGTTGCTCCCATGGCAACTGGAACGCAGCCAAAGCCTGGCACACGTCATCCATATAAGAACCAGTCCTTTCCATTATATTCTCGCTTGATTATTTCAACCACTCGTCCTTGGTGGTATGCTTCAAAGCCTTGAAGAGTTCCACATCCTCCGTCTGGGTGAGTTTCAATCCGTTCTTCTCCGACCCCATCACCAGATGCTGGTCTTCCACACCCAACTCTGCCATCAACGTGCAAGAAGCCACCGTGCCGTCAATGTCCTTGGCATCAGCCTCCTCATGCGCCTTGAGGAGGGTGGCCAAAGGATAAGTATGAGGAGTCTGCGTGCGCACCAGTCGCTCACGGGGAATGTCGATGTTCTTCACGCAGTCGTCCACCTTCTGCATGATAGCTTCCTTACATATCATACCCGTGATGGCATAGCCATATTTCTTGCATTTCTCGATGTTCTCGGTGATAATTCGTTCAGACACCAAAGGGCGAACGCCATCATGCACCAAGATGATGTCATCATCATCACAACCGGCATCACGCAACCCCCACAATCCGTTGCGTATGGAATGTTGGTTGCTGTCGCCTCCCTCGAATATCCACTTCAACTTGGTGATGTTAAACTGGTTGGCATATGCCTGCAGCACAACCTCCCAGCCCTTGAGGCACACCACACAGATATGGTCTATCAAGGGATGGTTTTGGAAAGCCTGCATCGTGTAGATGATGACGGGCACGTTGTCGATGGTCATAAACTGCTTGGGAATGTCCTGCCCCATGCGGTTGCCTACGCCTCCGGCTGTCAATAAAGCTATATTCATAATGAATGTTATTTATGATTTTCTATTATATTGCACATTGTTGTACGCAAAGATGAGCGGATAGCAAAAGGCACGTATCTTGCCCATGATGCCCTTTTGGATCTTGCTGTAATAAATCATGTCGCCATATCTCAAGCACAGACGGCACAAGCGGAAGAGTGACAATAAGTCGGTGCGCAACATGAGTCCGGCCATCCGATGAGCCACTGCCAGTCGTGGGGCTGGAGTGTGCTTATATATATAGGTGTAAAGCATTTGCCAGTTGGGGTTCTGCTGCAAGCGTCGGTAGTTGCGAACGCCATAGAGATAGGGTTGATAAGTGGGATGCACATCGTGCGAGATGTCCGCCTTCTTCATCTCCTCATGACAAGCTGAGGCGAGGTTGGTGCGATGCCAGTTGAGCGGCTCGTCCACCATCACGATGCCTCCCTGCATCTGGGCACAGATGGCAAGGCTCCAGTCGTAGATAATATGGGGCAGCCAATACTCGTCGGTCTGTACGAACTCTCTGCGGAGCAACATGGTATGACCGGCGAATCCACAGAACAGCAAGGCTTCCAGCGCATATTGCGGACTCACCAAGTGCGTATTCTCCATGTCGGCTCCCCGCAGATGGGTGGAGAAGCAGATGTCATGTTCGCCGATGGCCGCCACTTGCTTCTCTATCTTCTCGGGAAACCACACATCGTCTTGATCGCAGAAGGCGATGAAATCACCCGTAGCCTTCATCGTCGCCGTCTTGAAATTCTGATTGAAACCCAAGTTGTGCTCATTCACTGAGAAATGAATGACGGGACAACGCTGGGCGTAGTCCTCGCAAATCGTGGCCGTATCATCCGTGGAACCATCATCCTGGATGATGATTTCCTTCAGAGGATAGGTCTGCGCCAAGAGCGAGTCGAGTTGCTCACGGATGTATGTAGCCCCATTATAGGTAGCCATAACGATGGAAACTGTCTTGTCTGTATTCATTATTTTCCCAATTTACGCTTTACAAATACCATGCACTCCTTCAATATCGTGGCCCCGGCAACTCGCATCACCAGGTAATAGAGTACCACAGCCATGGCAATGCGGCAGAACAGTAACGCCATCACTTGTTGGATGCCCATGGTGACGAGATAGGTGACAACCATCACGCCCAATGCCGCCAAGGCGAAAGGCAATATGTCCTTCAGGAACATCAAGAGGCGATAGCCGATGAGCCGATGAGTGAAATGCTGCCAAACGAACAACCATATCCAGTTGAGCACCACACAAGCAATGACCATCGTGCGAATGCCCCAGTGCCAAATGAACAGCATGGTTGCGATCTGCACCACCCCCAGCGAGAAGGTGACCCAAAAGAAGGTGCCCGACTTTCCCTTGCTAACGATAAGACTCGACATCAAGGAGTACATGGGGATGATGGTGCCGCTCACAGACAAGATCTGCAACAGCTCTGCACTCGCCAGCCATTTCTCGGTGATGGTAATCACGATAAACTCTTTCGCCACCATACCGAAGCCCAACATCAGAGGGAAGGAGATGAAAGCCGTGAAACGTATCAGCTTGCGCAGGGCTTCCAATTGTTTCTGTGGTTGTTCACGCAAGTCGACCAGCACGGGCTGCGCCACGGAGTCCACCATACCTTGTATCACAGAATAGCCCTTGAAATTCCATTGGTAAGCCTGGTTGTAGTTGCCCGTATCATGCGCCGTGAAATAATGTCCCAGTAATATGTTGAGGATATTGTTGTTGATATGAGTGGTGACAGTGGTGGCAAGGAGCTTGAAACTGAAGCGGAACATACGTTTCACGGGGGCGAAGTCTATGTGAAGGTTGGGCCGCCAGGGCGAGTAATGCCAAAAGAGCAGGGTGTTCACCAGATTATACACCAAGGTTTGCGTAGCCAATGCCCAATACGCCATACCACTTAAAGCCATGATGACACCCACGAAACTGGAAGAGAGAGTGGCAATGATGCCCGACTGTGCCCTCTGCCTCACCATCATGTTCTTAAACAAGTATGCTGACTGTGCCGTGCATAAACTAGAAAACACAATAGACAGGAAGGCGTATCTACAAAGCGACACCAAAGCCGGCGTATGGTAATAGTCGGCTATGAAAGGGGCACAGAGGAACAACACGAGGTAAAGAGACCACCCTACAGAGATGTTGAACCAAAAGACAGAATTGTAGTCGTTGTCGGTAGGCTCCTTCAGATTGGTAATGGCAGTGATAAAACCGGAATTCTGCAAGGCATTGGCTATCAATGAGAACACCGTAATCATGGCTATCATACCATAATCGCTAGGGCTCAGCAGCCTTCCCAGCACGATGCCAAACACCAGACCGATGAATTGCATCACCCCGTTGTTCATCGCTCCCCAGAAGAGTCCCTTTGCCGTTTTTTCCTTCAGAGATTCTGCCATCGCCTAATCCATTTGTTTAGAAACATCCCCACGCTCTATAATCCTGGCAGGATTTCCTACCACGGTGGCCCCGTCGGGCACGTCTTTGAAAACGACGGCGCCAGCTCCGATGGTCACATTGTTACCGATGCGGATGCCTCCGAAGACCGTGGCACCCGTATAAATCCTTACATGGTCGCCAATGGTGGGGCGCCCACCCTTGCCATTGCCCAATGTTACCAGTTGCAGACAATAGAAATCGTCGCCGATGGATTCCGCATCGAGGTAAGTGGCGTAACTGTGCTCAAAGTGCGCCCCTCTTCCTATATGTGGACACCAGATGGTCATGGTGCGCTCTCCAGGCATCAGCCAGTTTATCAGTGCCGATCGATATTCCCCCATACGGTAATAAAACAGGTTACGGAATGTGCGCTCACGAGTGCAAGCCTTGATGAAATTGAGCAAAGTGGGCTTCCTGTCCTGCACCTGCAGCAAGTCTGCCTCCATCTCCTTCCTGTGAAGGAGATACAAGCCAATCTGCGGCAACATTCTCACTGCAGAAGCCGTCAACAATAGGGTTTGGGTAATCGGATTCATTTCTGTAAATGCTTTGCTATGCAATTTATTTGCAAAGGTACAATAAAATCCATGAAAAAGAATGCTTTTGACAGAAAAAGCAAGAAGGAGCGGCAGGTCTTTCAATCGTTTTGAGGCTAAAAAATGTGAAAGGCGTGCCTGTTTGGTATATTTGCACTAACTTTGCAGCCTGACAAACAGAAATACGATATGACCCATATACTGATTGTAGAGGATGACTTGACTTTCGGTACCATGATACAGACATGGCTCAAGAAGAAAGGATTTGCTGTAGACCGTGTCACGTCTGTAGGTGCTGCACTGCGCCATCTGGGCGAAGAAGGCCAGACGGACCTCATCCTTTCCGATTTGCGCCTGCCCGACCATGACGGACTTACCCTTCTGCGGTGGTTGGGCAAGCACAGTCCTCGTACGCCCTTTATCGTTATGACCAGTTATGCCGAGGTGCAGAATGCTGTCCTCGCCATGAAGTCGGGTGCCACCGACTATATAGCCAAACCTTTTCCGCCCGATATCCTGCTGGAGAAGATACAGGAGGCTTTGGAAGTGAAGAGAGAAGAGGGAAGAGGGAAGAGTCCCTTGGAAGGAAAGAGTGAAGAGGGAAGAGTGACGAATCTTCAGGAAAGGAAGGACTCAACAGTAGAAGAGAAGAGTAACGCCATACCTAAATATATAGAAGGCAAGAGTGAAGCGTCCCGGCAACTCTACGAACTGGTAGGGCTTGTTGCCCCCACCCCCATGTCGGTGCTCATCCTGGGAGCCAGCGGTACAGGCAAGGAGTATGTGGCACGCCGCATACACGAACTGAGCCGCCGCCACGACAAACCTTTCTTTGCGCTCGACTGTGGTGCCATCCCCAAGGATGTGGCGGCCTCTGAGTTTTTCGGACACAAGAAAGGGGCCTTTACCGGAGCGGAACAAGACAAGAAGGGCGCTTTCGAAGCAGCCAACGGCGGAACGCTGTTTCTCGACGAGATGGGCAACCTTAATTATGAGGTGCAGGTGCAGTTGCTCAGGGCTTTGCAGGAACGCAAGATACGGCCGGTGGGAAGCACACAGGAGATAGACATCGACATCCGTCTGGTCTGCGCTACCAACGAGAACCTCGCCCAGCGTGTTGCGGAGGGCAAGTTCAGAGAAGACCTCTACCATCGTATCAACGAGTTTACCGTCTATATGCCTGCCTTGAAGGATAGAGGTAACGACCTCTTTCTCTTTGCCGATCTTTTCATAAGGCATGCCAACAGGGAACTTGGCAAGAATGTGCTCGGTTTGGATGCCTGTGCTTCGGAAAGGATAGCGTCTTACGACTGGCCCGGCAACCTGCGCGAGCTTAACAACGTGATGAAGCGTGCCACCCTTTTGGCCAAGGGGAAATACATCGGTGTTGCCGAACTGGAAAAGACGATGGCTCCTGTGGCAGTGCCGTCTGTCTGCACGGCTCTGCACGATGAGCAGACGGAACAGCAGAGTATAGCAGCTGCCCTTCATGCCACCAACGGCAACAAGAGCAAGGCTGCACAGATGTTGGCAATAGACCGAAAGACGCTCTACAACAAGATGAAGAAATACGGAATGGAAGGCTAAGTTACCTCGTGTCATAAACAGCGTTCCCCAATTTGTTGTGGAATATTTCCACACTGATTCCACACTTTCCACAGTTGCGCTGTTTTGCTTACTTTTTTATTGCTAGTTGTAAATCAGGTATTTATATTGTTTGTTTTAGTTTTGGCACAGCCCTTGCGGTATAGACTGTGGGCACAGCGATGAGGCAGCAAGCCTCGACGGATGCCCACAGAGTTGAAACAACAAACACATTAAATATTCACACTTTAAAGATTTATGATTATGAAAAAGTTAGTTTTTGCAGTAGTAGCAGCAGTAGCAATGGTTTCGGTAAGCAATGTTTTCGCCACCAGCAAGATGTCTGGAACGGCAAGTGTAGCACCTGTAGACACCGTAGCACCGGCAGATACCACCGTTTCGGAGACTCCCGCACAGCCAGCACCGGCTCCTGCAGATACAGTGACATCCACACCCGTAGCAGAGTAATACAGCCCCTATAAAGGGCCTTTCCGAATCATCTTAACGAAAAAGTCTGCCAACAACCCAACTTGTTGGCAGACTTTTCCGTTTATTCGAACCGTTTGTGTAATTTTGTACCCGATACCAATGGAGAGAGGCAAAACCACGGATGTTCTCCGTAAAGAACCTCTTGGCAAAAGTTACAGGATACAAAGAGAAATATGAAGACCAATATACCTTTCAAGGCTGCCGCAGGATACGGAGCGGTTGCGGCAGTTCTCGTTGCCGCCATTGTCTTGGTGTACAGTAACACCAAGACGATACTTGCCATCAATCATGTCTCGCAGGAGTACATGGCCCAACGCGACTCGGCAGACAGAGCCATGAGTGTACTGCTCAGAAAGGAGCAGGGTAGTCTGAAGGATCTGGCCGATGCCATGGAGGGCAACCTGTCGCACGACTATCTGCATGAGAAGTGGCAGAGCCTCAACGCGGGAAAGGACTCTGTCGTGGTTCGTCCCAAAACAGCGTTGCCCCGCGAGACGAAGGCCACTACCGTAGAGGTGGTGAAGACGCGCAAGGGATTCTTCCGACGTCTGGCCGATGCTTTCAGAAAGGAGCGGGCAGAAACCTTGAGCGTGAGACAGGACACGGTGCGTGCCGTGGCCGACACCCTGGCCCCAGTAAACGTGGCGGAGAACGTGGCGGACATCCTGAAGCAGATAGAAACAAAGGAGAAACACGCCACAAAGGAGAAACACCGGAATGTAAACCGCGAGATGGCCGAACTACAGATGGTGAATGCCCAACTGGCCTTGCGCTCTGCCCGCCAACTGAACGAAGAGCATCTGAAGGAGAAACGGTCCATGCAGCAGACCATAGACAGGGCGATGGCTGCGCGCCAACGTCTGTTGTGGCAGATAGGGATGCTGGCCGTTGTGGCCGTCCTCGCTGCTGTCATCTTGTTGTGGCGTATCTGGCATGACGCGAAGAATGAACGCCTTTATCGTGAGAACCTGGAGGCGGCCAACGAGGAGACGCAGCGTGTGATGAGGCAGAGGGAACGCCTTCTGCTCACCATTACCCACGACATCAAGGCGCCTGCGGCCTCCATCTCCGGTTTTGTTGACCTGCTGAAGGACAGCCTACACGACGAACGGAGCCTCTCTTGCCTCGACAGCATACACCATTCTGCCACCCATCTGTCCCGCTTGGTGGCATCCTTGCTCGACTATCACCAGCTGGAGAACGGTCTGCTTGAGTTGCATCCCGTCAGTTTCAGTCCCCAACAGCTGGTGCAGCAGTGTGCGGAAGAGATGAGGGTGCAGGCCCGACAGAAAAACTTGGATCTCCTGTGCGAATGTCAGGGATGTGCATCGCTCTATGCCGCAGATGCTTTTCGCATCCGTCAGATACTCAATAATCTGGTGAGCAACGCTGTGAAGTACACCGACCGCGGCAGTGTCTGCATCTCTGCCAGTGTGCAGGATGGCAACAGACTGGTGCTGAAGGTGAAGGATACGGGTAGGGGCATGACGGCTGAGGAGAGCCGGCGTGTGTTCCAGGCATTTGCACGTCTGGACAACGCACAGGGCATAGAGGGTGCAGGACTGGGACTTTCCATCACCCACGAACTGGTTACCCTGTTGGGCGGAACCATCCGGCTGGAGTCTGTCCCGGACAAGGGTAGTACCTTTACGGTAAACTTGCCCGTAACGCCATGTGCCGAGACACAGCCAACAGTAGAGGTAGCCGCTGCGTTGGCCAACCGCAAGGTGCTCATCCTCGATGACGACCCGTTGCAACTTACCCTTCTGCAGGAAATGCTGCACCGCATTACGGACGGCAGTTGGCAGGTCTTCGCATGCAGTCATGTGGCCGAGGCACTCAGTCTGGTGCACTCAGAATATCCCGGTTTGATGCTGATGGACATAGAGATGCCTGAGGCCAACGGCATACAACTTGTCAGAAGTATCGACCACAGTAGTATGACCGTGGTAGCCATGACGGCTCACGACGAGAGCATCCTGGCAGAACTGAAGGAGGCGGGATTTGACGATTGCCTGTTCAAGCCGTTCAGAATAGAAAAACTCTGTTCCATATTGGGGGTGCCAGTACCGAAAGTCACACCTGCCAATACCGATGGGCTCTTGGCCTTTGCCGGAGATGACAAGGAAGCAGAAAAGGAAATATTGTGTAGTCTGCGACAAGACCTGGAGGAGTACAGCCGATGCTTTGCCGCGGCAGCTGAAAACATCGACAGGGAAGTTTTGGGTAGGGTTGCCCACAAACTGTTGCCCATTGCCGCCATACTGTCGTTCGGTAGTGTAGAAATGCTGAAAGCCCTTTCTCCTAAACGGATAACGGAACTTGCGGATGCCGACGTCCGCAGTTGTGCTCAGTGTGTGCAGCAGGAGATAGAACACTTCTTGGGAGAACTCGGATGTTGAGTGTCCGCAATCTATAGTTGGAAACCTGAAGAAACAGAATAGCTAAAGCTCATGTCGAGCATAACTTCACAAAGAAGGCTAGCACAAATTGATGTGCTAGCCTTCTTCTTTTACTTTTTTACCCTTTTACTTTTTTACCTCTAATCATAGAATCCCGGCTGCTTGTATTCGATGCCGAGTTCTCTATCCACCGTGGCGAGGACACCCTGTATCTGGCCCATGGCAAACATACGGCCCAAGAGGGTGTAACCGGCATTATGACCGTGGGTGCTCTCATCGAACACGCCGCCTGGCTCGTCGGTGAAGGTCATGCCGTGGTCCACTCGCATGGGGAGACGGCGACCGGAGTTGCACTTGCCTTCCTGCTCTGCCTTCTCGAAGATGCGGCAAAGCTCTATCAAGTCGGCGCGACCGCCCAAGTGGGAAGCCTCGGTGAAGTTGCCGTTGGGGAAGATGTAGCAGGAACGGAGGTGAACGAAGTGGGTGCGGTCGGCAAACTGCTTTGCCATTGCCACACAGTCGTTGTGCTCGCCTGCCGAGAACGAACCGGCACAGAAGGTGAGCCCGTTGTGCTTGTTGGGCACGGCATCGAGCATCCACTGGATATCCTCGGTCGTACCGATGATGCGGGGCAGACCGAACACGGGATAAGGTGGGTCGTCGGGGTGAACACACATGTTGATGTCGTACTCGTCGCAAACGGGCATGATGGCCTCCAACCAGTACTTCATGTTCTCCTGCAACTTCTTCTTGTCGATTCCCTCGTAGAGCTTCAAGAGGTCGCGGAACTTCTGTACAGGAGCGGAATCGCCCTCGCTGAAGTTGCCCGACACGAAGCCCTGTGTCTTGATGATGATATTCTCCACCAAGGCATGGTCTTGCTCGGGAGTAGAAGTCTTCTTGATCTCGTCAGCCTCAGCCACGAGGTCTCTGCCCCACTTATGAGCCTTGGAGAACTCAGCCCAGTCTTCACGGGCACCCTCGCGCTGCAAGATATAAATATCAAAGTAGGCAAACTCTCCCCAGTTCATATAGAGATTGTCGGCACCGTTAGGGTTCTTGTGGGCCAAGTCGGTGCGCGCCCAGTCCAGTACGGGCATGAAGTTGTAGCAGATGCACTTGATGCCTTCCTCACCGAGGTTGCGTAGGCTCTCCTTGTACACCTCTATCTGATGGTCGCGGTCGGGCCCGCCATACTTCAATGTCTCCACTACGGGCAGCGACTCCACCACGCTCCATTTCATACCGTAAGACTCGATGTACTCCTTCAGTTCGTGAATCTTCTCACGAGTCCACACTTCGCCGAGTGGCACATCGTGCAATGCAGTCACAATACCCTCGACACCTATCTGTTTCAGTTGGGCAAGCGTAATCTTATCCTTCTTGCCAAACCATCGCCATGTTCTTTCCATATTTTTATCTAGCTAAAGTATACTTATGCAATGTCTTTCTCACAGCTCCCTCGCCGGCGAAGAGTTCCTTCACCATGCCTTCGATTTGTTCGCCGAATCCAGCCTCATAGAGGTTGAGCCCGAACACATCCTTGCGCGAATAGAGCTGTTTGAGGCAAGAGTAGTCCTGCTCAGCCTTGCCTACCTCCAAAGGAGCCACGATGGCCTGAAGCTCTGCGAGCAATGGGTCGGATGAAGGCTCGAAGGGCTTGAGGTTATCGTCCAAGGCCTTGAGGTAACGGGCATAACCTGCCAATACCAATGGGATGAGCACGAGGTTCGACTTGTCCAAGCCGCGGTCGATGTACTTCTTGATGGTCTCGCCGAAACGGATGGAGAGCTTCTGGCTCGTGTCGGTAGCGATACGCTGGGGAGCATCGGGCATGAACGGGTTGGGCAGACGCTTGTTGATCACGGTGCCGATAAACTCGTAGGGGTTCAACACGCCTGGGTCGGTAACCACGGGCATAGCCTCGATGTAGCCTATCTTCTGGATAAAGGCACGGAGGTCTTCATCGGCCATCTCGGCAGAGATCAAGGTGTAGCCGAGCATGCTGCCGTAGATGGACATCGCCGTGTGCAGTGGGTTCAGACAGGTGGTCACCTTCATGGTCTCTACCTCGTCCACGGTCTTGCGGGTGGTGTAGAGCGCACCGCCCAACTCCAATGGCGGGCGACCGTTGGTATAGGTATCCTCGCAAACGAGATACTGCACTTCCTCGGAGTTGACGAAAGGAGCGGTATAGGTGTGCTTCTCGGTGATGATGGTCTGGTTGTCCTCGAAACCATCCTCGGCAATCATGGCCTGCACCTTCTCGTGGGGACGGGGCGTGATCTTGTCGATCATAGACCAGGGATAGGTAATCTTGCTGCTGTCGTTGACATAGTCGAGGAAGTCGGCCTCTACGATGCCGTCCTTCACCCAGCGCTCGGCGTACGCCTTCACGCCCGCCTTCACATGGTCGCCATTGTGCGAGCAGTTGTCGGTGCTCTGGAGGGTGACGGGCAACTTACCCACCTTGTATCTCTCATAGAGGAGAGCCGTGAGCTTACCCATGGCGAAGACGGCATCCAAGCCACGAGCCAAATCTGCATCATTATAGGAATAACCCTTCTCGGTGATGGTGAAAGTGACCATCTGGAGCGAGGGAGCCTGGAATATTTCCACCAGGCGAGCCCAGTCTTCGCCAAACTGCTTGTCGGCCTTGAGGCTCTCGGTGATGGAGGCGAGCACCTTCTTCTCGATAGTGCCGTTGCTCTGCAGGCTCACGAGTAGGGAGAGGTTATTGTATGGGCGATAAGCCTTGTCGATGATCTCGTAGTCGAAGCTCTCGGCCACGATTACACCGCGGTCGTACTTGCCCGTGTTGAGCGCATCGTTGAGGATGGCGGCAGGGAAGGCGCGGAAGATGTTGCCAGCCCCGAAGTGTACCCACGTAGGTTCGTCGTGCGTCTTCTTGGCTACGGCTGCAATGTCATACTTGGGAAGCTGATAGCCCTTGGCCTCCCACTCGGCAGCATTAAAACTGTCTGAAAGAATGTCGTTTAGTTTCATAACTAAAATGTATTTTGATATTGTCTTGTTCTTAGTCTTTTGTGTGTTGTCCGTAGGGGTAGTTGCCCGTACAGTGATTTAGGTATGGCAAAAGTACAAAAAAGAATCCGACAACCCCGACTTTCTTCAGAATATTTTCAGCTTTGCAACAAATAACAAAGACTTTTGAACAAATAACAATGTTTTGGCAGAGATAAGGTATTCTCTACTTACATCTTACTCTTCTTCCTGCAGAGCCTTGATCTGCTTCTTGGGTGTTACGCCGAGCGACTTCAGGCTCTCCACCTTTCGCATCACATTGCCTTTTCCTTCGTAGAGTTGTTTCTTCGCCTTGTCGAAGGCATCCGAGAGTTTGACTATCAAGTCGCCGATGCCCGTAAAAGAGTCCTCGAAGCCTGCCACCTTATCATACAGGTCGGCAGCGGTCTTCACAATCTTCTCCACGTTCTTGTTCTGGCGGTCATATTGCCACAGGTTGTAGGCAAGCTGTAGAGCCATGAGGAGGTTGCTGGGCGAGATGATGATAATCTTCTTCTGATAAGCGTAGCGGCTGAGTTCGGGCTGCTGCTTCATGGCAGCGATGTAGCTGGTCTCGTTGGGTATGAACATGAGTACGAAACCGATGGCTTCGTCTACAAGTTTACTGTAGTTCTTCTCGGCTAGCTCGTCGATGTGTTTCCGCACGCTTTGGGCGTGTGCCTTCATCAGTCGCTCGCGCTCGGCATCATCCTCGGCGGCGAGGGCATCTGTATAGGCGGTGAGGGAAACCTTGGAGTCGATGACCACGCTCTTGCCTTCGGGAAACCTTACGATGACATCTGGACGGAAGTTCTTGCCGTTCTCGTCCTTGGTGTTCTCCTGGATGAAGAACTCCTCGTCCTTCCTGAGTCCGCTGTTCTCGAGGATGGTCTCCAGTACCATCTCGCCCCAGTCGCCCTGCATCTTGCTGTCGCCCTTGAGCGCCTTGGTGAGGTTGGCGGCATCGGAACCTATCTTCATGGTCTGCTCCTTCAGATTGTTGACGGCTTGCTGCTGTTCTTGCTGGAAGAGTTTCATGGTCGCCTCGAAGGTGTTCTGCAGTTCTTTCTTGCTCACCTCGTTCTGCGTCTTGCTTTCTTCCACCGACCGTTTGAACTCGGCAAACTGCTCCTTGATGGGTTTCAGCAGTTCTGCCATCTGCAGACGGTTGTTCTCCTGCAGGTCTGTCTGTTTGGCGGCGAGCTGTTCGGCAGCAGCCTTCTGTTGCTCGGCAGTCATCCGTTGCATCTCCTGCTTCAGGCTTTCCAGTTTCTGCGCCCATTGCCGGTTGCTTTCCTCGCGCAGCCGGTCAGCATACTGGCGCTCGCTCTCCATCTGTGTTTTCAGCGACTGCATTTCCGTGGCATGAAGCTCACGCTCGTTTTGCAGAGTCGCCTCTTGGTGGGTCTTGGCCGATTGCTTCTCGTTTTCCAGCACCTGTACCTTGGCTACAAGGTGTGCTTTCTCCTCGCCGGCCGACTTTGCCGTCAACAACTTGCCGATGATGAAACCCGCGGCAAGTCCGATAACCAGTCCTATAGCTATTTCCATATGTATGCTTTGGCGGGATTACAGGGCATTGAGTACCTGCTCCTTGATCTGTTCCAGTTCGTCCTTCATCTTCACCACGATGTTTTGCATCTCGGCCTGGTTGCTCTTGGAACCTGTGGTGTTGATTTCGCGTCCCATCTCCTGGGCAATGAAGCCGAGCTTCTTGCCCACGCCGTGACCTTCCTCCTTCATAGTCTCACGGAAGTACTTGAGGTGGTTGGTGAGGCGTTGCTTCTCTTCGCTGATGTCCAGTTTCTCGATGTAGTAGATGAGTTCCTGCTCCAGTCTGTTCTTGTCGTATTCCACGTTCGGTATCTGTTGCAGTGCGCTCACGAGGTTCTGCCTTATCTTCTCCACGCGGCTTTTCTCGTAAGGCTCGATGCTGGCCAGAAGGGCCTCAATGTTGTCCACCTTCTCCCCAAACTTCTTCTGGAGTGCCGCACCCTCCTGCTTGCGGAAGTCAACGAGGTGGTTTACAGCATCGGCAATGGCCTTCCTTGCCACTTCCCATTCCTCGTCGGTCAGTTCTTCCACCTCGGTGCGGTTGGTGACATCGGGCAGGCGCAGCAGTGTGCTGTACCAGTCGGTAGGCTCGGGGATGCCCGTCTCCTTGGATATTTTCTTGATTTGCTGCCAGTAGTTCTGCACCAGCGCAGCATTGATGGGGGTAGCGTCGGCACCCGCCTCTTTCTCTATCCAGATGGCGAAGTCTATCTTGCCCCGCTCCAGGTGTTTGGTAATGTACTGGCGTATCTCCATCTCCTTTTCACGGTAAAGGGGAGCGATGCGCGTAGACAAGTCCAGGTTCTTGCTGTTCAGTGATTTGACCTCTACATTGATTTTCTTTTCCTTGTAGGCTGCGGTGGCTTTTCCGAAGCCTGTCATAGATAGTATCATATAATCTTCGCGTTAAATTTCTGCAAAAGTACAAAAAAATGCGAGAAAAAGCGTATATTTGCACCTTATTTAAGAATATATTTGTTTTATGGCTTGTATATTGAACATTGAGACGAGTACAGACGTGTGCTCCGTAGCAATAAGCGACAATGGGGTAGTGGCGTTTGAAAAGGAAGACCACAGCGGCCCCAATCATGCTGTAAAGTTGGGTGTCTTTGTCGATGAGGCACTGAGTTACATCGATTCACGCAACATCCCCCTTGAGGCCGTGGCTGTAAGCTGCGGTCCGGGTTCTTACACAGGACTGCGCATCGGCGTGAGCATGGCCAAGGGCATATGCTACGGGCGCGGTGCCAAGCTCATAGCCGTGCCTACACTCCAGTTGCTGGCCGTGCCTGTATTGCTGGCCGAGCAGGTGAAGGAGGACAATGCCCTCATCGTGCCGATGCTCGATGCCCGCCGCATGGAGGTGTATGCCCAGGTGATGGACCGTGCGCTGAAGGAGGTGCGCCCCATACAGGCCGACATCGTCGATGCAGACACTTACCGGGAGTATCTTGACCGCGGCCCCGTCTATTTCTTCGGCAACGGTGCGGCAAAGTGTATGGAGACCATAGGTCACCCCAATGCGCACTTGGTGAAAGGCATCGAACCTTTGGCCAAGAACATGGCACCTCTGGCAGAGAAACGTCTGGCACAGGGACAGTTTGAGGATGTGGCCTATTTCGTGCCGTTCTACCTCAAGGACTTTGTGGCCAAGATGCCCAAGAAACTCATTTGACACATTCACCTATTATTATATAGACATGCAGATAGACGGATTAGACTATAACACCCAGCGCGAGCAACTGCTGTTGCCCGAGTATGGACGAGAGATACAACAGATGGTAGACTATGCCGTGGCACTGGAAGACCGTAATGAGCGGCAGTGTTGTGCCGAGACGATAGTGTCCATCATGGACCGCATGATGCCCGAAAACCGGAATACGGAAGGGCATGAGCGAAAACTCTGGGATCAGCTCGCCATCATGAGCCGTTTCCAGCTCGACATAGACTATCCCTTCGATACCACCAATGCGGCACAGATAGGCAGAAAACCCGAGCCTTTGGAGTATCCCATGCAGCGTATTCCTGTGCGCCATTACGGTGCCATGCTGTTCCAGATGTTCGAACAACTCAAGACGATGGAACCTGGCGATGAACGTGATGAACTTGTCAAGCTGACGGCCAATCAGATGTACCGTAACCTCATGCAGTGGAGCCATGGTTCCTGCGACGGCGAGAAGGTGGCATCTGACTTGGCAAGATTCACCGACGGAAAGATACAGTTGGATCTTGACACCTTCAAGTTTGACAAGGTGACGGTGGACCGCGACCAGGCAGCCGGCGGCAAGTCCGGCAAGAAGAAAAACAAGTAGCTTATCACCCTTCCCCATACATACACGATGGAGTCATTTATTATAGAGGGCGGTCATCCGCTCGCGGGAACCATTGTCCCGCAGGGTGCCAAGAACGAGGCACTCGAAGTCATCTGTACCACTATCCTTACCTCTGAGCCGGTGCGCATCAAGAATGTGCCCGACATCCTCGATGTGAACAACCTCATCAAGTTGCTCATGGAAATAGGGGTGAAGGTGACGCAGAACAGTCGCAATGACTATACCTTCCAGAGTGACGAACTGAAACTGGACTATCTTGACAGTCTGGAGTTTGTAAAGAAATGCTCGTCGCTCAGGGGCAGCGTGCTGATGATAGGTCCGCTGCTCGGCAGGTGCGGAAAGGCCACCATTGCCAAACCGGGCGGCGACAAGATAGGCCGTCGCAGGCTCGACACCCATTTCCTGGGATTCAAGAACCTGGGCGCCAAGTTTGTACACGATGACGAGCGTAATGTGTACCAGATACAGGCCCGCAAACTGAAGGGTTGCTACATGCTCCTCGATGAGGCTTCCGTTACGGGTACGGCCAACATCATCATGGCTTCCGTCTTGGCGGAGGGCACCACCACCATCTACAATGCGGCCTGCGAACCCTACATACAGCAGCTGTGTCACCTGCTCAACGCCATGGGGGCACAGATCAGCGGCATAGGCAGCAACCTGCTCACCATCGTGGGCGTGGCTTCGCTACACGGTGCCGAGCACAGGGTGTTGCCCGACATGATAGAGGTTGGCTCCTTTATCGGTATGGCGGCCATGTGCGGGGCTGGGGTGCGCATCAAGGATGTGTCGGTGCGCAATCTCGGAATCATACCCGAGGCTTTCCGCCGTCTGGGCGTGAAGGTGAGGATAGAGGGCGATGACCTCTTTGTTCCCGAACAGAAACATTATGTCATAGACTCCTTTATCGACGGCACCATCATGACGCTGTCCGATGCTCCGTGGCCTGGACTTACGCCCGACCTCCTGTCGGTGCTCCTCGTCGTGGCTACGCAGGCAAGGGGCAGTGTGCTCTTCCACCAGAAGATGTTCGAGAGCCGCCTGTTCTTTGTGGACAAGCTCATAGACATGGGCGCGCAGATTATCCTTTGCGACCCTCACCGTGCCGTAGTGGTGGGCCACGACCACAAGATAACGCTGAGGGCTGGCAGAATGACCAGCCCTGACATTCGTGCGGGCATCGCACTGCTCATCGCGGCCATGAGCGCCAACGGTACCAGCCGCATCGCCAACATCGCACAGATAGACCGCGGCTACCAGGACATAGAGAAACGCCTCAACGACCTCGGTGCCAAGATAACGCGTGTGGAGGATTGAGTGAAAAGAGGAGAACGAAGAGTGAAGAACGAAGAATTCGGAAGCTGATTATGATTAGGCGCGACGAAGTATACAAGATAGGCAAGCTCGGCAAACCGCACGGGGTGAAGGGCGAGATAACCTTTGCCATTACCGACGATGTGTTCGACCGTGTGGATGCCGACTATCTGGTGATAGACATAGACGGCATTCTGGTGCCGTTCTACATGGAGGAATACCGTTTCAAGAACGACGACAATGTACTGGTGAAGTTTGAAGGACTGGACACGCAGGAACAGGTGCGCAACTATACGGGGTGCGACGTGTTCTTCCCGCGCAGTCTCTCCGACAGTGACGGGGAGAACATGACGTGGGCGGAGATTATCGGATTCCAACTGGTGGATGCTGCCAGCGGCAAGCCGGTAGGCACTATCGACCATGTGGACGACTCCACCATCAATCTTCTCTTCGAGGTGACGACACCCGACGGCAGGGATTTGCTCATCCCTGCAAGCAACGAACTCATAGAGGAAGTGGATGCCGACAAAAAGGCAATCAAAATTTCTCTACCTGAAGGAATATTAAACTTAGACTAGGAAAATGAAAAAACAACAGATATGCATACTCGGTTCTACGGGCAGCATCGGCACACAGGCACTCGATGTCATAGAGCAGCACAGCGACCTCTATGAGGTTTATTGCCTTACGGCCAACAACCGTGTGGAGGAACTCGCCAGTCAGGCGCGCAAGTTCCATCCGGCTGCTGTGGTCATCGCCAACGAGGCACACTACGACCGGCTGAAAGACCTTCTGAGCGACGAACCGGACATCAAGGTGTATGCCGGAGCGCAGGCTCTCTGCGACATCGTGGAGGCTGGCCCCATCGACATGGTGCTGGCCTCGATGGTGGGATTCTCCGGACTGGAGCCTACCATCCATGCCATCAAGGCCCGCAAGAAAATATGCCTTGCCAACAAGGAGACCCTGGTGGTGGCAGGTGAGTTGATCTGCAACCTGGCGCAACAGTACCATGCGCCCATCCTTCCCGTAGACAGTGAGCACAGTGCCATTTTCCAGAGTCTGGTGGGCGAGGACGACAACGAGATAGACAAGATTCTGCTTACCTGCTCGGGAGGCCCTTTCCGCAACTATACGCATGAGCAACTGGAGAAGGTGACTGCTGCCGATGCCCTCAAGCATCCCACATGGGACATGGGGGCGAAGATAACCATCGACTCGGCTTCGCTTATGAACAAGGGTTTCGAGGTGACAGAGGCCAAATGGCTCTTCGGTGTACCGGCCGACAAGATAGAGGTGCTTATCCATCCGCAGAGCATCGTGCACAGTGCCGTGCAGTTTGTTGACGGAGCAGTGAAGGCCCAGTTGGGTGTGCCCGACATGCGCCTGCCCATACAGTATGCCTTCTCCTTTCCCAAGCGTTTGTCTCTTAAGGGCGACCGCCTCGACCTCTTCAAGGCACACGACCTGCAGTTCATCGAACCCGACTACAATAAGTTCAAGTGCCTCCGGCTGGCTTTCGATGCCATCAGGAAGGGTGGCAACATGTCGTGCATCGTCAATGCTGCCAACGAGGTTGTCAATGCCGGTTTCCGCAAGGGCGAGTGTGGCTTCCTCCAGATGGCGGACATCATAGAAGAGACGATGGCAAAGGCCACGTTCGACAAGAACCCCGACCTCGATGTCTATCTGCAGACCGATGCCGAGGCACGCCGCATAGCTAAAGAATTAATGTATAATTTATAATTTACAGTTTATAATTAAGAATTATCAGAAGTGGAATCGGGAGATGGACTCATGTCTCCTGACTTCTATAACTTCTTTAACTTCTTCAAATTTTAGAACATAAATGGAAGTATTTCTGATCAAGGCGTTGCAGCTCATGCTGTCGCTTTCCATCTTGGTGCTGCTCCATGAGGGCGGTCACTTCTTCTTCTCTAAGCTCTTCGGTGTGAGAGTGGAGAAATTCTATCTCTTTTTCGATCCTTGGTTTCATCTGTTCCAGTTCAAGCCCAAGAACTCCGACACTACATACGGTATAGGATGGTTGCCGCTGGGCGGCTACTGCAAGATCTCGGGTATGATAGACGAGAGCTTCGACACCGAACAGATGAAACAGCCCATGCAGCCCTACGAGTTCCGCAGCAAACCGGCTTGGCAGCGACTGCTGATCATGATAGGCGGCGTGCTGGTCAATTTCCTGCTGGCGCTCTTCATCTACTCCATGATTCTTTTCCATTGGGGCGACGACTACATCGCCACCAAGGACATGACCTACGGTATGGCGTTCAACAGCGAGGCCAAGGCACTTGGCTTCCACGACCGTGACATCTTGGTGGGTACGGAGAAGGGTGAGTTCAAGACCTTCGGCGGCGACATGTACCGTGACATTTCCACGGCGCAGCGTGTGGACATCGTCCGCGACGGCAAGCCCATGAGCATCACGATGCCGGGCGAGCTCAATATGCTCGACATGATCAAGAGCAACCCGCGCTTCGTCGACATCTACTACCCGCTGCAGATAGACAGTGTGGTGAAAGGTTCGCCGGCTTACAAGATAGGACTGACGAAGAACGACCGCATCCTGGCTGTCAACGGGAAGAAGGTAGACTCCTATAACGAACTGACTCAGGAGTTGGGACGCATAGACGATGTCTTGTCCGTAGCGAAGACACGCCAGGACAGCTTGAAGGCACTGACAGGCAGCATTACCGTTCTCCGCAGCAAGGAAGGTGTTGAAGGTAAGGACACCGTACAGTTGACTACCCACTTCGAGGCTACGGCAGACGGCGTGAAGCTGGGTTTCTACAATCATCCCGTACTGGCCGACTATAAGGTAACAACGATAGATTACGGTTTCTTCGAGAGTTTCCCGGCAGGTGTGAAGTACGGCTGGAACGTACTGGCCGGCTATGTGGGCGACATGAAGTATGTTTTCTCCAAGGAAGGAGCCAAGAGTCTCGGCGGCTTCGGAGCATTGGGCAGTCTCTTCCCCTCCATGTGGGACTGGCATGCGTTCTGGATGATGACGGCATTCCTGAGCATCATCCTCGCATTTATGAACATCCTGCCCATCCCTGCTCTGGACGGCGGACACGTCTTCTTCCTGCTCTATGAGATCATTACAGGCCGCAAGCCCGGCGACAAGTTCATGACCTATGCCGAGTACGTAGGATTTGGCATCCTGCTCCTGCTCCTCGTCGTGGCTAACCTCAATGACGTATTGCGACTCTTCGGAATACTCTAATTCCTTTCTTCCAACCCGTCCTCATCTGGGAGGACGGGACGACTGCTTAAAACCTGCATGAAACAAATCCTGACAATATGTTGCCTCCTGCTGTGCCATGCCTTTACGGGTATGGCACAGCAAGACATGCAGGTAACCCATTTCACCACGCTCAACGGACTGTCACACAACATCGTGTACTGTTCGCACAAAGCCAGTGACGGCTTCCTCTGGTTTGGTACGTGGTATGGTCTGTCGCGCTTTGACGGCAGTCATTTTGACAATTACTCCAAGGCATTCACTCCCTCCTCCGACCAACCGCCACGCAAGGTGGAGACCATCGCAGAGGACAGCAACGGCAACCTGTGGGTCAAGACGCTCGACTGGAAGCTGTCCCTTTTCTACAAGCGTACGGAACGCTTCGAGGACATCTTCGACGAACTGAAACCCTATACACGCAACCTGCAGGTCATCAAGATACAGGCCGACGGCCACGGCCATGTGCTGTTGCTTACCAAAGACAAGAACCTGCTGCTCGCCTCTACCGCCAAGGACGGGAAGGTCATTATCCGCCGACTGGTAGACGCACGGAATGCCGTCAACCGGTTTAATTACAAGCTCACCAAGCCGGTGGTGCAGATACGCGAGGGTAGGGCCAACTATGTGGGCACCGACTTCCAGATTTATTCCGTACCCCTTACGCAGCGCAACCGCCACATGAACGCAGCGGCATGGCAACGCTATTTCGCCACACGCGATGCTCAGGCAGAGGTGTACCATACGCCGGGCGGACTGACCTGGCACGTCGATGGAGCCAAGACAGCCCTGCTGTGTTCACGCCCCGCTACGGGCCAGGCATACCGTTACCCCCTTGCCCCTTATCATAAACTGGTGGAACCCAAACTCATTGCCACGCCGCAGCATGGGTGGTTCTTCCTTTCTGCCAGTGGGGAGATACTCCACATCGACCCTGTCACCATGCAGGCTCGCAACATCGCACAGATGCAGGAGTTTACCGATTTCAAGGAAAACACGCGCTTCCTCAGCATGAACCTCGACCGTGACGGACTGCTGTGGATAACCACGGTAGACAACGGCATCTACCGCATCAACTTCACCCCACGCCAGTTTCAGGTCCTTCCCTTGCCCGATTCCAATGGCGGTGGTGTGCGTGCCCTCTACCAGATGCACAACGGCAACATCCTTGTCGGCACGCGCAGCAAGGACCTCTACATCCTTTCGCCCCAGGGCAAGGTGATCAAGTCGCTCGATTATGCACGCACCCATATAGGCAGCGTCTACCACATCATGCAGGATGACAAGGGCAGACTGTGGCTCTCTACCAAGGGCGACGGTCTGGTATGCGCCACTCCCGATGCCTCCTTCCCCTCTGGCTACAGGTTCGACCATTACCGCCATGACAGCAAGAGCCCATCGTCCATCTCGGGCAACAAGGTCTACATGACCTATCAGGATTCGCGCCGCCGCATCTGGGTAGGTACGCTCGACGGCGGACTGAACCTGGTATGTGAGACGGCGAAAGGTGTAAGCTTCTACAACAAGCGGAACGGCATGAAAAGCTATCCCGGCTTCGGTCTTTACCTCGATGTGCGCAACATGGTGGAGGATGCCCAGGGGCGTATGTGGGTGGGCACCATCGACGGTCTCATGTCGTTCGATGCCTCCTTCCGCAATGTCAGCGACCTGCGCTTTGAGACCTACCGCCTCACGGAGGTAAACACGCGTGCCAACAGTGACATCTACGCCCTCTACCGTGACCGCCGCAAGAACGTGTGGATATGCACCTTCGGTGGTGGCTTGGGCAAGTTGGAAGGCTTTGACGAGCAGAACCACCTGCCCCTGTTGAAGTCGCTCGGTGCCAAGGAGGGACTCCTCAACGATGTCATACTATCTATCCTCGAAGACCGCAAGGGCCGTCTGTGGCTGGTCAATGCCGACGGCCTCTCCTGCTACGACTACCAGGCGGGACGCATACGCTACTACGACAGTTCGGACGGATTCCCGAAGGTGCAGATGGAGGAGTCGTCGGCCATGCTCCACCGCAACGGTGAGATATGGCTGGGCTGCAAGGAAGGCATCCTTGTGTTCCATCCCGACCGCCTGAAACAGGAAGCCGCCACGTACCCTATATATATAATAGGTGGAGAGGTGAACAACCAGGACATACGCAGTTACGATGCCGAGCCTATCCTCGACGGGTCGATAGTCTATGCCGACCATTTGCAGCTCAAGCACTCGCAGTCGATGTTCACGCTCGAGTTTGCCGCCCTCAACTTTGCCAATCCTGAGCGCATCAGTTACCGTTACAAGCTGGAGGGATACGACCACGACTGGCACTACTCGGGTACCAACCGCATAGCGTCCTACACCAATGTGCCGCCCGGCAAGTATGCCTTTATGGTGGAGGCCATCGATGCCACCAACCCCGACCTGCACAATACGCGCACCCTTCCCATCACCATCCTGCCGCCATGGTGGGCCACGTGGTGGGCCTACGTGCTGTATGCACTGCTCT
Source organism: Sphaerochaetaceae bacterium (assembly GCA_963660455.1). GTDB lineage: Bacteria > Bacteroidota > Bacteroidia > Bacteroidales > Bacteroidaceae > Prevotella. The sequence goes on along the minus strand of CAVKZC010000006.1, from coordinate 9,210 downwards.
TTGCCGCCGCTTGTTATGCCGCCGTGCGCTACGCCCGCTATCAGATAAGGCTCAAGAACGACATCTATATCCAGACCAAGCTGGCTGAGTACAAGCGCAAGTTCTCCCTGGAGCAGCAGGACCAGGCCTTCCTCGACAAGGTAAACACACTCATAGCCGACAACCTTACCAACTCCGACTTCGAGATAGAGACCCTCTCCCAGCAGATGGGCATGAGCCGCAGTGCGTTCTTCAAGAAGGTGAAGGCCATTACGGGCATGTCGCCCAACGACCTGGTAAAGGACTACAAACTCAGTCAGGCGGTAGAGCTTCTCAAGCACTCCGACACCAGTATTACCGACGTGGCATACCGTTGCGGTTTCAACGATGTGGGCTACTTCGGCAAGTGCTTCCGCAAGAAGTTTGGGGTTTCGCCACGCACCTATGTGAATGAGCAAACGAAGAAAAACGAAAAATAAATATAAAAAGAACGAAAATAACTGATTACATTACGCAAGGCGTTGCGTCTTTGTAGTATAACTACAATATTACCCTCATAGGGTACTCTACGGAAACAAACCTAAAAAACTGCTAATGGAAACAGGCTTTTTGCGTAAAACGTTTTTCGGTGTGCTGGCTATGCTGATGGTGTTGCCGGCATGCGCACAGTTGGTTACGCCCCGTTACCGCGTGGCTGCATGCGACTGGATGATGCTCAAGCGTCAGAAGCTCGGCGAGTTCCAGTTGGCACGCCAGATAGGCGCCGACGGCGTAGAGGTAGATATGGGGGGGCTTGGTAATAGGGTCCTTTTCGACAATCAGTTGCGCGATTCTGCCCAGGCACAGAAGTTCCGTGTTGCCGCCATCCGCAACGGTGTGTCCGTTCCCTCGGTCGCCATGAGCGGCTTTTTTGCACAGAGTTTTCTTCACCGTCCCAACTACAGGGATTTACTTACCGACTGCTTCCACACCATGCACTTGTTTGGAAGCAAAGTGGCGTTTCTGCCCCTTGGCGGAAGCGGCAAGGACTGGCAGCAGGACGGTGCCAGTCGCGACTCGCTCATTATGCGCCTGCGCACGGCAGGCGAGATGGCACGCAGGGAGGGCGTGGTCATCGGCATCCGTACAGGCATGGATGCCAAGTGGAACAAGCGGCTCTTGCGTGCTGTCAAGAGCGACAATATCAAGATTTACTACAACTTTCAGGATGCTGCGGACAACCACCGCGACATCTGCCGTGAACTGAAGCAACTCGGTGCCAAGCGCATCGTGCAGATACATGCGTCCAATACCGACAGTGTCAACCTGCGCGAAGACCCCCACATCGACCTGCCCCGTATCAAGAAGACACTCGACCGTATGGGGTGGAGCGGATGGCTCGTGGTGGAGCGCAGCAGGGATGTTACCCGTGTGCGCGACGTGAAGTACAATTTCTCGCGTAACGTAGCTTATCTGAAAGAGGTGTTCGAATAAAATCCGAATAAGGTTCGAACGATCATCGAATAAGGTTCGAACGATTGCCGAACACCCTTCGGGTTGCGAAACGAAAAGAAACGAAAGAAATACTAATTTAAACAATATGTTAAACCTAAAAGAATCAATTATGAAAAGAAATCATTTTGATGCACGTAAGGGGATGCTTGCCTTTGCCATGACGCTGGCAGGAGCTATGTCCCTCGGTTCGTGTGCAACGGATGGTTTCGACGAGAACGAGCGGTTCGACTCCGGTGTAAGCGGTGTCAAACTTCAGTCGCCGGAACTGTCTACGGCCAATGTCAAGAAAGTTTCCGCTTCAGACGGGTCTGACCGCATCCAGGTGTCATGGAAGGTGGTGTATGGTGCCGGCGGTTACGAATGTAAGGCATACAATGCCGACAATCCCGACAGTATTTATCTGGTGGCAGCAGATACCGTCGATGCCACTTCCTACCAGTTCAAGACAGACGAGGATACCAACTACTATATCTTCGTCCGCACACTTGGCAATGCCGCCAAGAACAATACCGAAGCAGACTCTGCCTCTTCGGTTGCGGCCAGCACGATGGTTCCTGCCACGGTTATTCCTTCTGGCAACGACATCGCCGAGTTTATCAAGGCCAACCTGCAGAATTCTGACGAAGAGCAGGCTTTCGAGCTGGAGCGTTCGGGTGTGTATACCTGCAACGACACCATCGACTTCCAGGCCAACAAGATGACACTGCGCGGCAACAAGATAGCCCACCCGATAGTAACGATGGGCGAGAAGGCTGTCATCATGACATCTGCCCAGCTGAAGGTGAAGTTCATCGACTTCGACTGTACAGCCCTTGCCACCAAGTGGGGCGTCATCGAGATGTCTGCCAATCCTCCAGCTTCCTGCTCTGCCACAGCACAGAATGTAGCTGCCGGCAAGAACAGCAACAAGCCTGCCGATGTGTATGTTCTGCAGGACCCCATCATCATCTCAGAGTGCCGCTTCAAGAATGTGCCCAACTGTCTCTTTGCCGTGGGTGACTGCTCTTGGGGTATCGCCGACTTCAGACTTCTGAACAGTGTGGTACAGCTCAACTGTGATGGTACCAAATACAGCAACTGTGCTGTAATCTGTGCATACAGCGGTGGTTTCAAGTCGCCGACAGGCGGTAGCTTCTGGTATGGTGGCATCAAGAACATCACCGTCAAGAGTAGTACTATCTACAATATCCTCGACAACGGCAAGACACGTATGATACGTTTCAACCACAAGGATCTCGACCGTGTCTTCCCGACAGCCAGCGGCTCTTGCACCATGACGGACAATACCTTTATCCGCACGATGAACAAGAAGGAGTTTGCCAACAACACGCCTAATTCCAGCAGCTACGAGATTACGTACGACAACAATATCTTCTACGACACATGGCGTCTACAGAAATTCTTCCAGGGCAACTGTAAGATAACCTATCACCAGAACCTGAATACGGCATGGGGCATTGCGAACCCGATAGACGGTACCGACTTGGAAAAGTGGGTGACCGAAGAGGATCCCGGTTTCGACGAGACGATGACACGCCAGGAATTCGACTTTACCAAGCCTAACGGTGGTGTGTATTTCCATGCCACGGGTGCCATCTCCAGCACCATCGGAGACCCGCGCTGGAAGTAAAGCCTCGCAACCTAACAGTACAAATCTAAACGTGAAAATAAGATGAAACGAAAATATATCAAGACAATGGCCTTCGGACTGGCAATGACGTGTGCACTGCCTGCCATGGCCCAGAACAGAATAGTGCAGGGTACTGTCGTCGACGACCTGGGCGAACCTGTCATCGGTGCTACCGTGAAGGTGGCCGGTACCAAGAATGCCGTCATCACCGACTTTGACGGCAACTACAAGATAGAAGTGCCCAAGGGCGGCAAGATTACCGTGACGTACCTCGGCTTCAAGGACGCACAGACCACTGGTGGCAAGCTGCAGCTCGTGGCCGACAACAAGGCGCTCGACGAGGTGGTAGTGGTAGGTTACGGCACCCAGAAGAAGGCCCACCTTACCGGTTCGGTGGCCAGCATACCTACCGACGAGATACAGGACCTTGCCAACAGCGGTCTTGCCTCTACCCTCGGTGGACTGGTGAACGGTCTGAGCGTGAGTGGCGGTGAGAGCCGTCCGGGTGAGAATGCCCGTATCTCCATACGTGACACCAACTCGCTGGGCGACATCGGCTCGACTGCACAGCAGCCCCTCTTCGTCATCGACGGATACATCTACCCCAACGACGTGAAGGTGGGCAACACCACGCAGAACCTCGGTGCCGAGGCTTTTAACAACCTCGATGCCTCTGAGGTGGAGAGCATCTCCGTACTGAAGGATGCCAGTGCCGCCGTCTACGGTGCGCGCGCTGCCAACGGTGTTATCCTTGTCACCACCAAGAAGGGTAAGTTGGGTGCTCCCCGCGTGTCTTACAACGGTACCTTCGGATTTACCGACGAGGTGTCTCGCCCCAAGATGCTGAGTGCCTACAACTACGGCCGCCTCTACAATGCAGTGAAAGCTGCCGACCCCACCAATACCTCGCTCAACAAGCAGACGGCTCTCTTCCAGGCCGACGAGCTGGAGGCAATGAAGGGACTGGACTACGACCTGCTGGACAAGTACTGGTCTACCGGTTTCACCCAGAAGCACAGCGTGAACGTGAGCGGTGCCACCGACAGGGTGAACTACTTTGGCAGCATTGCCTACTTCGACCAGGACGGTAACCTCGGCAAGCTCGACTACAGCCGTTGGAACTACCGTGCCGGTGTGGACGTGAAGATAAGCAAGTGGTTGGGTGCCGGCATCAATGTGAGCGGTGACTATGCCACGAAGAACAAGCCCCTCGTCAAGGTGGGCGGTTCGGGCGACGAGAAGGACTACAACCTCCTCCTCACGCGTCCTACCTATATGCCCGAGTCTGTCAACGGATACGACATCCTGGCCTATGGCCCCAGCAACACTGAGGAAGGCCAGAACCAGCGTTACAACTTTGCTACCCTGCAGAACAACGGCGACTACAGCAAGAACATGAACTCCAACCTGAACATCAACGCCAGCGTAAACTACGACTTCGGGTGGAGCAAGATACTGAAAGGCTTGCAGCTGCGCTTCTCTTACTCCAAGAGTATCAACACAGCCAAGACCAACGAGTACGGTTCCAGCTTCACGATCTACAGCATGAACAAACGCTATGGTAGCGGTATGCACCTCTATACACCTACCAGCGGTGATACAGAAGGCTTCGACTATCTGGCAGCGGGTAACTTCGCTGGAAAGACGTACGCCAACGGTGACTATCTGGCACGTACCATGACGCGTACGGACAACTACCAGCTCAACTTTACCGTGCAGTATCAGCGCGACTTCGGGCTGCACCACGTGTCAGGCCTGTTCTCTATCGAGAAGTCGGAGGCTGAGAGCGAATACCTGAATGGTCAGCGCAATAACCCATATCCATTTACCACTGGGCAGTACAACTCTGCAACGGGAGATATGTCTACAGTCTTCACGCGCAGTGAGAGCGGTACGCTGTCTTACATCGGACGTGTCAACTACGGCTATGCCAACAAGTACCTCTTCGAGGCTCTGCTCCGTTCCGACGCTTCCACCAAGTTCGCTCCCAAGAACTACTGGGGTACCTTCCCCGCATTCTCTGCCGGTTGGGTCATCTCGGAGGAAAACTGGTTCCGCAACAACGTGAAGTGGGTCGACTTCCTCAAGCTCCGTGCTTCATGGGGTATGACCGGACGTGACAACACCGCTGCATGGCAGTGGATGCAGGTATATGCACAGGATGCCAACCGCGGCGTCATCTTCGGTACAGATGCCAACACCAGTTCCGGCAACCGTATCACCATCAACAAGAACAACTCCGCTGTCAATTCCGACGTACACTGGGACAAGGACTACAAGACCAATATCGGTATCGATGCACATTTCCTGCACAACCGTCTGAGTCTTACCTTCGACTACTACTATGAGAAGAACCGCGAGATGTTGATGAACATCAAGCAGAGCGTGCCCTCTACCGTGGGTACACAGAGTGCTGCCGTCAACCTCGGCGAGATGGACTCATGGGGAGGTGAAATCTCCATTACCTGGAAGGACAAGATAGGCAAGGACTTCAAGTATCGTGTGGGCATCAACACTGGATGGTCTGACAACAAGGTGCTCAACATGGACTGGGCCACCGACTACCTCTACCGCCAGATTACCTCCGGCCACCGCACCGATGTGGGCCTCTGGGGTATGCAGTGCCTCGGTATGTTCCGCAGTTTCCAGGACATCGAGGAGTACTTCGACAAGTACAACATCACCAGCTACATGGGCCTTACCAAGGACCAGGTGCGCCCCGGTATGCTCATCTACAAGGATGTACGCGGTGCATACAACCCCGAGACAGGAACCTACGACGGTCCTGACGGCATCGTCGATGCTGACAACGACCAGGTGCAGTTGGGCGACCGCAGCAGCAATATCTACGGACTCACCATGAATCTCGGCGCCGACTGGAAGGGCATCTCCTTCTCGGCACAGATAGGTGCCAGCTGGGGTGGCTACACCACTATTCCGGGTGCTGCCCTCAAGCCTACAGGCAGCCTGGAGTTCTGTAACATGCCTTCGTTCTGGAATCCCGACGACATGTACTCTTATCAGGACGTGTACGACGCATCGGGTAACCTCGTAGTGAAGGAGAACCGCAACGGCTACTATCCCAACCTGGCATACTCCAGTGTGAACGCCGTGGCTTCCAGCTTCTGGAGAGTAAGCACAGCACGTGTGGCGCTCAACCGCCTTACCGTTGCTTACACGCTGCCCAAGAACTGGCTGGCTCCCCTCGGTGTGACCAGTTGCCGCATCAACGTTACAGGTCAGAACCTCATCAACTTCTACAACCCCTATCCCGACAGTTTCATGAATCCGCTGGCTGGTTCGTACGGAAGCTATCCTAACCTGCGCAAGTGGACTGTGGGTATCAACCTCTCTTTCTAAGCGGGGGTGCATGTTCAATAATCTAAAAGACAATGACAATGAAAACAACAATAAAACTATTCAGTCTGGGTCTCGTCTCTGCCATGGCGCTCGCCTCCTGTAGCGACAGCTTTCTGGAAGAAAAGAGAAACTACGACAATGTGAATAAGGATATTTACAATTATGAGGAAGGCTGCAACGGTCGTCTGAACGATATCTACAGCTGGTGTCTGCCCGATATCAGTGACATGACCTGGAAATATCCCTCAGTGGGTAATGCCGACGAGGCAGGCAAGTCGACCGAGGAGTATGCAGGCTTCAGCTCGTTCGTAGACCCGCAGATAGAACTTAGCTCTACCAGTACTACCAATTCGGTGCCCGACTACTTCATGGGCGACCAGAGCAACATCCAGGCTGCGGTATACGGACGCATCCGCAATGTGAACGACGCCATCAAGGGTATAAGCGAGGGTACGCTTTCCCAGGATACGAAGAACATCTACCTCGGACAGCTCTACTTCTTCCGTGCATGGTGCTACTTCAACCTCTTCAAGTGGTATGGTGGTGTGCCTTTGCTGGCTGAGAACCTCGATCCGCTGGAGACATCAGTGACGCCGCGTTCTTCAGCCAAGGCCACATACGAGTTTATCCTCTCCGACCTGAACAATGCCGCCGACCTGCTGGCTGAGAAGACAGAGAATGGCGGATGGACAGGCAGTGACTGGGGACGTGTCACCTCGGGTACAGCCCTCGCCCTGAAGGGACGTCTCATGCTGTGGTGGTGCAGCCCGCTCTTCAACCGCGCCAACGACCAGGAGCGCTGGAACAATGCATACAAAGTGATGACCGAAGACTACAACCGCATCGTCAACTGTGGCTATGGTCTCTATAATGCCGGCAGCAATGTGAACGGTTCTACCTTCGCGCATATGTTTGCCGTGTTGGATGGCAACACAGAGGCTGTCTTTGTAACTCGCTTCAACAACTATGTAGGTACTGGTGAAGACGCCCAGAAGAACAACACATGGGAGCGCCAGATACGTCCCGGCAACACGGGCGGTAGCGGAAAGGCTCCTTCGCAGATGTTGATAGACCAGTTCCCTATGTCGGACGGTATGCTTCCTGCTACCTGTACCACATACACCAAGCTGGCACGCTCAACGCAGGACTATGACAGCAAGCTGCCGTTCCTGAACCGCGAACCGCGATTCTACCGCACATTTGCCTTCCCCGGTTTCCGTTGGGCTTATAACGGAGATGCTTCTGCTAGGGAGGCAAACAACCCGAGCGACGGTGCCAACTACACCCTCTGGAACTATGTATGGTACACAGACATGAGTGATGCCGGCAATCCCGAGAGCGGTACCAGCTACGGTGCCGACAACCTGCTTACGAAATCGCAGGGTGTATACGTGCGCAAGAAGAGTGATGACTATGATGTCAACTCGCCTCTCTACACTTACGAAGCCACTTCCACCTATGGTGCAGCACCGTTCTTCTCGGCTGCTCCGCTCATGGAGATACGCTTTGCTGAGGTGCTGCTCAATCTGGCTGAGGTAGCTGCCGGTGCCGGTCATATGGACGAGGCTATGAACTATATGAGAAAGGTACGTGCACGTGCCGGCTTGTCAGAGGCCAACGACTTCGGTCTTACGCCTGCTGCCGCTTCCGACCAGGCCACCTGTCTCTCGCAGGTGCTCTACGACCGCGAGATAGAGTTTGCCTACGAGGGCAAGCGTTTCGATGACCTGCGCCGCTGGATGCTCTTCGACGGTGGTGCACAGAAGGTGACGGGTGCTCCTGCTACATGGACACTGACAGGCTGGGGTGGCAACACCTGCACATGGCTCGGCTTCACACCGCTCAACGGTCAGCGCCGTGAGAAACTGCAGTATCGTGTGGCTGATGAGTATGGTGTGGGTGGCACAACCTACGATTCTGACCCGCTGGTAAAGGCTGGTGTGGTACGTCCCGAAGGTGTCGACCTCCGCAAGGAAGACCTCACGTCGCAGTTGAATACCCTTGCCACATGGTACAACGCCAACCTGAAGCAGAAGGTGCAGAAGGGTGACTCTTACGACTCAAGCAAGAACCTCCTCTACATCAACTTCCGTCCCAAGTATTACTTCCTGGGCTTCAGCTCTGGTGCTTCTACAGCCAACAAGGATCTGCCCCAGACCATCGGATGGGATGACTACAACACCAACAGCAAGGGTACTTTCGACCCGCTAGCCGAATAAGCGCCTTAGAGAGTATACATCTATATAGTTAAGATTACCTACAGAGGGTGCGCCCCGTAGTAAGGAGCGCACCCTTTTTACTTTAAGCTATTGTTTGAAGAGCGTGGAACTTTTTAGAACACGCCTGAAGATACACAATGCGAAGACAAGGCATCGGGAGATGCCCTTACATTACTAATATCCTTTTTTACTAAATACTTAAACCTAAAAGATTATGAAGAGAACATTTACTTTCATTTCGATGGCACTTGCCTTCATGGCAGGCTATGCCCAGAGTTCTACCACTCAAAGCAACGATGAAGAGTGGGCTGTGGTGGAACAAGACGGTACGCTGAAGGCCGACTATAAGGCTAACGACGATCCCAACAGCATGTCTGTAGTCAACTTCTCTACCACCAATGTTACGGGTACGCACACCTCCGGTCCTGTTGCCGGTTATAATGACGGCGAACTGGTCGACGGCAAACTGACACCTAAGGTAGACAATACATGGGGGACCGCAAAGGGACAAGCCTTGAGCAAGGACGG
>CAVKZC010000005.1:0-37427 GCA_963660455.1 Sphaerochaetaceae bacterium | reverse complement strand
AGAACTCAGTCATGTGGTGGTAGAGGACGTTACAGCCCTTGGCGGTAAGTTCTGCATCGGGCAGGGGACCGCTGTTGATGGCAACGGTGAAGATATTGGCAGCCACGCCTGCCTGCACGCCCAGTGGGGCGTTCTCCACGACAATACCCTGCCAAGGCTTCAGGTTGCCGGCCTTCTGTAGCCCCATGAGATAGGGGTCGGGGTGGGGCTTGCCGTGCTGCACGTCGTAGGCGGTAACGATGTGGCGCTCGTCAAGGTAGTCACCGAAATCGGCGAGCAGACGCTGGATGAGCGGGCGTTGTCCGCTGCCAGTCACTACACCTACCTGCATGCCGGCATCCTTTATCTTCTGCATCACTTCACGCGCACCGGGAAATACGGCAGCGGTGGGGAGGGAATGAAAGATCTCGGTCTTCACGTCGTACATCTTCTGGGCTTCGTCCAGCGTGATGTCTTCACCCTTCTGCAGCTTTACCATCGTTCGTATGGTATCTATGCCGCGTGCGCCCTCGGTGGCGTAGGCATCGGCAGAGGTCATGCGGATGCCGAACCGCTGCATCGATTCTACCCATGCCACGGCATGGTTGGGCATGCTGTCGTAGAGTACGCCGTCCATGTCAAAGAGCACGGCTTTGGGGGTGAACTCCTCAAAGCCGTGGACTTGCAAGTATCTTGTAATGATGTCCTTCATTGTGAGTGACAAGAGTTTTGTCCTTTTGCTTCTCTTAAATTCAAAAGTTATTTTTCGTTCTTGAGTCGCTCCTGTATGGCCTTGCTCTCTGCCTCGTAGCCGGGCTTGTTGAGCAGGGCGAACATGTTCTTCTTGTATGCCTCTACACCGGGCTGGTTGAAGGGGTTGACCTCCTCCAGCAAACCGCTGATGCCGCAAGCCTTCTCGAAGAAGTAGATGAGTTGGCCGAGGTAGTAGGCGTTCAACTGGGGAACGTTTACCAGAATGTTGGGTACGCCACCGTCCACATGGGCCAGACGCGTTCCCAGCTCAGCCATTTTGTTGACCTCGTCCACGCGCTTGCCCTCCAGGAAGTTCAAGCCGTCGAGGTTCTCGTCGTCGTGGGGGAAGAGGAGCTTTTCATTCGGTGTCTCTACGCTGATGACGGTCTCGAAGATGGAGCGCTCGCCCTGCTGTATCCATTGCCCCATGGAATGGAGGTCGGTGGTGAAGTCGCAGGCTGCGGGGAAGATGCCCTTCTGGTCCTTGCCCTCGCTCTCACCGTAGAGCTGCTTCCACCACTCGGCGAAGTAGTGCAGCTTGGGCTGGAAGTTGCAGACAATCTCTATCTTCTTGCCGGCCTGGGTGTAGAGAGCCTGACGGGTAGCAGCGTAGATAGCTGCAGGGTTCTCCTCGAAGGCCACGTCCTTGCCGCAGGCCTTCTCCATGTCGGCGGCACCTGCCACGAGCTGTTTTACGTCGAAGCCAGCCACGGCGATGGGGAGCAAGCCTACCGGAGTAAGTACAGAGAAACGGCCGCCCACATTGTCGGGGATGATAAAGCTCTTGTAGCCCTCCTTGTCAGCGCAAGTGCGGGCAGCACCCTTCTTGGCGTCGGTCACGGCGACAATCACGTCCTTGGCCTCTTCCTTGCCACGCTGGTCCTCGCACTGCTTCTTCAAGAGGCGGAAAGCGAGGGCAGTTTCGGTGGTAGTACCCGACTTAGAGATGTTGATGACACCGAATTTCTTGTCTTTCAGGTAAGATGTCAATTCATAGAGATAATCCTCGCCGATGTTGTTGCCAGCAAAGAGGATGGTGGGGTTCTTCTTGTCGGCGGTGAGCCAGGCAAAGGAGTTGCCGAGACCTTCGATGACGGCACGTGCACCGAGGTAGCTGCCGCCGATACCTGCCACAACCACCACCTCGCACTTCTGGCGCAGGGTATTGGCCACAGCCTCTATCTCATCGAGAAACTCGGGGGTGACGGAAGACGGCAAGTGGAGCCATCCCAAGAAGTCATTACCCTCACATGTGCCGTTCTCAAGAGCTTCCTGAGCGGCCTTCACCTTAGGCTCGTAAGCCTTCACTGCACCCTCTGCGAGGAATGATGCAGCCTTAGTAATGTTTAAGCTGATACTTTTCATTTTTCAGTTATCTAAATGAATCGGTTAAAAGTTTGATTTCTATCTGCGGACTGATGCGCTCGTACAAGATATTGTACACGGCATCAAGTATCGGCATGTTGACGTGCATGTGGCGGTTGATTTCCTTCATGCACTTGGTTCCGAAATATCCCTCGGCTATCATCTCCATCTCTATCTGTGCGCTCTTCACGCTGTAGCCCTTGCCTATCATGGTGCCGAAGGTGCGGTTGCGAGAGAAGTTGCTGTATCCTGTCACGAGCAGGTCGCCCAGGTAGACGGAGTCGTACATGCTGCGGTCGATGGGGTGGACGGCGGTGAGGAAACGATGCATCTCCTGCACGGCATTCGACATGAGCACCGCCTGGAAATTGTCACCGTACTTCAGTCCGCCGCAGATGCCGGCAGCGATGGCGTAGACGTTCTTCAGCACCGAGGAATACTCTATGCCGATGACGTCGCTGGAGGTTTTCGTCTTGATGTATTCGCTGGTCAGACAGTCGTTGGCGAAGGCGCGTGCCTTGTCGGTATCGGCACAGCCCACCGTGAGGTAGCTGAGCCGTTCCAGCGCCACCTCTTCGGCATGGGAGGGCCCTCCGATGCAGGCGAGGTTCTCGTAGGGCACATCGTACACCTGGTGGAAATATTCTGAGCATACGAGATTCTCGTCGGGCACGATGCCCTTGATGGCGGTGATGACAAACTTGTCACTGAGGCGCGTCTTGAGCTTCTTGAGGTGGTTCTTGAGATAGGGTGAGGGGGTGACGAACACCAGCGTGTCGTAGTTCTGCACTATCTTGTTGAGGTCGGACGAGAAGAATATCTCGTTTACGTCGAAGCGTGCCGAAATGAGGTAGGCAGGGTTGTGGCCCATGCGCCTGAAGTCCTCGATGCGGTCATCGCGACGCATGTACCAGCCTATGTGGTGAGTGTGTCCCACCACAATCTTGGCTATGGCGGTAGCCCAGCTACCGCCGCCTATTATCGCTATTTTACCGCAATTAAACACTTATTATATTTTTGATGCTTTGTCTATCCAAGACTGGATGTCGTCGACGGAAGGTTTCTCGTAGCCGAGCTTGTATTTCTTGTTTATTTCACCTATCTTCTGTTGCAGGCCCTGTGCCTTTTCTCCGCAGATGTCGGAAACGAGGTTGAAGCCTGCCTTGCGGAGCACGTAGGCCCACTCTTCAGGCACGCCAACTTCAGCCCACTCCTTGATGCTGCTCTGCGGCATCTTCTTCTCCGGCTTCATCTGGGGGAAGAGCAATACTTCCTGGATGTAGGTCTTGCCGGTCATGAGCATGGTAAGGCGGTCGATGCCGATGCCGATGCCCGATGTGGGAGGCATACCGTACTGCAGGGCGCGGAGGAAGTCCTGGTCGATGATCATCGCCTCGTCGTCACCCTTGTCGGCAAGTTTCATCTGGTCGATGAAACGCTCCTCCTGGTCAATGGGGTCGTTCAGCTCAGAGTAGGCATTGGCAAGCTCCTTGCCGTTCACCATCAGTTCGAAACGCTCGGTGAGTCCCGGCTTGGATCGGTGCATCTTGGTGAGCGGAGACATCTCTACAGGATAGTCGGTGATGAAAGTAGGCTGGATGAAGGTACCCTCGCAGAACTCGCCGAAGAGTTCGTCGATGAGCTTGCCCTTACCCATGGTCTCGTCCACGTCCATACCCTTCTCCTTGCAGAAGTTTCGGATCTCTTCCTCGCTCTTGCCGTTGCAGTCGAAGCCTGTCTTCTCCTTGATGGCATCGAGGATAGGCAGACGACGATAGGGAGCCTTGAAGCTCACGATCTGTCCGTCGATCTCACGCTCGGGCTTACCATTGACGGCGATGCAGATGGTCTCGAGGAGTTTCTCGGTGAACGACATCATCCAGTTGTAGTCCTTGTACTGCACATACAGCTCCATGCAGGTAAACTCGGGGTTGTGGTTGCGGTCCATACCTTCGTTGCGGAAGTTCTTGCCCATCTCGTACACGCCCTCGAAGCCGCCCACGATGAGTCGCTTCAGGTAAAGCTCTGTGGCGATGCGCATATACATGTCCTGGTCAAGCGCATTGAAGTGGGTGATGAACGGGCGAGCCGAGGCACCACCGGCAATGCTCTGCAGGGTAGGGGTTTCCACCTCCGTGTAGCCAGCGTCGTCGAGGAACTTGCGCAGGGTGCGGAGCACGGTGGCACGCTGCAGGAAGGTGTCCTTCACGCCGTCGTTGACCACGAGGTCGACGTAGCGCTGGCGATAGCGCAACTCTGGGTCGTCAAACTTGTCGTAAGCCACACCGTCCTTGTATTTCACGATAGGCAGCGGCTTCAAGCTCTTGGAGAGCAGGCACAGTTCCTTGGCATGGACGGAGATTTCTCCCGTCTGCGTACGGAACACAAAGCCCTTCACACCGATGAAGTCACCGATGTCGAGCAGTTTCTTGAATACGGTATTGTAGAGGTCCTTGTTCTCGCCCGGACAAATTTCGTCGCGGGAGACATACACCTGGATTCTTCCCTTAGAGTCCTGCAGCTCGGCAAAGCTTGCCTTGCCCATCACGCGGCGGCCCATCATGCGACCGGCTATCACCACCTGGCGTGGCTCGTCCTCGTCCTTGAACTCGGCACGGATGTCGGTGCTGAATGCGTCGGTTGGAAACTCTGCTGCAGGATATGGGTCGATCCCCATCTCGCGCAATGTCTGAAGACTCTGTCTGCGAACTATCTCCTGTTCGCTCAACTCTAAAATGTTCATGTTTTTTCAGAATGTATCTTTAGGCGTGTTCTAAAAATCCCACGCATTGTTGTTTTGTCTGCAAAAATACAAAATTAAATCCGAAACGGCACGCTATTTTATCCTTTTTAATAATTGGGACGATAAATAATTGTGCAAAATTTTGCCTTGTGGGCAGAAAACAGTACCTTTGTGACATAATTGAACTGTTGATACAACATATATAAATATGAACGTAGAGCAAATCATCGAACGCATCAGCAAGACCGACGGCTTGTCAAAGACCCTCGGCATGAAATTCATCTCCACCCCCGAACCCGACACACTGATGGCCACCATGAAGGTGGACGAGCGCAACCGCCAACCTTTCGGATTCCTCAGCGGAGGAGCTTCGCTGGCGTTGGCCGAGAACGTGGCGGGCATAGGTTCGCTTGCGGCTTGTCCGGGGCAGATAGCCGTAGGCATCAACGTGAGCGGAAGTCATGTGCTTGCCGTATCGGAAGGCGATACCGTTACCGCCTACGGAAAACTCGTGCACAAAGGGCGCACGCTGCATACCTGGCAGGTGGACATCAAGAACGGAGCGGGCGACCTGATATGCTCGGTGCAGGTGACCAACTATGTGTTCACCCCCAAGAAGGAGTCTGCAGACAAGTCGGCAAAATAAGAGGATGGCGGCGTTTGCGTATTACAGATTGCCCTATCTGCACCATGCCGTCTATGTGGAGCAGCACAAGGGGGAGCCGGAGGTGCTCGCCTCCGTGGCGCAGCTCAACGGCAAGGAGGGCTTTGTCATGGCCCCCTTTGCCCCTTCGCCCGAATGCCCCGTAGTGCTGATGCATCCTGACGAGGGCCGTCTGTTGCATATTGCAGATGACGAACCGGGGAAAGGCACGGACGGAAGTAATGGAAAAGCGGTAAGCGCGACAGGGCTGAACGCACAAGAGAAGCAGGCATATGCCGACAGCTTTGCACTCTTCCACGACCGACTGGACGTGGGGGTGTTTCGCAAGATCGTGTTGGCAAGGAAGTTGCGGTTGACGACAGACGTGCCCGCCGAGGTGCTCTTTATGCGCGCATGCCGTATGTTTCCGCGGCTCTTCGTGGCCCTGTTCTGTACAGAGAAGACGGGCATGTGGCTGATGGCCACGCCCGAGGTGCTGCTGAGGGGTGACGGAAGGGAGTTTGCCACGATGTCGCTAGCCGGTACGCAGAAGGCACCACCGTCGCGCACGGTGGCCGACTATCCGGTGGAGGGCGTGGTGTGGTCGGAGAAGAACAGGGAGGAACAGCAGTATGTCACCGACTACATAGAGCAGTGTGTCAAGGGCTTCACCGATGACTATTCGCTCAAGGGACCCTATACCACGATGGCTGCCAACCTGTACCATCTGCGTACCGACATCAGTTTCTGCTTGGAAGACACGAGCCGTCTGGGCGATGTGCTCGAAAGGCTCTATCCTACACCCGCCGTCTGTGGCATCCCGAAGGAAGAGGCCCGCATGTTCATCCTGGCAAATGAGCGTCAGCCACGCAAGTATTACAGTGGGTTTGCGGGGCCTTTGTCGCTATCGGGCAAGACTCATCTTTTCGTGTCTCTCCGATGCATGAACATCCTGCAGGACGGCACATGCGAACTCTATGCCGGCGGAGGACTGCTCAAGGAAAGCGAGGCGGAGAAGGAATGGGGCGAGACCGAAGCGAAAATGGGAACGATGAAACGCGTGTTGTATTAATCATTTTTTCTATGTTCAGCAATATCGAGAATGTCAATATCCTGACCAGTGTGCTTAGGAGCCACGGCGTCAGAAGGGTGGTGGTTTGTCCGGGTAGCCGCAACGCTCCCCTTGTGCACAATTTCAATGAATTGGAGGATGTTACCTGCTACCCCGTCACCGACGAGCGGAGCGCAGGCTTCTTTGCCCTGGGACTGGCCATGGGCGATCCCGCACCCTGTCCGGACCCTGTGGCGGTGTGTGTCACGTCGGGTTCGGCACTACTCAACCTTTATCCTGCCGTGGCCGAGGCTTTCTATCAGAAACTGCCCGTCATCGTCATCTCTGCCGACAGACCCGAGGCGTGGATAGGTCAGCAGGACGGACAGACCCTGCCCCAAGCCCATGTCTTCGGGACAATGGTAAACAGGAGCGTCAATCTCCCGGTCATCCCGGTTTGTTACGGAGAGGATGGCGGCGGCAAGCAGCTACACGACGAGCAGGCATGGTATTGCGAACGCATGGTGCATGAGGCCGTGCTGGACTGCGTGCACCGCAAGACGGGACCCGTACACATCAACATACAGATAGCCGAACCGCTCTATCAGTTTACGGTAGAGAAGTTGCCCCATACCCGATGGCTCGACTATGTGCATACCAACCTCTTCGGCGGCACGTTCCACTATGGCGACATGCTCGACTTCCTCGAAGCTAAAAAACCGATGATAGTAGTGGGGCAGGACTATCCCGCCACGTCGCTCTGCGGTATCAAGGACATCCGCTCGTGGGCCGTCACCTTGATAGAACCGACGGCCCTCGGCACCGCCAGCCAAGACCCTGCACGGCGCGAATTTTCCTACAAGTTGTCTACAAGCAGTTTTGAGGAGGTATTATATAAGGTGGGGGACGACGAAGCCTATATGCCCGACTTTATCCTCTATGTGGGTGGCAACCTCGTGAGCAAGCGACTGAAGCAATTCCTGCGCAAGGCGGCAGCCCGGGAGGGCACCAAGGTGTGGAGGGCAAGCAAGGACGGAGAGTGCATGGACACGTTCATGCACCTCGACCGTATCTTCCATGCCGACCCCGACCAACTGGCCAGTGCGATGACCGACTACGACCAGAAGTATAAGAAAGAGGTGGAGGAGTTCAAAGACCGGTGGGAAAACGCGCTGATGGATGCCAAGCTACATGCCTACAACTATCAACCACCATTCAGCAGCATGGCAACGGTAAGGTATTTCCAGCAAGAGTATCTCGCACATGCCATGGACGACACCCGTGCGTGCCGAATCTTCTACGGCAACAGTATGCCCATCCGATTGGCCGGCATCTATGCCCGGCAGTATGTACACTGCAACAGGGGCGTTAACGGCATAGAGGGCACGTTGTCGGCTGCGGCTGGACTGTCGGTATATATGGCGGAACGGCACGACCCTGATGCCAAAAAACAGCAGAAGGTGTTCTGCGTATTGGGCGACCTCAGTTTCTTCTATGACCAGAACGCCCTCTGGAACCGGAACATCAGCGGGAGTCTCCGCATCATTGTGCTCAACAATGGGGGAGGGGCCATCTTCGGGAAATTCAAAGGACTGAAGGATAGCAAGGCGAGAGAGAAGCTGGTGATGGCAGAACACCATACATCGGCCGTCAATGCCTGCCAGGCCAATGACATCGTGTACATGGGAGCCGACAATATGAAGACCATGCAATACGGCATAGACAAGCTCATCCATACCGAGAGCGAACGGCCCATGCTGCTGGAGGTATTCACAGACATCGACATCGACAATATGGCGATGAAATCCTTCTTTGATTTTTAGAACACGCCTTTCGGCTTTTACAATTATTTTGCTTAACTTTGTCATCAAAAAGAATGGGAGGGATTGGGTCGGCTGGAAAACCGAGTAATTCAATATTTAAATTCAGCATTATAAACGATATGAGAGAATGGAAAAAGATAGAAGGGTTTGATTTCAAGGAAATCCTCTTCGAGGAATACAAGCACATCGCCAAGATCACCATCAACCGCGAGCGTTGGCGCAACGCCTTCACGCCCCGCACGACATGGGAGATGTCGCAGGCCTTCAGCTATTGTCGCGAGTGTCTTGACATCCGTGTGGTCATCCTTACGGGTGCCGGCGACAAGGCGTTCTGTGCCGGTGGCGACATGAATGTGAAGGGCCGTGGCGGCTATGTGGGTAACGACGGGGTGCCACGACTCAATGTGCTCGATGTGCAGATGCAGATACGCCGATTGCCCAAGCCCGTCATCGCTATGGTGAACGGCTATGCCATAGGCGGAGGTCATGTGCTCCATGTGATGTGCGACCTCACCATCGCCTCGGAGAATGCCATCTTTGGGCAGACGGGGCCGAAGGTGGGCAGCTTCGATGCCGGGTTTGGCGCCTCTTATCTCGCACGTATGGTAGGACAGAAGAAGGCACGCGAGATATGGTTCCTCTGCAAGCAGTATACGGCACGTGAGGCCGAGGAGATGGGCATGGTGAACAAGGTGGTGCCGCTCGACAAACTGGAGGACACTTGTGTGGAGTGGGCCGAAATCATGATGGAACGCTCGCCCTTGGCTCTGCGCATGATCAAAGCCGGACTGAATGCCGAACTCGACGGACAGGCGGGCATACAGGAGTTGGCTGGTGACGCCACCATGCTCTACTACACCATGGACGAGGCACAGGAGGGTGGCAAGGCTTTCCTTGAGAAACGTAAGCCTCGTTTTGACGATTACCCCATGTTCCCTTGACAAGAAAAATTGAGATTATGCCTATTATACGAATAGAACGGCTTGACCATGCTGGTGTGGAAATGTTTGCCGGGCTTACCGAGGCGGAACTTCGCTCGCGCAAGGACCCTTCCAAGGCAGTGTTCATAGCCGAGAGCCCCAAGGTTATAAGGGTGGCCCTCGATGCAGGGTATGTACCTGTGGCCCTGTTGTGTGAGGAACGGCACATAGAGGGCGATGCGAAAGACATCATCATGCGTCTGCCGCCCGATGTGCCTGTCTATACGGGCGATAGGGAACTTCTGGCTTCGCTTACGGGATACACGTTGACGCGCGGTGTGCTTTGTGCCATGCGCAGACCGTTGCCTCGCAAGGTAGAGGACGTTTGCCGGGGGGCGCACCGCATCGTGGTGATAGACAACGTGGTGGACACCACCAATATAGGGGCCATCTTCCGTTCGGCCGCAGCGCTCGGCATCGATGCAGTACTGCTTACCCACGACTCTTGCGACCCTTACAACAGGCGTTCGGTGCGCGTATCCATGGGGGCGGTGTTCCTCGTTCCGTGGACGTGGGTGGACGAACCACAAAAGCAGCTTTCTGCCCTTGGCTTCAAGACTGTAGCTATGGCCCTGACTGACCTTTCCGTGCCGATAGATGATGCGACACTGATGGCTGAACCCAAGTTGGCATTGCTGATGGGGACGGAAGGGGACGGACTTCCGCATGAGGTCATTTCCCAGGCCGACTACGTTGCGCGCATCCCGATGTCCCACCAGGTAGACTCCCTCAACGTGGCGGCTGCTTCGGCAGTAGCTTTCTGGCAGTTGCGATGGAGGGATGGTTCTGAAGCGTGAGGAGTAAAAGGACAGGCTAAAAACTCAGCTTTCTGAAGTGTGAGAAGTAAAAGAAGTCAAGGGAATTCGGGGATTACAAATCCTCTTAAACAGTAAAAGGGCGGGGATTGCAAATCCCCTTAAACAGTTAAGGGACAACAGCCTTACTTGCTTATGGCAAAAATCCAACAAGAAAGGTGTTGTCCCTAAATTTCAGAGTTCTCGTAGAGAGCGATAACCCTCTTAACTCCCCTTAACTTCCAAATTTTCGGAACTTCAGAAAGCTAAAAAACTTTACTTTCCGAAAATCTTCCGGAAAATCTTTTTCACCACATTGTCTTTTTTCTTGGGAGGATTGACGATGGGTGTCACCTTGCGTGGAGTTTCTGCCGTCTGTGCAGGTTTCTTGCCACGACGGTTGTTGTTCTTGCGCGGCTTGGCATTGTTTCTGTTGGCGTTATCCTGCCCGTTGGCAGCATCCTTGCGGTTGCCGTTAGGCCTGTTGCCATTGCGGTTGGCATTCTTGTTGGCGTAGTCTTGCTTGCCGTCTTGTTGCTTGTTATTGGGGTTCTGCTTCTTAGCATTCTCGGCATTGGCGTTAGCACCAGCATTGGCGTTAGCACCAGCAGGACGCCTGCGCTTTCCTTGTTTTCTCTGCGCCTTGTTCTTTTCGGTGCCTTCTTGCTGCTGTCCCTGCTCGTTGTTGGCGGGTTGTGGAGCGTCAGCCTTAGGTTTGTTGTCGTGCTGCTGTGACGTAGCCTGCGACTTGTCTGCTACACCGGCTTGAGCCGTTGCAGTGTCACCCTGGCGCTTGGCCTTCTCGGGGCGGTCCTTGCGGTTGTTGGGCTTGCGCTTGTGTGCCGTCTGGTCGCGGTCCTTGCGCCGACGACTCTTGGCCGAGTTGTTGCCGTTGCGTCGAGGCTTGCTCTGACGGCTGTACTCAGGTCCCTCTCCGCATCCTTCGGGCAGAGCCACTTTCTCTACGGTCTTTTCCAGGAATTTCTCTATCTGCTGGAAGTAGAAGATGTCATCTTCGCTGACAAAGGTGATGGCCACACCATCGCGGTCGGCACGCGCTGTTCGTCCTATGCGGTGTACGTAGTCTTCTGTGTCGTGGGGCACATCATAGTTGATGACCAGTGCGATGTCGTCGATGTCGATGCCGCGTGCCACGATGTCGGTAGCCACGAGCACGTCTATCTGTCCGCTCTTGAACTTGAACATCATCTCGTCGCGTTCAGCCTGCTCAAGGTCGGAGTGCATCTCGCCGCAGTTGATGTGCTTGCGTTGCAAGGAGCCAGCCACCTGCTTCACCTTCATCTTGCTGCCGCAGAAGATGATGACGCGCTTCAGGTCGCCCGCCTTGAAGATATCCTTGATGATGTCCATCTTCTGTGTTTCGTAGCATACGTAAGCTTTCTGCTGTATCTTCTCTGCCGGTTTGCTCACGGCCAGTTTTATCTCTACAGGGTCCTTGAGCAATGTCTTGGCCAGCTCTTCTATCTTGTCGGGCATGGTGGCAGAGAACATAATGGTCTGGCACGTCTGCGGAAGTTTGGCGGCAATGGTCTTGATGTCTTCGGAGAATCCCATGTCGAGCATACGGTCAGCCTCGTCGAGAATGAAGAAGCTAACCTTGCTGAGGTCTACATTGCCCAGGCTGATGTGTGAGATGAGGCGTCCGGGCGTGGCTATCACCACGTCGGCACCCATGCGCAGGCTTTTCACCTCCTGATCGTAGCGGTTGCCGTCGTTGCCTCCGTATACGGCCACGCTGCTCACTCCGTGGAGGTAGTAGCCGAAGCCCTGCATGGCCTGGTCTATCTGCTGTGCCAGTTCGCGTGTGGGCGACATGATGACACAGTTGATGGCATCGGCAGGATACCCGCCGTCATCGAGCTTGCTCAGCACGGGCAGCAGGTAGGCGGCCGTTTTTCCCGTTCCTGTCTGGGCAACGCCCATAACATCGTGTCCCTCCAATATCTCTGGTATACATTTCTCCTGTACGGGAGTGCAAGTCTCGAAGCGCATGTCGTAGAGCGCATCAAGCACGTTGTCGTTTAAGTCTAATTCGTCGAAATACATACTTGTCAGTTTGTGTTTTACAATCGTTGGTGGCCAGCTCTCGTGCGTCACATGTCCCGGAAGGGATGCCATGGCCATCGCGGATGTTGTGTGTTGTTAATGAATCGTTTCTTCTCTCTTACCTCGGTGCTTTGCGGTAGCAGAAATATGCCACGAAGGCGAAAAGAATGTTGGGCAGCCATGCTGCAATCATGGGTGGGAAGTCGGCCTGTATGGCAAAGGTGGCCGAGACGGTTTGCAGCATGATGTAACTGAAGCTGAGGGCCAGTCCGATGCCCAGTGAAGTGCCCATTCCTCCTTTACGCTTGCGTGACGAGAGCGACACGCCGATGATGGTGAGGATAAAGGAGGCGAAGGAGGCGGCAATGCGTTTGTGGTACTCTACCTGGTACTGCACAACGTTGCCCGAACCGCGGTCTATCTGCTTGGAGATGTAATCCTTCAGCTCGGGACTGGTGAAGGTTTCCTGCTGTCCCTTGGAGTAGACGAGGTCGGTAGGCTCCATCATGATGACCGTATCCTTCTCCGCTCCGCTGGTGATGTGCTCCTTGAGCCCCTGCAGCTGGCGCACCTTCCAGTTGCGTATTTTCCAGTGGTATTTGGAATCGGAGATGGTGTCGTATTGTGCCTCCATGGCCGTAAGGTGGCTTACCAGTTTCTTGTCCTTGAACTTGTCGAGGCAGAAACCGAATCCTCTCTTCTGCGTGTTGTCGTAATGCTGCAGATAGGCTATTACGCCCTTGTCCACCTGCAGCTGTACGTTGTCGGCAGAGTTGTTGCGCGTCTTTTTCTTGTAAGTGTTCTCGAAATTCATCCTCACCACGGTGCCGTGGGGTATGACATAGGCCGAGAGCGTGTACGACAGGGCCGAGAGCATGACGCAGGTAAGCATGTATGGGCGCAAAAGCCGCTTGAAGGAAACACCTGACGCCATGATGGCGATAATCTCCGAATTGCCAGCCATCTTGGAGGTAAAGAAGATGACGGCGATGAAGACAAAGAGTGCACTGAAGAGGTTGGCAAAATACGGCACAAAGTTGGCGTAGTAGTCGAAGACAATGGCCGTGAGAGGAGCATGGTTCTCGCTGAACTTGGGCAGGTTGTCGTTGACGTCGAAGACAATGGCCACGGAGATGATGAGCAGGATGGAGAAAAAGTAGGTGCCCACAAACTTCCGTATGATGTACCAGTCCAGGCGGTAGACGTATCTGAACGGGTTGAGGAAGGTCAGGAACCTGAGAAAACGCAGGAACCTGAGTTTGCGTGCCGTCCACAGGCAGGCTTTGCCGAGCATTCCGGAGTGGCGCCCGACACATCTTGCCGCCTTGTAAAAGCGACGGTGTTTCCTGATTTGGCTTTTTGTTTTCATCTTCGTCTACACCCTTGGTGCTGTTCGTTTTTGTTTGATTATCTTCTTCTGCCCAACTGGTCGATGACAGAAGCTTTCCACTGCACGAAGTCTCCCTGCTCGATATGCTGGCGTGCATCGGTGACAAGGCGCAGGTAGAAGGCCAGGTTGTGGATGCTCGCTATCTGCATGGCCAGCAGTTCCTGTGCCTTGAAGAGGTGGTGGAGGTAAGCCTTGGTGGTGGTGCGGTCGATGTCACACCCGTCAGGGTCTACAGGACTGAAGTCCATCTCCCACTTCTTGTTGCGCATGTTCATCGTGCCCTCGTAGGTGAAGAGCATGGCGTTGCGCCCGTTGCGTGTCGGCATGACACAGTCGAACATGTCCACGCCGCGCTCTATGGCCTCAAGGATGTTCTGCGGTGTGCCCACACCCATGAGGTAGCGTGGTTTGTCCTTGGGCAGTATTTCGTTTACCACCTCTATCATCTCGTACATCACCTCGGTAGGTTCGCCTACGGCCAGACCACCGATGGCATTGCCGTCGGCGCCCTTGTCGGCCACAAACTTGGCTGCCTCGCGACGCAGTTCGGGATAGGTGCATCCCTGCACGATGGGGAAGAGGCTCTGCGTGTATCCGTAGAGCGGTTCCGTTTCGTTGAACCGTTTCAGACAGCGGTCAAGCCACCTCTGTGTCATCTCGAGACTTTTCTTGGCATACTGGAAGTCGCTCTGTCCCGGCGGGCACTCGTCGAGGGCCATCATGATGTCGGCACCGATGATGCGCTCGGTATCCATCACGTTCTCGGGGGTGAAGATGTGCTTGCTTCCGTCTATGTGAGAGCGGAATTCACATCCCTCTTCCTTCAGTTTTCTGATGCCCGTGAGGGAGAATACCTGAAAGCCACCGCTGTCGGTGAGGATGGGGCGTTCCCACCCGTTGAAGCCATGGAGACCTCCAGCCGCACGCAGCACATCCAGACCGGGACGTAGGTAGAGGTGGTAGGTGTTGCCCAGTATGATCTGTGCCTTCACCTGCCTGCGCAGTTCCTCGAAATGTACGCCCTTTACGGTGCCTGCCGTTCCTACGGGCATGAAGATAGGTGTCTTGATTTGTCCGTGGTCGGTAGTGATGATGCCTGTACGCGCATCACTTGCCTTGTCCGTTATCTGTAGTTCGAATTTCATGTTTGCTCTTCCTGTGTTATGTTTTGCTGTCAGGACTCCTGTGTCTTCTCCGTAGTCTCTTTTACGGTCAGGTCGACGGGTGAGTCTACCTTCTCCCGGGTGAGGGCAAAGTCCCAAACGTCGGCTACGGTCTCTACATAGTGGAAACTTACGCCTTTGCGATAGATTTCGGGGATGTCCTCGATGTCCTTCCTGTTGGCCTGGCAGATGACGATGTCGGTGATGCCGGCACGCTTGGCCGCCAGTATCTTCTCCTTGATGCCACCCACGGGCAGCACCTTGCCGCGGAGCGTTATCTCGCCCGTCATGGCCGTGTTCTTGCGCACCTTGCACTGTGTGAGGGCAGAGGCGATGCTTGTGGCGATGGTTATTCCGGCAGAAGGACCGTCTTTGGGCGTGGCGCCCTCGGGTACGTGGATGTGGATGTTCCAGTTCTCGAAGATGCGGTAGTCGATGCCCAGAAGGTCTACGTGCGCCTTGACGTATTCGAGGGCGATGACGGCCGACTCTTTCATGACGTCGCCCAGGTTGCCGGTAAGTGTCAGCTTGCCGGCCTTGCCCTTGCTCAGCGATGTCTCGATGAAGAGAATCTCGCCTCCCACCGATGTCCATGCCAACCCCGTCACTACGCCAGCATAGCTGTTGCCCTGGTAGATGTCGCGGTTGAAGGGCGGGTTGCCCAAAAGGGCCTCGGTGTCGGCCGGCGT
This sequence comes from Sphaerochaetaceae bacterium, assembly GCA_963660455.1. Taxonomy (GTDB): domain Bacteria; phylum Bacteroidota; class Bacteroidia; order Bacteroidales; family Bacteroidaceae; genus Prevotella. The sequence goes on along the minus strand of CAVKZC010000005.1, from coordinate 21,987 downwards.
GATGGTAGTCTTCTCCAGTTTATCGGAGCAAGCCAACTGGTAGGCCAGCTTGCGCAATGCCTTGTTTATTTGCTTCTCGAGCTGTCTTACTCCGCTTTCGCGGGTATAGTGCTCGATGATGTTTTCCAGCGCCGCCTTGGTAAACTTTATCTTGGGCTCGTACTTGTTGAGTCCGGTGTCGGTCAGTTCGCGCGGCACGAGGTGACGTTTGGCTATTTCTATCTTTTCCTCGGTGATGTATCCTCCCACCTCAATCATCTCCATGCGGTCGCGCAAGGGGGCAGGGATGGAGCCAATGTCGTTAGCCGTGGCAATGAACAAAACCTTCGACAGGTCGTAGTCTACATCGAGGTAGTTGTCATGGAAGGCTTTGTTCTGCTCCGGGTCGAGCACTTCGAGCAATGCCGAGGAGGGGTCGCCGTGGTAGGTGTCGCGCGTAACCTTGTCCACCTCGTCGAGGATGAACACAGGATTGCTGCTTCCAGCCTTCTGTATGTTCTTGATGATGCGTCCGGGCATGGCTCCGATGTATGTACGCCGGTGCCCGCGAATCTCCGACTCGTCGTGCAGACCGCCCAGTGACATGCGAACGTATTTCCTGCCCATGGCTTTTGCTATGCTCCTGCCCAGACTGGTCTTGCCCACTCCCGGAGGACCGTACAGACAGATAATCGGGCTTTTCATGTCTCCGCGCAGCGACCTTACGGCCAAGTGCTCCAGAATACGTTCCTTCACCTTCTCCATGCCGTAGTGGTCCTGGTCGAGTATGCGCTTGGCATGTTTGAGACTCAGGTTGTCTTCGGTATATTCGTTCCACGGCAGGTCTACCATGGCCTGCAGATAGTTTACGATGATGGGGTAGTCGGGACTTTGGGGATTGACGGTGTCCAGTTTGTTGAACTCCTTATTGAATGCCTTTGCCGTCTGCTCGTTCCATTTCTTGGTGGCAGCTTTCTCCTTCAGTTCCTTTTTCTCGGGGTTGGAGTCATCATTGCCCAGTTCGGCACGTATGTTTTTTATCTGCTGCTGCAGGAAATATTCCTTCTGCTGCTCGTCCAGGTCGAAATGCGTCTTCTGCCTTATCCTGGCCTGTATCTTGAGCAACTGCATCTCCTTGTCCATGGCTTTCAAGGCAAGCGACACCCTGACGGTAAGGTCGGCAGTGGAGAGCATGGCTATCTTTTCGGGCAGGTCGAAAGGCATGTTGGTGCAGATGAAGTTTGTAAGCAGGAAGGGGTTGCTGATGTTTCCGAGGGCATATTCCGCCTCGCTCCCAAACTCCTCGTTGTTGTGCAGGTATTTCATGGCCTCTTGCCTCAGCATGTTGTTCATGGTGAGGTAGAGGGTATTCTTGGCACTGGGGATTTTCTCAGGGAGTTTTTCCACTTGTGCCGTGTAGTATGGTTGCTTACCCGTCAGTTTCTTGAGTCTGCAACGCCCCATGGCCTGTACCACGACGGTAGTGTTGGGGCCTTCGGGCGTATCGGGCATGTTGACGCTTTTCAGTATCTTGGCAAAGACGCCTATAGAGTAGAGGTCGTTAGTGCCAGGGTGTTCACAGTCTTCGTCCTTCTGACAGAAGATACAGAACACGCCGTCTTGTGTTTCCTCCATTTTCCTGGTCAGAGCCAGACTTTGTGGTCTGCCCGCTATGATGGGCGCTATGACGGTGGGGAACATGACGAGGTTGCGTGTGCAAAGGACGGGGTATTCGCCGGAGTCGTTCCCCTCCAGCAATACGGAAATGTCACCCTCGTAGTCTGCTATCATCTGGAATTGTGAATTGTTCCTTATGCTCATGAATGTTGTTGAAATCTCTTGTTTTTGAATTCTAATGACCTTGTCTGATGCTGTTTAGAAATGCAAAGGTACGCTTTTTCTTCCAAATAAAAAGAAAAAAGAGGTAAAAAAGAATGTGTACGGCTTTTTCGGCTGAGGATAAACGTGTTGCCGTCAGTCTTCGGCCGTACGCAGGATGATGGAGGTGGCACCGATGGTGAATAGCGTTCCGTCCTCGATGACACGCCGTTCCCTGTCGCCCAAAATCTCGTTGTCGACAAACGTGCCGGTATAGCTTGGCCCGTCGCGCAGGATATACTTGAGTCTGCCTTTCTTGTCACGGCTCACGTTGATGACGCAGTGGTGCATGTCCACGCTGGGGTCTACGGTCTCGATAGGGCAGTTGATTCCGCTGTTTTTCATGTATCTGCCTATCACGTTGTCGCCCATCTGCAGGGGAATCACCTGTTTGTATGCGAAAACGTTCTCTATCACGACGATGGACCCTACGCCGTTCTCGTTGGCGGTTTCGTCTATCTGTTCTTCCTTGCGTGTGTTGCGCAGCTTGGAAACGCCCATGCGTATGCCGAACTGTTTGTTGCATTGCGGACACACAAAAACGAGGCTCTGCCCCGTCTGGTACTGAGTCTCGTCAAAGGTTATGTAATTGTCGCATTTCGGACAACGTACTCTTTTCATATATGTGCGTTATTCTTTTATTTTTGTTATCCACCCCTCAGCAAAGGCCTCGTGGCCATGCAGCTTGTTGAGTGCGGTGTAGGCTTCGTTCTCGGTGTCGTACGAACCGTATACCACCTTCACGTTGCCGGTTGTAATGATGACTTTGGTGTCCTTGAACCCCTGAGCCTGCAGGTTTTCCGTATATACGGCAGCCCCCCGCTTGGTGACATGGCTTGCCAGCACGATGCTGTAGTATGGGCGTGGGGTAGAGGAGACGGTCTGCTCGGTAATGGCTGGGGTGACGGCAGCGTTTGTCTTCTCTGTCGTGGCCTTTATGGCAACCTTCGCATTCTGTCCGCCCGTAACGATGTCTTTGGGCATGATGCGTGTGAGCAGACTGGTGTCTATCTTGCCCTGCTGCATGCTGCGCGGGGCGTTGAGCGGCGTTGAGAGTGCCAGGAACACAACCATGGCGATGCAGGCGGCTACGGCATTGCGCAACCAGCTCTTCTTGATAAGGATAAACTCGCTGTGGTTGTCGGCTTCGTCCTCTTCCTCCTGCCGTGCCGTACTGGTCAAGGCTGTTGCGGCTATGGTCTGTCCGGAAACGTGGTTGTCGCCGGTATCCTCAACTTCTGCGATTTCGGCAATCGGCTGTATGGCGAAAGCATCCAGTCCGTAGAAGCCAGGTGTAAGGATGCCCGCCTCGCACGGCTCGAAAGAGTATGTGCCGTCATGGCCCAGTCGAAGCGTACCGATGTCGTTCAGTTCGTATTCTCCGTCGTTCTCGAGGCGAGTCTTGATTTCGTTCACGTCGTCGGCTATGCGGGCAATGGCATCGGGGTAACTGATGTCGTATGCCTCCACGTATGACAGGGCGAGGAGCGAATCGTTCATCTTAAGCTGTGGATTGAAACCTATAGTACGTGTGGGCGGCAAGAACATTCCGTCCCTGTCGTCTACTCTCGCATCTACATGGTGAGCCATAAATCCCCCAAAATCAGGGATTATTACGCAGTCGTTGCTCAATAGCAGAATTTCTATATGTCTTTCCAACTCAATCATGTCTGCAAAGATACTTTATTTTTCCGGTTCTGCCAACTGTTTCCGGCAAAAAATAAAATATTTCCGAGAAAAATCCGCATACCTTTGGCGGTCTCGGAATAATGTGTTATCTTTGTATTCATATATAAATAATGTGATAGAATCAGACATTAGAGAAATGGAATATTTAGAGACTGAAATCAAGGGCGTCTTTGTCCTTGAACCAAAGGTTTTCCGCGATGCGCGCGGTTATTTTTTCGAGTCGTGGAAACAAGACGATTTTGACAGCCATGTGGGCCATCCCGTTCATTTCGTACAGGACAACGAGTCGAAATCGAGCTATGGCGTGCTTCGCGGCCTCCATTACCAGAAGGGGGAGTATTCGCAGGCCAAGCTGGTGCGTGTCATCAAGGGCAAGGTGCTCGATGTAGCCGTAGACCTGCGCCGCCGCAGTGCTACGTTCGGCAAGTACGTGGCTGTGGAGCTGAGCGAAGACAACAAGCGCCAACTGTTCATTCCGCGCGGTTTTGCCCACGGTTTCCTGGTACTTAGCGAGGAGGCCGTGTTTGCCTACAAGGTGGACAATGTCTACGCTCCGCAGGAGGAGGCCAGTATCCGCTGGAACGACCCGACGGTAGGCATAGAATGGCCTATAGACGCAAAAGACGTGCTAACCTCTGAGAAGGACCTGCTCAAGGCTACTTCTCTTGGCGATGCGATAGTGTTCGACTGATTTTTTTTCTTAGCTGATGGAGAATGGAAAATGGTGGGCAACGGCACTCTTGGCTGGAGCCGTGTCGTTAGCCTCTTGCGGACAGCATACACCCGCCGGGGGGCAGCAGACCGAGGAAGACCATGCTGCAAAAAAGATGTTGCAGGGTGTGTGGATAGACGAGGATGGGAGTGATGTGGCCTTTCGCGTGAAGGGCGACACCATCTATTATCCCGATTCGGTAACTGTTCCTGTTTATTTTCGGGTGATAGACGACACGCTGGTTGTCAGTGGGTCGAGCGAGGTGAGGTATCCCATCGTGAAACTTTCCGCCCATCTGCTGCAGTTCAAGACCCAGAGCGGCGATGTCCTCAAATTGTCGAAGACATCCGACCGCTCTTATCTGGAGCCGTTTCTGGGTCACCGTGAGGCGGTGGCTCTCAACCAGGGCAGGGTGATAAAGCGTGACACGGTGGCTGTATGTGGCAACGAAAAATACCATGCTTATGTGCAGGTGAACCCTACTACCTATAAGGTGCTGAAGTCGTCGTACAACGAGGACGGTGTGGCTGTGGACAATGTCTATTATGACAACATTGTCAACGTGACGGTGTACCGTGGTGCCGTGCGTCTCTTCTCGTACGATTTCCGCAAGCAGGACTTTGCCGGTCGTGTGCCCGATTCGTTCTTGGGGCAGTCCATACTGAGCGACATCGAGTTCGGCACGGCGGATGCTGACGGGATACATTTTGTTGCGGTGATAGCCGTGCCGGACAGCCCTACAAGCTATCGCGAGAATTTCTCCGTGACGCTTGGCGGCAAGTTGAAGAAGTGATGCCTCCTTAGATAGCGAGAAGTCCCTTCAGTGACTTCCGAGCAATGGCTTCGTATTCTTTGCCAAGGTCGCAGAAACGCATCACGCAGTTGGCTGCTGCATGCCTGATGCCTATATTGTCGCCTTGCAGGGCGATGGCGGCCTGGTCCAGAAATTCGTTGATGCCCCGTTCGTTGGCTTCCCTGCCGCTGGCAAAGAGGCGCCCCAGGATGTTGAATCCTGCCATTTCGTACAGGGGCTTGTCGGTCGCTATCCACTGGTAGGCTATGACGGGAGCATAGTCTACATGCTGCAGGAGGTTGAAGGCAAGCATCTCAGCCATCTCCTGGCTCTCCACCTGTTCCATCCACAGGTCGGTCAGTTCCGGCAGCATGCGTTCTGCCGGCATGATGAGTGTGGCGAGAATCTTGCATTCCCTGATGTTCTCTTTCCACAGTTCGATGGCCAGGTCATAGTCTTTTCCGTATTCCTGGGCCATCTTCTTCAGTTCGGTAAAGGGCACGCCCCAGTTTATCTTGTATCCGATGCCTTTATCCCTCATCGACTGCGATGCAGGGCCGTTCATCAGCAACCGGAAGGATTGCTTGATTTCTTTCAGCTTGTTGTGTGTCTCTTCTTTCATGACTTGCGTTTTCACAATTTTACGGTGGTACAGAACATTCCGCCGAACTGCTGTTCTATGCCTGTCGGGTTGTTGCGGAAGATGCCGTAGAGGGCACTGCCACTGCCGCTCATGGCTGCATACACGGCACCGGCGGCATAGAGTTTCTGCTTGATAGTGGCCAGTGTGGGGTGTATGGCGAAGATGGGTGCTTCGAAGTCGTTCACCAGTTCGTCGTGCCACGTGTCTATGGGTTGCCTGATGATGTCGCGGCAGCATTTTGCGGGTTGTGCCGGAGTGATGGCGGCATAGGCGTCGCGTGTGCTTACCGCTACTGGTGGTTTCACTATCGTGAGGTAATGGCCCGCCAGACTCCCTCCCTCCGAGTCGACGGGCATCAGCTCGTTGCCAATGCCTTCGGCGTATGACGGTTCGGAGGTGATGAAGAAGGCGCAGTCGGCACCCAGTTTTGCGGCATAGCGTTCCATTTCGGGTATGCCGATGTTCAGGCGGAAGCGTTCGTCGAGCAGGCGTATCATATACGCGGCATCGGACGACCCTCCTCCCAGTCCTGCCTGCGAGGGGATGCGCTTGAATAGGTGTGCGTGCACCCTTGGCAACTGGTAGTCGGCGGCCAGCAGGTTGTAGGCTCTTGTCACGAGGTTGTCCTCTTCGTTGCAGTCGAGCGCGTTGCCCGTTATCTTTAGGTCGCACGCCACGTCACTTGGAAATTCGTCGTCCATACGTTTTATTTCGAGTGCATCGGTAAGCGGGACGGGATAGAACACGGTCTCCAGGTTGTGGTAACCGTCTTCGCGTTTGCCGACGATGTTCAGGCCGAGATTTATCTTGGCACAAGGGAATGTTATCATAGTGTTTTCTTTTTTTTATCTGACCACAAAGATAGTTACAATATCTGGTATTTGCAACCTTTGCCGTGTTAAAATATGCTTATTCGGTTTGTGGAAACAGAGTCGTTCAGAAGCGGTTCACGGCGTCGGCAATGTATTCGGCCTCTGCGGTGGTGAACATCTGATGGCACGGAATGCTCAGTTCTTCGCGGCTGATGCGTTCCGTCACGGGGAAAGAAAGCGTGTTCCACTGGCGGTAACACTGCTGGCGGTGGGGCGGTATGGGGTAGTGTATCATCGTGCCTATGCCGTTCTGCTTCAGGTGTTCCTGCAGTCGGTCGCGCTCTTGGCAGAATATGGGGAAGATGTGTACCACGTTGCTGTCTTGTTCGCGGTACATGTCGTGGGGCACATATACCTTGGGCGTGCTGATGGCTGAGAGGAGCTGCCGTGCACATTGGCGCCGGCGGTCGTTGGCTTCGTCCAGATGGCGCAGCTTCACCTCGAGTACGGCGGCCTGTATCTCGTCCATGCGCGAGTTGTAGCCGCGGTAGGGGAACACATATTTGCGGCTGCTGCCATAGTTGCCGAGTGCTCTTATCACCTCCGCCATCTGGTCGTCGTCGGTCGTTACCGCTCCGGCATCGCCCAGTGCACCGAGGTTTTTGCCGGGGTAGAAACTATGGGCTGCAGCCGCGCCGAGGCTTCCCGTCCTTTTCCCGTTGTATTGGCATCCGTGTGCCTGGGCATTGTCTTCGAAGAGAAGCAGTCCGTGCTGCCGGCAGAAGAGTTCTATCTGCGGAGTCATGGCGCAGCACCCATAGAGGTGAACCAGCATCACGGCGCGTGTGCGTGGTGTGAGCGCTTGCTCGAGCAGTGTGCCGTCCATCTGCATGGTGCGCCAGTCTGGTTCTATGAGGACGGGGGTGAGGTGGCATTCCGTAATGGCGAGTATGGTGGCGATGTAGGTGTTGGCGGGAACCATCACTTCGTCGCCCTCATGCAGTTTGCCCGTCTCTATCGCGGCAAGGAGCATCAGGCGCAGTGCATCCAGTCCGTTGCCGCACGTGACGCAGTGCCGCGTGCCTATATAGTCGGCATAGGCTGTAGAGAAACGCCGGTTGGCTTCCCCCTGCAGATACCATCCACTTTCCACGGTGCGGTAGATGGCTTCTTCTATTTCCTTTTGCCAGGGCGAGTTGATTTCCTTCAGGTTAAGGTAGTCGATGTTCATGTATAGATTTATTCTGTTTGTGGAAATGTATGTCGGATAGTTGGTTGCGCGTGCTGCTTAAAGCGATTCTATAAGTAGACATACGGCCCCGTAGGTAAAGTCGTACAACCGGTATGGAGTGGAGACATCGATAAGGCCACCTTGAAAAGGGCGGTTGAGGAACAGCGTTTCCGTTTTGCCGTCCTGCTCCGTTTCCATACGGAATGAGCCGCCCAGCGGCACCACCAACAATGTATGTTCTGCTTTGTGTTCTTCTACGATGCGGTCGGGTGTCATGCAGGTCAGCAACCTTACCTTCCCTATCTCGAAGGGAAGGTTCTTGAGACTCTCTACCACGGTAAGACTGCCGCGCGGGTCGTATATTCTCGGCAAGTTTATGATATTTTCCATTGGGGACGATTTTCTCTTAGTTTGACCTGCTGGCCGTTTGATGCGGCAAGCCCATTTTTGCCCGGTCGGATAACTGGGCAATGTGTTGTCACCATATGCAAAATTAGGTATTTTTTGCGAATTACCGCCATACAAAGTGTTAAAAGACGGAGTTGCCGTTCTTTTTTCGTGCCGCATCTTTATAAAAGTCGAGAAATAGACGTATCTTTGTGGCATGATAAATTATCACTTACCATACCGCACCGTTTTGCCGTGCTTCTGTTCGGCGCTCCTGTCGGCAGCATTGCCTCAGCAGGCTTCCGCCCAGTGCCACACCATATACAACCAGCGCATCATGAGTCTGCAGGTGGTGGCAGCACAGCGCTGGCAGGCCATGCCCGTGGCAGAGATGGGCGAGCCGGTGCACATCGACTTCGACGACATGACGCACGAGTACAGGCGTTACAACTATAAGATAGAGCATTGCGATGCCGGCTGGAACCCCTCGGCCGACCTTTTTGTCAGCGACTATCTGAAGGGCTTCAACGGCGAACTTACCATCGACGACAACGAGCAGTCTATCAACACTAACCACCTCTATACGCACTACAGCCTTACCATACCCAACGACCATTGCCAGCTCACCATGAGCGGCAACTACAAGCTCACGGTCTTTGCCGACGACGACGAGTCGCAAGCCATGTTTACGGCCTGCTTCATGCTGGTAGACCCACAGATAACCGTGGCGCTGGCGGTGACGGGAAATACGGACATCGACATCTACAAGAGCCATCAGCAGGTAGCCTTGACGGCAGTTCTCGGCGATGTGAGGGTCAACGACCCGCGCAAGCAAATCAAGACTGTGGTGCTGCAGAACGGCAGGTGGGACAATGCCGTAAGGAACGCCTCGCCCGACTATGTGAGCAGCGATGCCTTGCAATGGAGGCACGTCAGAAACCTCATCTTCCCCGCCGGCAACGAATACAGGAAGTTTGAGATGCTCGACCTTGACCATACCACCATGGGGCTGGACAGCATCCTGTGGGACGGCAAGGAGGCGCATGCCTTTGTGATGCCCGACCTGCCCCGGCCCAACTATGTGTACGACGAGTCGGGGAGGGGAGCCTTCTACCTGCGCAACAGCGACAATACCGACAACGATTTCACTTCCGACTATGCACAGGTGCATTTCTTCCTGCAGGCTCCGCCGCAACAGGGGGATGTGTATCTGAACGGCAATTGGACTTGCGGGCAGTTCCTGCCCAAATACCGCATGTCGTACGATGCAGCGGCACATGGCTATCGTGCGTCGGTTCTGCTCAAAGAGGGCTATTACAGCTATCAGTATCTTACGGTAGGCTCCGGCGGAGAGGCAGTGCCCGTTCCCTCGGAAGGCTGTTTCTATGAGACGCAGAACAAGTACCAGGCGCTTGTCTATTTTCGCGGCACCAGCGACCGCACCGACCGCCTGCTCGGTTACGGCGAGGTGCAGGTAAAGACCGAAAAGCCGTAACCCCCGGGGTGTATGTGCGCCCCGCATATGTTGCTCTTGCTTATTTCTCCTCGCCCTTTGCCAGGTCTGCGTAGATGCGGTCGAAGTGCTGGCGGAGGAGGGGCTTGTTGTCGATGATGTCCCTCAGAAGTTTAAGGTTCTTCTCGTTGGGAGAGTCGGGTATCCAGAGCTTGATGTAGCCCCTGGTGGAGTATTTCTCGTCCATGTGCTGGGAGAAGCGCTGCCATTGTTCCTCCTTGTTCTGCAGCGGGTTGTTTTCCAGTCCGAACTGTATGGCGCGGGTGAATATTTCCTCCGTGTCGATGTCGCGGTCGGCCTCGGCCACTATCTTGCCGTAGATGCTGCGCGGTTGCCTGCTCGACGAGGCACGGTGGTCTTCCACCGCCTCTTTCATAATCTTGATTTGCTCGGGGCTGAACCACCGTTTGAGGCGGGCATCCGCCATCAGTATCTTTCCTCCCGTGAGATGGTGGATGGCCCTGGGTCCCGCCATCCCGAGGTCGTGGTAGGCAGCCACCACGTAGACCATGTCAATGTCGGCCCCGGTAATCTTTGCCAGCACGAGCGAGTTCTTGATGACACGCAGCACATGGCGCAGGCCGTGGCTATGGCCGAAGGTGTTGTAACGGGGCAGTATCTGCTGCTCTACAAATTCCATGAGGTCGAGGCTGACATTGTTTTCCATAATCCTTATTCCTTATTGTGATGATAAAACTTGGTGCAATTTGTCTTATTTTATTTTCAAGAATTAGAGAATTTAAGAATTTCCAGTTTCCTCTGAAGAATGAGAATTACAGGAAAGGCTTGCCGAGTCAAGCCGCTACGTCCTGAAATTCTTGCCAATTCAAAACTGGCAAGAAAAGAAAATTCTCTAATTCTTGATAAGAAAACTGTACCAACTTTTTTATGTTACTTACAGAGGCACGAGCCGAGCAGCATGACGGCCGTGACGATGCCGAAGACGAAGATGTTGCGTGCCGTCATGCCCAGCACGCGGTTGAGTTCCCTTCCTCTCGATATCTTTTTCATCTTGACGTAGGTAAGGTTGTGTAGGGCAATGTAGATGCCGGCAAACGGCAGGAACAGGCTGCTGCTCTTGCCCGCGAGCGTATCAGCCACGACAGCGGCCATGACGACGAGTATGGCGATGTTGCCCAGGGCGCAGTAGAGGCGTTCGGCGTTCCGCCTTCCGATGCGCACCACCAGGGTCATTTTGCCATCGAGGCGGTCGCCCTCGCAGTCGCGGTAGTTGTTGACGATGAGCAGTGTGTCTACCGCCATGCCGCAGGTCAGCGACAGGGCTGCCGCCTCTGCCGTAACGCACTGCAGTGCCGGGGCGAGAACGACATAATAGGTACAGCAGACGGGCACGATGCCGAAGAAGAGGAGCACCAGGAGGTCGCCCATGCCGTGGTAACTGAGGCATGTGGTGTAGAGAAAGCAGAAGACGACGCAGCATACGCCCACCGCCACCATCTCGATGCCGCCGAAGAGGATGAGCGGCAACCCGACGGCACATCCCGCCAGCGTGGTGAGGGCAATGGCGCGCTTCATGGCGCCGAGGGTGACCCACCCTTCGGCACAGGCCCTTTTGGGGCCGAGCCTCGTGTCGCCGTCATTGCCGTGCTTGCAGTCGAAATAGTCGTTTACCAGATTGCTGTCTATCTGCATGATCCATGCGAAGAGCAGGCAGAGCACAGCAGCCAGCCATCTTACGGAGCCTTGGCCGTATCCCTCTCCGTCCTTTACGGCCAGGGCTACGGCTATCATTACCGGCACGGCCGCGGCGCTCAGCGTCTTGGGGCGAGCCGCCAGCATCCATGCCTTGGCCGAGTTGGCCTTGACGTCCTTTTCTGTATTGTTGTCCATTTTTAATTGAAGAAATTCCAGCTCACACCGAAGCGGAACACACTGCCGTTGGTAGGGTAGTGGGGGGTGAGGAAGTAGTTCTTGTCGCCCGACCCACCGTTGATGTGGCTCATCATGACGAAGAAGCGCGCGTGCTTGATGTGCACATTGGCGTAGACATTGACAAAGGGGTAGTTGCCCACTTTCACGTTGTTGTCTCCGTTGCCCTGTACGGTAAAGTTGGCGAGTGCCGGCGAATAGTCGGGGGCCTCGTAGCTGGTAAAGTACCTCACGTCGGCACCCAGTTCTACGTTAAGCACCTTCACCACGGGGAATTTGATGTAGAGGTTGCTGTACACGTTGAGAGCGGGCACGGGAATCACCGACATGTCGCTGGAGTGCTGGTAGGTGATGACATTCTCCCAGTTGAGTATGCCCCACCTCACGTTCTGCAGCAGTTGGGCGGTGAGCAGGTTGACGGGTGCTCCGCTCTGCATGGGCCTTACGGTAACGTCCGTGCGCGTAATCTTGTTGTCGACGGTGGCGATGTTGTACGACTGTGAGAAGTACGTGTGGTTCTTTATTTCGTCCACGGCAACGCGCAGCGTGGTGTTCGTCTTGCCGAACCTCAGCGTGCCCATGAGCCTAGTGTGTATAATCTTGTCGAGGCTTTCCTCCCACCAGAAGTGGCGGGCGTGGTAAGTGCGGAAATAGAACGAGGGTGTCTGGCGGTGGAAGAACGCGTCGCCGATGATGGAGAGCGTGTCGCCCAGGAACGGGATGTTGAGGTCTACGTTGCCGTCTACGGCCAGCGTTCCTGCATCCTCGCCCGTGATGCCTATCTCGGCCACGGCGTTGTAGTGCAGCAGCTTGCCCTGTCTCTTGCTCAGTTGTCCGCCCACGCTGAGGCAGTGCTCGTTATACTTGTTGATGCCTGCCTGTCCGTCGGGCAGTTCGAAGTGGCGTATGTCGTAGCTGGCAAACAGCTTGACGCCTGCCTTGGCCCACTTGCTGAAGCCCTCGAGCGTGGCGAGTGCCAGGGTGTTCTTCAGTTCCCAGTGCTTGGTCTCGTCGCAGATGGAGTCGCCCGTATACTTGCTGTCGGTATAGTACTGGTTGAGGTAGTAGGCTGAATTTGGTGTCTGGTAGGCGAGGTAAGAGCGCGTATAGTTGTCAAACTTCAGTGTGTGTATGAAGCTCGTCACGGGCACATACTCGTCCTTGAGCCAGGCCGTGTCGGCAGCAGCTTTCCGGTCCTGTGCCAGGATGCTGTCGGCAGCAGCCTTGCTGTCCACGCTGATGCGGCCCTGCTCCTTGTCCTGCTCCTTGTCGGCTGCCGGCTCGCGTCCCGCTATCTTGGCATCGGAGGGGCGCCCGGTATACTTGGGGGCGTCATACGCCTTCTCGTCAAACTGGGTGCCTTCGGCCTTGGCCTTCTTCCGGGCTTTCTCCTTGGCCTCCAGGGCGTCGTTCTCCTTCTTCGACTCCATGGCAAACTTCTTGGCCTTTATTTCCTCCTCGGTCATGGGCACCTTGTGGCTGAATCCGAGGCTGTAGCGGTGGTTGAAGAAGACGTGCACACTGTTGTTGCGGTTCCAGTTCTGTGCCAGCACCGTCGGTATCTCGTTGGAGGCATAGCTGTCGTTGAAGTGCTCGGGATGGCGTATGTAGTCGTCGCTGGTGATGCCGCCGTTCTCCGTCACCTTCTGGTGGAGGGTGTAGAAGAGGAGGTGGGCCTGGTACCTTTCCCCGAGGTACGATCCCCACATGGTGTACTTGAAGTGGGATGTGCTCTGCGCGTCGTAGTATCCGCGCCCGTACTTGTAGTCGAATCGGAAGCCCACGCCTATGCGCTTGCCTGCGTTGACGGCAAAGAGCGCCTTGAAGTCGTCCTCGCCGTTGGTACGGTTGCCGCAACTGTTGAGCGTCACGTTCGTGATGGGCGAATAGGTGTTGGTAAAATGGAATTGTGCCACGTCAGTGAGCATGAAGTCGTAGGGCTGTGCGAAGATAAACTGCCCCGGGCTTGTCGGCCTGTCTATGAAGATGCGGTTGAGGCGTGGCGAACCGAGGTTGCCGAGCGTGTTGTATTCGCCCCTCAATCCCTCGGTGAAGGTGGTGTTCATGTACATGTGCTGCAGGGTGTCCACCTCAGCCGCCTGCCTGTCGCCGAAGCGTTCGTCTACGGTCCACACCTTCATTCCGCGCGGTATTTCCTTGTCCGTCCCGAGGCTGTCAGCCTTCATGCGGTTGGTGTTGTTGTCGACGGGTGCGAAGAGGTTGTCCTGGTTGTTGTTAAAATCACTTTGTGCCGCAACCGGCATGGTTGCAGCACAAAACATGAGTATAGGGTATAATCTTGTGTTATTTTTCATTACTTGCGGAATAGTCGAATACATACTTCGGCGATTTTCAGCACCACTCCTGCGAGGAGCACGATGGTGGCAGGGGTGCGGTTGTCCATGGTGTACCACAGGCACAGGCCCACTACGGCGAGCAGTATGAAGGCGATGTTCAGCCTGTTCCTTACCTTGATGTTCTGCCGGTCGCTATAGTCCATGCGCCGGAAATGGTGGTGGGGGCGCACGGCATACGATTCGTGCGGCGTGTCCTTGTGCGGTGTGTCCTCGTGCGCCGTGTTTTGTGTGGGCGTTTCATTCTCCGGGGGCGTAGTGTTGCCGCCAGCCGCGTTGCCTGCGGTCTTGTCAAGTGTATCTTCGGTAGTCATTCTTTCCAGTCTGTTGTGATGATGTTTTTTGGGGTGATTCCGGCGATTGTCCTCGCATAAATGTTTATTTCACCAAATCTTTCAGTCCGCTGAATATCTGGTCTTTGCGGTCAATGGTCTTCTTACGGAACTTGCCGAAGATGCGTGCCAGGTCATTCTTCTTCTTGGTGAGTGCCACCTTGTCGCTGATGACATCCTCGGCAGATGACTTGAAGCCCGTGGACCGTCCTTCCTCGTAGGTATAGTTGATGTGGTTGATGGTAAGTTTCACGTTGCCGTCGGTTATCTCAGCGATGAGGTTGTACTTGGCCTCGGTGCGGTCGAGTGAGATAAACGAGCTGCTGAACACTATCCATTCGTCCATGGCGTTGGCAATGACGTGCTTGTCGCTGTTAACGAGCGCAATGCGGTTGCCGATGCTGTTTTTGTCCTGCGTCAGTTGGGTCATGTATTCGTACACGATGTCGTACAGTTGGGCAGCGCTCTTGCCGGGTGCCTGTATGTTTTCCACAAACTCCACCTTTCCGTTCTCGTCGGTGGGGACGGCCCCCTCCAGGTATTTGGGGTCTTCCTTCAGTTTTACGCCGTTGGCGGTGGTGGGCACGCTGGCGGGCTTCTCCTTCTTGCTCTCCGTCTTTGCGGGGGCTGTGGGTATCACCCATCCGCCAGCCTTTGTCTCCGTAGTTTTGGCGGCTTTTCCGGTTTCCCCACCGGCTTTTTCAGCCTTGGTGCTTTCTGCAGCTTTTCCAGCCTTGGCGTTTTCGGTAGCCTTGGCGGCCTCGGCGTTAATCTTCTCCGCCTCGTTTCTTAGTCTCTCCGCCTCAGCCTCAGCAGCCTTTATCTGCTGCTGTATCTTCTCGGCTTCTGCCTTGCGGTTGGCCTCTTCGGCTTTCTTGGCCTCTTCTTCGGCTTTTTCGGCCTGCAGCTTTGCCTGCTTGGCCTCTTCTACGGCCTTCTTGGCCTCCTCCAGCTTCTTCTGGGCTTCTTCCAGTTGCTGTTGTGGGGTGAGAACACTCTGGGCCTGCAGTGTGGCCAGCGGGAGGAGCATAAGTATGGGGATGAGGATTTTTTTCATTTTTGGGTTCCTTTTAATGCATTGCAAAGATAGTGTTTTTTTTTGGAACCACAAAATGTAAAGTCCCGTTTTTAACAATATTAACGCAACTTTCGGGATGGTACCGGGTGTCTCCATGCAGATTGGCGTAAAGTAGTATGAAATCGGGTGTTTGGCCATGCCTGTTTGTGGGTATAGAACAGGCTCATCATAGTTAGCTTTTTTCTACACGGAGAGATATACGACAGATGACAGTTGACAGTTTTTTTCAGACCCCCTCCCTGCCTGAGGTGAGGAGGAATGTGAAATGTAAAGATTTGTTAGTATTATTTTTATAATATAAAATTTCTCCTTACCCCTTTTTCATCCTTTGGGGGTATGCGAAAAAACTGTCAACTGTCGTCTGTCGTCATTTTCAGTCATCGTCCTCTCTCTCTCTCTGAGCCGGCAGTGCGGTTTCTCCAACGACAAAACTATGTTTCTCTGGGCAAGAATCTATGAGTTGAAAAATAAAAAACTATGTTTTGCTGAAAACGGGTCCTTATCACACCCCAAAATTTGGAACAGGGTGAAAAAAGCAGTAACTTTGCATCGGGATAAGAAAAGTGCAGGCAACGCACACGACATGGGGAAAGGGGCATCCCCAAAAAGAGAATCCCCATCCTTCCACTAATCGGGGTGAGGGGAGGATGAGGGTACGGAATGAGGCTGAAGAATGAGGATACGGAATGAGGATTTCTTCCAAGCGTACAGGTCGGGGCGTTACGGCCGGTACGGAATTGGAAAGCACCACATGGGGCGCCATGGGGATGGTCAGAGCAGATAGCCGTATTTCTTCAGGGCATCGCACACCTTCTTGAGGTTTTCCTGCTCCACGAGGATGTGGTAGTCTTCCGCCTTCAGCGTGTATTTCCTCACGGTGGGGTCGCCCAGCACGATGCGCTGCAGCTCTTTGTCGGCAGGCGGCAGTTGCAGCAGCTGGTATTTCTTCTTGGGCTTGGCAAGCAGCTTGCACTTCCGTGCCAGTTGGTCGAAGAAGGCTTCCCATGCGGGCGGCAACTCAGCGCTGACGTACTCCTTGAAGAGGGACACGTTGTTGTCGATGTCTTTCCTGTTGCTGCACTGGCGCAGAAACGACTCGTTGGTGACCTTGTACATGTTCTTTGAGATATGTTCGGCCATGCCTTCGAGGATGGATTCGTAGGGGTTGCAGTCGGCAAGCGACCTGACGAGGAGGTCGTCTTCAGCCAGTTCGAAATAGGCCTTCTTGGGCATTGCCTTGCGGTTGTATTCTTGTGTAATCCCGAGGGCATACCTTCCCAGGTCGGTGAGGCGCACATACTTCAGTCCGTCAAAACAGCTTGTCGCCTCTTTGTCGGCAGCGTGGCTTGTAGGTCGGTAGGCAATCTCCACCAGTCCGAGCACGCCCATCATGAACAGGTATGCCCTGATGAGCGGAACGCTGATGTCGCTGACCATGCTGTCAATGTACACATCCTTGTGGTTGAAGTTGTTGAAGATGGTCATTTTGTCGAAATAGTCCTGATACATGAGCTGGAAATGGAGCGGTGAGGAACTGTCGAGGGTGCTCGCCTTGCACACCAACTGGTCTGTGCGTATCCAGCCGACACCGTCGAGCGAAATGAGCGCCGTGAGGACATCGTTGAAGAGATACTGTATGCGCGAGTTCTCCAACAGTGTTCTCCTGAATCCCGACAGATGGGGCAACAGGACGGGGGTAAGGTATTCCGCATGATTGTTGTTCGCCAGGAGGATATCCTTCAGCAGGTCTTCCTCCTTGCCCGTGCCTACCTTGTGCGTAGAGGCGTAGAGGCAGAAGGCATTGCCCAGGAAGTTGGCGGCAAGAGCCTCTGTGTCCTTGTCGCCGGGGGCGAAGAACTCGTCCACCTGCAATAGCTTGGCTATCTTCTTCTGTACCGTTGCCGTAATCTTGTTCTTCCCGAATTCTATCTGTCCGGTCTCGTACAGTGATTTGAGCAGGGGCAGGTGTGTGAAGATGCCTTGCTCGGCAGAATAGACCTTGAGCGAGGCTGCCTCGCCGTCGGGCAGTTGGGGTATGGACTTTATGTCGAACAGTTCGGGGAAGAATACCTTCATCAGGTCTGGGTAACATTCGCGGTAAGTGGTGATGTAGGTCCTTGTTACAGTGTATGTTACTTTCGGGTCTTCATGTTTTCCTTTAGCCATAAAAGTGGTGAAGAAAGGGCGCAGCTTGTCCTTCAGCACTTCTTCGTGACGCCAGTAGTAGTAGCTTTTTTCGGAGTTCATACAGCTCTCTCCGAGGATGCGGGTGGCAGCCTCGTTGCCTGCACTTCTGTGTAGAAGGACATATCTCATGAGGGCTTGTTCCTTGTCGGACAAGATGTCCAGGAGCAGGCGTGTGTTTTGCGGTGCCCGCATGATGGCGTAGAAATCCACCAGGTCTTGCTTGAAGCGCTTCTTTCCAGTCAATAGTTTCTCGATGGCAGGGATGGCGTGTTTCGTGCCGTCCGCATTGACGGCATAGAGGTAGTACTTCTTTGCCAGTTTGTAGTAGGGCACTATCATCTTCTCCAGGTCGGCTACCGTGTATACGCTGACCGTCCTATCGAGCGAAACCATCTCAGCATGGGTTGGCATGTATATTTCCTTTTCCGGGTATTTGCGTTCCATTTTCTTGTATATATATGAGAATATTCTTAACTCCTTAACTCAAAGCTATTGTCTTAACTCATTAACTCCCGTTTTTATAATAATGTGTAGGCTGCAGCCTATCCGAGGATGAAGTTGATGTCTTCCTCGGAGAGCTGCTTGGACGATGAGGAGTCGGCCCCGATAAGTCCCTCGAAGAGTTCGGCCTTCTGCTGTTGCAGCAGCTGTATCTTCTCCTCTATGGTGTTCTGCGTGATGAGCGAGTAGCTCAGCACCTTGGCCTTTTGCCCGAAGCGGTGGAGTCGGTTGATGGCCTGTTCCTCGGCAGCCTTGTTCCACCACGGTTCGAAGATGAACACCGTGTCTGCAGCCGTGAGGTTGAGCCCCACGCCGCCCGTCTTCAGCGTCATGAGCATGACACGGCACTGCGGGTCGTTCTGGAATCGCTCCACGATGCTCTTGCGGTCGCGTGTGGAGCCGGTCATGCAGGCATAGTCCACGCCGTTGTTGTCGAGGCGTTCGCTCAGCTGTTCTATGCCGGCAATGAAGTTGAAGAACACCACCACCTTGTGTCCGTTGGCCACAGCCTCGAGCAGCGTGTCGGTCAGGAGGTCGAGCTTGGGCGAAGTGATGCGTCCGTCGCTCAGGCTCTCGGGTATGGAGGCGATGCGGCGCAGTTCGTTGAGTGCCTGGAACATGACAAACTGCGACTTCTGTATGCCCTCGATGGCGATGGTTTGGCGCACCTGGTTGAAGTAATACAGTCTGCGCTTCTCGTAGAAGGAGTGCTGCTCGGGGTTCATCTCCACGTAGAGGGTCTGCTCAATGCGGTCGGGGAGGTCCTTGAGCACATCCTTCTTCAGGCGCCGCAGCATAAAGGGGAATATCTTCTTGCGCAGGGCCAGGAGCGTGTCCTTGTCGTTGTCGCGCTGTATGGGTGCTGCATAGCGGCTGTTGAAGTCGTCGAGCGAGCCGAACATGGTGGGGTTGAGAAATCGGAAGAGGGAGTACAGTTCCGCCAGGTTGTTTTCCACGGGCGTGCCGCTCAGCGCCAACCGGTGCTCGGCATGCAGCAAGAGCGCTGCCTGCGTGGTCTGCGTGGTCATGTTCTTGATGTTCTGGCTTTCGTCGAGGATGGCGTAGTGGAACTTCTTCTTGGCAAACTCCTTGATATCGTTGCGCACGACGGCATAGGTGGTGAGGATGACCTGGTGCTTCATGGCGGCCTTCATGTCGCGGTCGCCGGCATAGTAGATGTAGACAGAGAGCTGGGGTGCAAACTTCTGCAGTTCGTTCTGCCAGTTGAAGAGCAGGCTTCGGGGCATCACGATGAGGGTGGGCTTCTTCTCCTTGGGGTAGACGAGGGTGAGCACGCCGATGGTCTGCACGGTCTTTCCCAGACCCATGTCGTCGGCGAGGCAACCGCCCAGGTTGTTGTCGTACAGGTATTTTATCCACTTGATGCCTTCCGCCTGGTAGGGGCGCAGCTTGGCCTTCAGCTTGGGCGTCTTTAGCTTCTCCTCGGCCAGGTGGTTGAAGCCCTCGTACACGTCGCGGTGGTGCTTGAAGGCCTCGCCCTCCAGGGGGCCGTTGATGAGGTCCTCTATCTCGGGCAGGTCGAAGAACGACACCTTTACCTTGCCGTCCTTGCCCTTCTTCTGCTTAAAGATGCGCTCCAGCCTGCGCATGTATCCCTCCTCGATGATGGCGCGGTTGCCGTCGGAGAGCTGTATGTACTTCTTGCTGCTGTATTGCGACAGTATCTGCTGCAGCGTAAACTGCTCGCCGTCGAGGGTGACGTCGGCTTCGCCCTCCAGGAAGTCGATGCCCGAGGTGAGGCTGATGTTCAGCTTCGGGGTCATGGGCTTCACCTTGTACTGGCGCAGCTTCTCCGCACCCACCAGCTGGTAGGTCTTCAGCAATGACGGGAGGGCGTGGAGCAGGAAGGGGCCTGCCGTCTCTTCGGGGATGATGAAGAGGTTGTCCTCCATGTAGACATCCTTCTGCGCCGCCTTGCTGGGTGCATACTGCACGATTTCCTTCCTCAGCGAGGATGCCGTGTCGGCCAGGGAGAGATGGGCAAGCCTTCTCACCTTTATCTTCTTTTCGAGCGAGAGGGATGCTATCATGCTCAGTTCGAACTGCTGCACGAAGTCGAGCGGGAGTCCCTTGACCGACTCCATGAGGCGCAGGAACAGCGTCTTGTCCGCATCTATCTTCTCGAACGAGAGGGAGGGGGCGGGGATGATGTCGTTCTCGGAGAACTCCACCTCGTAGTCTTCGTACACCACCTGCACGTTCTCCACGAACGAGAAGAAGACGGAGAGGTACTGCTCCAGCATGTCTTCGCTGAAGGGAGTGAGGAAGTAGCCCAGTTGCCTGTAGTTGTCGCCCACAGACATGATGGGGTAGAGGGTGGAACAGGGGGCGGCTCCGTTGTCGCCCTTGGCGGGCAAGAGCACAAAGCTGTCGCTCAAGAAACGGATGCCTGCCGCCTGCTGCTGCACGTCGCCTTGCTGCTGGCCACTGTCGCCGGTGTCCTCTTCCTCGCCCGTGACGGTGAGGCGGGGGGTGATGTTTCTCCCGTCCTTGTCAAGTCTGAGCTGGAGCGTGGTGTTGTCGGCATGCACCTTTACCGGGGTGCCGCGCTCGTCCACGATGTTCTTGCACCTGATGAGCTGGTACAGCAGGTGGGGATTCTTGTTGAGACTGATGTGGCCGTCGTCGTCGCTGCCCCAGGATATCTGGTAGTTCATGTCCTCTTGTGCCGTGTCGAGGCTCCTCAGCATCTGTGCCGTGTCGCCCTGATAGTAATGGAAGTCGGCCTCTACGGGCTTCAACTTGTGGTCGACAGGTATGACAAAGGTATCCTCCTCGCCTTTCTTCAGCATGAAGAGGATGTCTTTTCCTGCCATGGTCCTGGTGCCCTTCGCCGTGGCGAGTGGCTGCAGCTTCTTGAGCTGGGGAAGGAAGTCGTTCATGGGTTCGTTTTCTTTCTCTTGCTACTTGTCTTGGACGGGTTATTTCTTCTCGGGTATGTTGCGGAGTATCTCGTTTAGGTGGTCCCACACCATCTGCACGGTGGGAATGAGCAGTTTCTCGTCGGGCGTGTGTACACCGCGCAGTGTGGGGCCGAAGCTCACCATGTCCAGGTCGGGGTAGCGCTCGGAGAACAGGCCGCACTCCAGTCCGGCATGTATGCCCAGCACGCGCGGTTCCTTGCCGAACAACTTGCGGTAGGTCTCCACGGCAATGGCTGTCAGCTTGCTGTCGGCACGCATCTTCCATGCCGGATACTTGTCGCCCACGGCCACCTCGGCACCGGCCAGGCGGAAGGCGGCACACACCGTGTCGGTCATGTTGTCGAGGTTGCTCATCACGTTGCTGCGCTGTGATGCCACTATCTCCACCTTGTCGGCACTCGTGACTATGCTTGCCACGTTGCTCG
Organism: Sphaerochaetaceae bacterium; assembly: GCA_963660455.1. Classification (GTDB taxonomy): domain Bacteria; phylum Bacteroidota; class Bacteroidia; order Bacteroidales; family Bacteroidaceae; genus Prevotella. Next base: position 638 of record CAVKZC010000005.1, on the reverse strand, counting down.
AAGTCTCCACCATCCAGGCTATGGCCTCGTCCTGACAGGTGGTGAGCGGACCGTTGTCCACAGCCTGCAGGGCCATGACGAGGCGCTCTGCCACGCCCTCTTCCATGACGGGCACGCGGTCGGTGCTCTCCATGCCAAAGTGCATGTCGTGCTCCGTGACGTGGAACTCGTCTTCCACCTCGGCGGCAAACACGTTCCAGTCGGCACGTACCTGTTCCTTGGCGCTGGCGTTTACGGCGAACACCACCTTGCCGTCGCGCGGAATGGCGTTGTGCATCTTGCCGCTGTCGAAGCTGGCCAGGCGCAGCTCCCTTCCGGGAAGGTTCATCTCCTTGTACATGAAGCGTGCCAGTATCTTGATGGCATTGGCGCGCTTCTTGTCTATGTCGTCACCCGAATGGCCTCCGTTCAGGCCCTTGAGCGACACGGCCATGAAGAAATGGCCTTCAGGTGCCTCGTGGCGCGAGAACGTGAAGGTGGCGCGTGTGGTCTGGCCACCGGCACACGACACGAAGATGAGTCCCTCGTCTTCCGAGTCGAGGTTGACGAGCATCTTGCCGGTCATGAATCCGGCCTTCATGCCGTGCGCACCGGTGAGCCCGGTCTCCTCGTCGCGTGTGAAGACACACTCCAGGGGA
>CAVKZC010000004.1:31940-39731 GCA_963660455.1 Sphaerochaetaceae bacterium | reverse complement strand
ATCAAGTAGGTAACAAATAAGAAATATCGGCTTACTATGTACAAAGCTGATACAATGCCAATACAACGTCGAAAGCCCCACGCTGATGCATATATAAAACCCTCACCTTATCACAAACTTTATGATAATGCAAGCGTAATATTATACTACACCCTTGGGGCGTTCCCGTTGCTTTGTTTTTGACAATCAGATGAGTTTGCGAAGTTCTTCTACAGTCAAAACCAAAGCGTCCAGTAACGCCTTATGTATATATGCCCTCAGCCACCACTTCGCATATTACAGCGACTTCAGCGTGAGGACGGTGCAAATTTATAAAATACTTCCGTAACTTCCAAAGATTTTGGCACTTTTCTTTATTTGGGAGGGTGATTTCTTCCGTTACCTTCCATTTTTGAACTAAAGATATTTAAATCTTCGCTCTTACAGGCCTTGATAAAAAAGAAATAGCTATCTTTGTAGCATAATTGCAGAGCATCATCATAAGACATTAAGAAGACTATGGACAATTATCTATTAAGTGCCGCCATCGGCGACATCGCTGGCAGTGCCTATGAGGGCAGGAGCCATCGCACCAAAGACTACAACGCCGTTAAAATGTTTTCTTCACGAGCACATTTTACGGATGATACGGTATGCACCTTTGCGTGCGCAGAAGCATTCGTCAAGAACAAAGACATGGCCGACAACCTCTGGATGTGCGCCAACCAATACCCTGATGTAGGATTCGGCAAAAGATTCAAGGAATGGATGAAGTCGCACGACCACTTGCCATACGGAAGCGTGGGCAATGGCTCCGCCATGCGATGCAGCTCGGCTGGTTGGCTGGCAGAATCTGAGGAAGAGTGCATCAAACTTGCTACCATCACAGCCGAACCTACCCACAACCACCCCGAGGGCATCAAAGGTGCCGTGGCTACAGCTCTTGCCATCTTCTACTTGAAAACAGGGCACGACAAAGAATATATCCGCCAATTTGTCTTGGACAAATATTATCCTTATTGGTCCAACAAGTCCTATCAGGAGATTCATGACGACTACACTTTCAATAGCACTTGCCCAGGGACAATAGGTCCTGCCATCATCAGCTTCCTTGACTCCAAGGACTACATCGACTGCATTCGACTCGCCATATCGTTGGGAGGTGATGCCGACACACTTGCTGCTATTGCGGGACCGATGGCTTACGCTTATTACAAGGAAATGCCAGCTCCCATTGTTTACAAAGCATTGAAAATGCTTCCCGACTGGATGCGACGAATAAGTCAGGAATTTGATGACATTATCAATAATAAGTTCGACTTTTCGTGATTCTCCACACTTTTAAGGACGACTTTTTGTGGTTTTTCACATTTTTAAGGACGACTTTTGGGGAGATTCATGTAAAAAGTAGTATCTTTGCAGCTGTAAACATTCAAAGAGTCAGACCGTTATGAAGAGAACCGCCATCAAGGAACTGTATCAATGGAAAGAAAGCAATGACAGGAAGCCGCTGGTCATGCTTGGAGCGCGCCAGGTAGGAAAGACTTGGCTGATGCAAGAATTTGCCAAGGAGGCATATCCCAAGTATGCTTACGTCAACTTCGAGGACAATGACATGCTCAGGGGCCTGTTTGAGCACGATTTCGACATTCCACGCATCATCGCCAGCCTGGAATGGACCACTGGCGTGAGCATCGATGAAGAAACGCTCATCATCCTCGACGAGATACAGGATGCCTCGCGAGGAATCACGGCATTGAAGTATTTCGCGGAGAAAGCGCCCGGGTATCATGTGATGGCTGCTGGCTCACTGCTGGGCATCGCCATGCACAAGAACGACTCATTCCCTGTAGGCAAGGTAGATTTCATGCACCTTTATCCTCTCTCGTTCTTCGAGTTCTTGGAGGCAGTGGGCGAAGGCAAGATGGTAAACTTGCTGATGGCAAGGGAATGGCAGATGATAACCATGTTCAGAAGCCAGTTTGAGGAGCGTTTGCGCCAATACTACTTTGTGGGTGGAATGCCCGCCGCCGTCTCCTCGTTTGCCACAGACAACAATCTCGACAAAGTGAGAACCATCCAGAAGGCGATACTGGAGGCTTACGAGCGGGATTTCTCCAAGCATGCCCCAGCCATCGAGGTGCCAAGGATCAGAATGGTGTGGCACTCCATACCCGCCCAACTTGCCAAGGAGAACAGAAAGTTCATCTATGGGGCTGTGAAGGAAGGTGCCCGTGCTAAGGACTTCGAACTTGCCATAGAGTGGCTGAAGGATGCCGGACTCATCTATAAGGTGAACCGCTGCAAGAAAGCCCTGTTGCCCTTGGCTGCATACGAAGACTTCTCCGCCTTCAAGATGTTCTTGTCCGACATCGGCTTGATGTGCGCCATGAGCCATGTGCCAGCACAGAGTTTGCTGACCGGCAACGTGCTTTTCTCCGACTTCAAGGGTGCCTTGACGGAGCAATATGTGCTGCAGCAGCTTAAGACCAATCCGTCCCTGTCCATCTACTATTGGTCTGCCGAGAACTCCCGAGGTGAAATAGATTTCCTGTTGCAGCAAGAAGACAGGATTCTCCCCGTCGAAGTGAAGGCGGAGGAAAACCTACAGGCGAAGAGCCTTCGCACATTCGTGGAGCGCAACCCAGGCTTGCAAGGCATCCGCCTATCCATGTCGCCATACCGTGAGCAGGATTGGCTCGTCAACTATCCGCTCTATTCTGTACAGGCGATATTTTGACAATCTCTATTCAAATAAAGACAGCAGACTTTCGAGACAAGACTATTACTTTTTCATACACTTAAAAAAAACAAGAAAACTATGGAAATGAGCGAAGAGGCGCAGATGGCACTAAACATCATCGAGCAAACCAATGCCAACCTGTTTCTCACGGGCAAGGCAGGAACAGGAAAGACCACTTTCCTCAAAGAACTGCAGCGGCTGTCGCCCAAGCGAATGGTGATACTTGCCCCTACGGGCATCGCCGCCATCAACGCCGGCGGACAGACCATCCACTCCTTCTTCCAACTGCCCCTGTCGCCCTTCATCCCCGGTGCGGCATTCAACGGCGGCGAAGAAAACCGCAAGTACAAGTTCAGCAACATCAAACGAAAAATCATCCGTACCGTCGACCTGCTCGTGATAGACGAGATCAGTATGGTGAGGAGCGACCTGCTCGATGCCATCGACGATGCCATGCGCCGATACCGCAAGTCGGCCAAGCCCTTCGGCGGTGCTCAACTGCTCATGATAGGCGACCTCCACCAGTTGGCCCCCGTCACCGTAGGTTCGGAGGAGGCATTGCTCCGCCAATACTACGACACGCCCTACTTCTTCTCCAGCAAGGCTCTGAAAGCCGCCGGCTACCTCACCGTGGAACTGAAGAAGGTGTATCGCCAACAAGACAGCCATTTCCTCAACCTCCTGAACCAGATACGCAGCAACCAAGCCACCGCCGAGACCCTCGCCGAACTGAACCGCCGCTACATCCCCAACTTCGAGCCAGACGAGGCTGATGGCTACATCCGCCTCACCACCCACAACGCGCCCGCCCAACGCATCAATGAAGAGGAACTCAACCTGCTCGACAGCAAAGCCTATACCTACGATGCAGAGACGGAGGGCGACTTCCCCGAGATAGCTTACCCCACCGACTATCGGCTCACCCTGAAGGTAGGGGCACAGGTGATGTTCATCAAGAACGATGTAGACCATCGCTACTACAATGGTATGATCGGCGAGATAACAAGTCTCGACAACAAGCATATCACGGTGAGGAGCAAGGACTCTGGCGAACTCATCAACCTGGGAAAAGAGCGATGGGACAACTCGAAATATACGCTCAACGAGGAAACGATGGAGATAGAGGAGAAGGTGGAAGGCAGCTTCTGCCAGTACCCCTTGCGCCTAGCGTGGGCCATCACCATCCATAAGAGCCAGGGCCTCACCTTCGAGCATGCCATCATCGACGCCTCCCATTCCTTCACCCACGGACAGACCTACGTAGCACTGAGCCGATGCAAGTCGCTCGAAGGTATGGTGCTGAGTGCGCCGCTTACCCAATCCGCGATCATCAAGGACGAGACCGTGGAGGCATTCACGGGCAACCTGCAGCCCCCTACCCAAGAGACACTCTCCGTCCTAGAGCGCAACTACATCATATATAATATCGACGAACTCTTCGACTTCACCCCATTGCAGCACAGCAACGAACTCTTGGCACGCACCATCGCCGAATTCTTTGCCGCCAAGCAACAGAGCCTCATCACCGAATACCAGAAGGCAGATGTCGTGTTCAGAAGTCTGCTGCAAGTAGCGGCCAAGTTTAAGTTGCAATACACCCGTATTCTCGCAGAGGCAGGCACCGCCGACAACGCCCTGCTGCAGGAGCGCATCCATAAGGGAGCCGCCTACTTCGCCGACAAGATGGGTATCTTCAAGAATCTCATCCAGCTCACCAACATCAAGACGGAGAACAAGACGGCGAAGAAGTTGTTCAAGGAACGCCTGCAAAACTACAACGAGGAGATAGAGCTGAAGTCGAAACTCCTCGCCTACTATGCCGACGAGCACCCCTTCAGCACCTGCGACTACCTGAAGAAAAAGGCTCAGTTCCTGTTGGCGGAAGACCAGGAAGCTGATGCTTCTGGCAAGAAGCGCGACCGCAGGGAGCGCAATGCGGAAAAGGAAAAGGAAAAGAAGGAGAAAATCGACACCAAGAAAGTAAGCCTTGACCTCTACAAGGGCGGCATGAAGGTAGATGACATCGCCAAGGCGCGCAACCTTTCCCCCAGCACCATCTTGGGGCATCTAGCCCACTACGTCATAGAGGGAGAGCTGGGCATCCGCGACTTCGTGTCCACCACCCACGAGAACAAAATCCGCGAGTTCATCTCTTCCCATCCCGATGCCCACTTCGGAGAAATCCGCACGGCACTTGGTGAGAGCTACACATACGGAGAAATCAAGATAGTGGCAAGCCTCATGAAGAAAGAGGCGGATGGGAAATAGAGGTCAAGCCTTGTTTTTTATCCTTCCACAATGCTTCCGTCGAAGAGCCTAATGGTGCGATTGGCTATCTTTGCATCATGCTCGTTGTGTGTCACCATCACGATGGTGGTGCCCTCGTGGTTGAGTTCGGTGAGCAGGTGCATCACCTCGGCGCCGTTCTTGGAGTCGAGGTTGCCCGTAGGCTCATCGGCGAGGATGAGCTTGGGACCGAACACCACGGCACGGGCGATGGCGACACGCTGCTGTTGACCGCCTGAGAGCTGGTGGGGGAAATGCTTGGCACGGTGACTGATAGCCATGCGCTTCATGATCGCCTGTACCTTCGCCTTGCGCTCCGCCTTCGGGATGTTGAGGTAAGTGAGGGGCAACTCGATGTTCTCCTCCACGTTCAGTTCGTCGATGAGGTTGAAGCTCTGGAACACGAAGCCTATCTCGCCCTTGCGCACGTCGGTGCGTTCCTTCTCCTTCAGGTTCTCCACCTCGTGGTCGCCCAAGAGGTATTTTCCTGACGTGGGGTTGTCGAGGAGACCGAGGATGTTGAGCAGGGTGGATTTGCCGCAGCCCGAAGGTCCCATGATGGCGACAAACTCGCCGTCTTCCACTGTGAATGATACATTATTGAGTGCAATCGTCTCCACCTCTTCCGTGCGGAATGACTTGCAAAGGTTTTCTACTTTGATCATAATTTTAATTTTTGAATGTTGAGTTATTCATCCTTGAGATATTTCACAGGATTGCTGTTTGCCACCTTGTAGCAGTTGACCACCACTGAGCAGCAGATGATGAGGAGCAATGCTATCGTCACGGCGATGAAGAGCAGGGGCGTGAGCGTGATCTTCTCGCTGAACGACATGAGCCACTGGCGGGCTATCACCCAAGCCCCGATGTCGCCCACGACGATGCAGGGCAGGGCTATCTTCACGATGTCGCGGAGGAAGATGCGCAGGATGTCCTTCACCTTCGCACCGTTCACCTTGCGGATGGCTATCTCCTTGCGACGGCGGTTCACCTCGTCGCTCGTATAGCCCACCAGTCCGAAGAGGGCGATGACCATCGTCACGATGCCCGCCACGAGGATGCCGTTGCGGAAGTTGAGCTGGGAGGCGTACTGCGCCTTGTACTCCGACTCATAGTCGAGCACACTTACCTTGTTGTTGGGATACATCGACTGCACCTTGTCTTTCAGTTCCGCCAAGGCATCTTCCGTCAGGTCGTTGTATTTGACGAGCATATTGCTGGCTGCCTTTGCCGAATAGAAATAGACAAACGGAGCAGACTTGATTTCTGCGTTTTCCGTGGTGGCTGTGCCAAACCTCACGTCCTTGACAACACCGCAAATCGTCATCGTTTCATTCTCGTCACAATGGGCGGAGATCCAGACTCTCTTGCCCACGGCACCATCTTTCCAATGTCCCAACTTAGCCAACTTCTTCGCCAATGTCTCGTCGATGATAACCTGGCGGCTACTGTCCGTCCGCTCGGTAAAGAAAGAACCTTGTACGAACTTGATGCCCATAAGATTGAAATAATTGTCGTCACATCCATGGGTGTCGTTGATGACCATAAGCGTACGCTCATCGCCTGGTATTTTCACATTGTTCCCATTCATTCCCCAGTTATTTAATGGAATACAAGTGATGGATGATACCATTTTGACACCGGGCATTCTCTTGATCTCCGACAGGCACTGCGACCGTTGGTCTCCCGTGATTCCATCTACAGACACAATCGCCACATCCTTATAATCGTAACCGGGATTCAGGTTCACCAGTTTGTTGTATTGGCTGTTCACCACAAAGAGCAGACTGAACAGCAGTCCTGAGATGATGAACTGCACACCGAGCAAGGCGAGCTTCCAGCGATTGCGGTTCTCGTTGTAGCCGCGGAAGGCGATGGCGACGGGTATCTTGTTGTAAAGCCATCCCGGAACCAAGCCACCCACCAAAAGCACGAGGACACAGATGGCTATCAATATCCAACTGCCCCGGTTGAATACCAACGTATTCACAGGAGCGGAGAGGAAATTCTCTATCGTTCCCTTGCAGAGGAAGACGAGGAGGGCAGCCAACAGGATGGACAATCCCACATGCACCAATGCCTCAGAGAAGATAATCGCATGGATGTTCCTCGGTTCGGCACCATAGCACTTGCGCACCGCCATCTCACGGGAACGAGTAATCAGGTTGCCCACGATGATGAGCAGATAGTTCATCACGGAGGTGAAGAGCAGTACGAAGGCGATGATGCCCAAGATCCACCCCATCATCTTGATGTAAGAGTTCTGGGTGTACATCTCGCTGAGTACGGTAAAGCCGTAGGCCATGGAGAATCCCGACTGCTTGAACTCCTTCAAGGGTAAATGGTCTTGCATCAGTTTCTTGACGTATGGCTGAAGTTCGCTTGCCTTGTGTCCCTTCGCCAGACGGATATAGGAAAAGTAGTTATCATTGCCAATCCATCGTTGTCTGCCATCGTATCCGATCACATCGCCGATACTGCTCAATGAAATAAGCACTTGCTGGTCGCGCAGCGACGCTCCCCAAGGGAAGCTCTCGAATACGCCACCTATCGTGAAGGTGACTCCCGGGTGACTGGGCATCGTGAAATGCTTGCCCACCACATTGCCTCCTATCTTTTCCGCCGTCTTGGAATCTACCATACAATAGAGCGGACGGGTGAGGACATCCTTGGCATTGCCCACCAGTATCTTCTGTGGGAAAATGTCGAAGAAGCAACTGTCTGCCAACAGCATGTTGACGGAAAGGGAGTTGCGGTCTTCCAAGTCGCATTGGTTATTACCG
>CAVKZC010000004.1:6662-31555 GCA_963660455.1 Sphaerochaetaceae bacterium | reverse complement strand
TATGCCTCATAGCCACTCACGATGACTTGCTCGCCAGGCTCCAGTCCCTCCGTCACCTCATAGTACTGGGGGTTCTGTCTGCCGATGGTGATCTTGCGGCGATAGGCTTTCTTGCCATCCTTGTCGAGAACGAAGATCCACTGGCCGCCCGTCACACTGTAGAACGTGCCCTTGGGGATGATGATGGCTTGCTTCGACTGTCCGAGCTGCAAATCCACATAATAGGTCTGGCCCGTGCGGATGTTGTTAGGGCGCACGCCCTTGAAGATGAAGTCGATGCGGAACTTGCCGTCCCTCACCTCGGGATAGACCTTGCGCACCTGCAGGGTGTAACGCTTGCCATTCTGGTCGAAGGTGGCAGTGAGTCCGGGCTTCACGCGGTCGATGTAGTGCTCATCCACCTGTGCCTGTACCTTATAGTCGCTCAGGTCGTTCACCACACCTATCTTCTGTCCTGCCGACACGCTCTGTCCCAGTTCCACATCCAGCAGACCCACCTCGCCGGAGATGGTGCTGCGGATATTGAGCTTCTCTTTACGCTGGCGCACCAGTTGCACATTTTCCTGCATCGCCGAAAGGTTATCTGCCATCTGCTCCATCTGCGAGCGGCGCAGTTGGGCATCCTTCTTCAGTCGCTGGTTCACCAAGGTGTGCTTCTTCACGGCGAGGTCGTAGTCTTCCTTTGCCTTGAGATATTCCTCCTTGGCATTGAGCTGTTCCTTGTGCAGAGCCTCCTGGTGCTGGTAGGCGCGGCGCTTGGTCACCACGTCCTGCGAGAGGGAGAGTTCCTCGTTGCTGTTGGTGAGCTTGTCCTGCTCCATGGTAATCTGTGTGTTGCGGAGCATATTCTGTTTCTCCGCCAGTTCGCTCTCGGCATTCAGGATTTCCAGGTCGAGGTTGGAGTTGCTGAGCTTGACGATGATGTCACCCTTGTTGACGTGCGCACCCTCATCCACCACCTTCTCCAACACGATGCCGCCTTCCTCCGAACTGATCTGCACCACGGAGATAGGAGCCACCTGTCCATCCACCGACACATAGTCGTTGAACTGAGCCTTCTCCACGTTGCCGATGCTCAGCGACTTCCTATCCACCCTCAGCGAGGAGGAGAAATTGCTCATGCCGAGCCATACGAGGAGGGCGACCATCACCGCCCCTCCTGCTATCCATGCCCAGTACTTGCGAGGCACGAGATACTTTTTCTTTTCTATCTTTACGTCCATAGTCTTATTGAGTGACATTCGTTTATTTGCCAATATAAGGGCAATGGGCGTGCCAAAAACAAACAGTCACTGATAACCAACGGGTTATCCATCAACCTCCATCAACAAGACTGTCCAATAATTAGACACAGCCGTCTAATTATTGGACAGAATCACATAAGCCAGAAGCGTTTTACTCGGAAAATTGTCCTTTCCACAACATCTTGAAGAAATCCAGCACATATATGCACTCAATGTTTCCCATGCGCCGGTTTATCGGGTCTAAGGAAACGATCAATAGCCGACTGTCAGGATAGTCTTCCGCAAAAGCCTTCAAACCCTTCAGGTGACGGGGCATCACCTCTTCTACAGATTTAATCTCTATCGCCATTCGAGCATCGCCTAACACCGCATCAACCTCTAATCCCGTGTAGGTGCGCCAATAGCTCAGTTGCTCCTCACTCTCGGAATAAGAGAGCCAGGCTCGCAATTCCTGAATAACCAAATGCTCGAAAGCATGGCCATACTCAGCCGTTCCTCGCACCAACTCCTTTCGATGCAGTAAATGATTGACGATTCCTACGTCGAAATAATAGAAGCGAGGAGCTTGCACCAAGCGTCGCTTCATTGTCTTCGTGTAGGCTGGCACACGGAATCCCAACAGTGTATCCTCCAAGATGTCGAAATAGCTAGCCACCGTATTGGCACTTACCCCACAATCTTGGGCAATGTTGTTGTTGTTTACCATCTCTCCATCCGTCAAGGCGGCAACCTCCAGGAAACGTTGGAACGCATTCAAGTTGCGAACCAATGCCTCCTCCTTAATCTCTTCCTTCAAATAGACATCTATATAGCCCGCAAGTCGGCGATGCGGATTCTTAGCCAAATAATGGGGCGGCAACATCCCATAGTTGATGGCTTGCTGAAGATGGAAATCGGGAATCTCCGCCGTCACGAAGGGAAACAGATATACAGGAAACGCCCTTCCGCCCAGCGTGTTGTATCCTTTGCGCTTGAGCTTACGGGCACTTGAGCCACACAGGATAAACACCAAGTTCTTTTCCGACATCAAGCGATGTACCTCGTTGAGCAGTTCAGGCACTTCTGGTATTTCATCAATAATAACCAGCGTCCCCTCTTGCTTGTCACAAAGCATCTCATACAATAAAGCAGGACGTCGTTTCAGGCGACCTTTCATGGCGGTATCCAGCAAGTCTATATAGATGGCATCGGGATACTTTTGGCGCAAAAAAGTACTTTTCCCTGTTTGGCGAGCGCCAAACAGGAACACGCTATCTTCCAAATCCTTGTCAATATGGCATATACGTTCAAACATATAATATGTACATTATCGTTTCTACTGAGGATATTCAATGAAAATCCGCAGTACTACTGAGGATATTCAATGAAAATCCGCAGCAAAGATACGACTGTTTTCTGAAATGCCAAAGGATTATGCAGTTTTATTCCTTACATTTCTTATCTTTTGCTTTCCATACTATCGAAGTCATGAGAACCGACATTAAGGCTGCTCCTATCCAAAAGTAATTGATGTAGGTGAAGTCATAAGCCTCAACTCCGTTTACTATATGTTTGTTGCCCTCAATTAACAAGCCGCTCATGATATCCTGCACCCCCGCTCCTACGTAACTTGCCACACCCACAACGCCAAGGGCTGCCCCAGAAGCATTCTTGGGAGCGATGTCAACAGCCATTAGTCCTCCTAAAAAGCAAAGCAACACACCGATGCTCAGACCGAACAATACCATTGCTGTAATGTCAAGCCAAAGATGATGACCCGGAACCAATAAAAATAGGCACAGAGCCAATGTGTTCAGCAAGCCAAAGATAACAGCCGGCAAGTAGCGGTTGCCTTTGAAAATCCTGTCCGAGACCAAACCGGAAGTGACCGTACCGACAATGCCAAGGATGGAGTTGACAGAAATAATAAAACTGGCATCAATCGTAGTATACCCCTTTTCGTTCTCCAAATAAAAGATACCCCAACTGTTTACCGCATATCTGCTTATATACATAAAGGCACTGCTCAAAGCCAGAATCCAAATCAAAGGATTTTTCAAAACTTCGCTCTGTGCTTTGTTGTAAGAAGCCGTATCCTGTTTTTTCTCTTCTTTCTTGATGCCCTGAAGTATAACTCCTTTGCTAGCCGGAGTGTCATGGAAGAATGTCAATAGCAGAACCACTCCGGCAATGCCTACAACTGCAGCACCGATAAAACCATATTGCCACCCAAAGGCACTCACTATAGAGGCTACAAATATGAAGGTCATGGCCTCGCCTATATTGTGACTGGCACTCCAAAATCCATAGAATGTCCCTCTGTTCTTGTCAGTAAACCAGCGTGAAAGTCCTACAACGCAAGAGGCAGCGCCCATCGACTGAAACCACCCGCTCAACCCCCACAATACCGCAAAGAGAACGAATGAGTGTGTAAAGCCCAAAGCAAGGTTAACCAATGCAGTAATGAGCAGACCTGTAGACATCAATCGCTTGATATTGCTCCTGTCTGCCAGAAAGCCATTGGTAAATTTGCCTATCGCATAGGTAAAGAACAATACCGAGCCGATGATTCCCAGTTCTGTTTCAGAGAAAACACCATTGTCCACAATAGGCTTTTTGATGACATTCAGGCTCAATCGGCAAACATAGTAAGTGCCATAGCCGATGGTGGCAGAAAGAAATGTAGCCCATTGCAAATGTTTCAGTTTCCGTTCGTTTTCTTCTTGGGAAGATACATTACAAGGTATCGGGTCGGATACCTTGTAAAAGTTTATCAGTTTCTTGAACATAAACAAAAGAATAACTATTGGTTTACTTGTGGAGTCCCTTCGTCCTCAAGTATTCGAGGAGTAAGGCAGGGCGGTCAGTCTGAATCAGTTTGGTACCTTGGTTAACAATCCATCCCCAGCTTTCTTTTGGCTGTTTCAGCTCTACCGCACGGTCATCGTCATGTCCGCCGCAGAGCTCAGGCCACAAAGTGTTGATAAAAACTCTAGCTCCGCTGTCCCTCACTTTCTTTATCAGTCTCAGTGTGTTCGCATCATCAGTCTTGAATACCAGTTCGAAGGCTGCTGGTTTCATGTTTTTAATGTAACTGTCTATGATGTCCTCTGCACCAGGCTTTCCAAGGTTGACGACGGGCATGAAAATCATATTTTTAAGTTCCTCTCCATGCTCGGCCTTTACAACTTCGTACGGCAGTTCTGCCTTGATGACACACTGTTCGACCGTACCTGTTTCGCGCAATATCTTCATTGCGTCATCGAAGTAGTCATACCCCTTGTCTACATTTACCATGATTTTGCCTTTGCAGAGTTGCATTACTTCACGGAAGGTAGGAACCTGATGACGTGTTTTACAACCAGCACCGTTTTTTAGACGCAGCGTTTTCAGAGAGTCCAGCGTATAGTTTTCGGGAGTGCCCTTGCCGTTCATGGTGCGGTCTATCTTTTTGTCATGCATAATGATAAGTTCACCGTCTTTCGTCTTTTTCAAGTCAAGTTCTACCATATCCACCCCCATGTCGATACAGTTCTTGAAGGCCTGAAGTGAGTTCTCGGGTGCATTGCGCCAGTCTCCACGATGAGACACCACCAGTACGTTTTCTTTGGCCGGCTTGTTAAAGTCGTCAAGTATTTCTTTCACATTGCGTTGTGCATAGCCCGCTATAGCGAGCATGCACAACAAATATAATGCATATAACCTTTTCATGTCAATTCAGTTTCCCGTCTTTCCAAACCAGTTTTTCGCCCCAGAATGGAACCACAGAGTTTGTACAATTGAGTTTTGATGCCCTTTCCAAGGCAGATTTCAAGCTCCATCTCGACTCTTCCTCACTTACATGCGAGAGTTCGAGAATATGTGATAGCAATACATAGTCGGGCGTTGTCTGCCCAGCCCCTGTACCAATAATGTTGTTTTCCGTCAGTGCATTAGGAGCATAGCGCGGAATCAGCACATTGACATGTGGAAGGATATTGGTATATTGCTCTGGTTTGAAGTTGGAATCACCGGTATGGAGCAAAGTAAAGTTGCCGCTGTCATCGCCACACTCGAAAGTAAATACGGAAACAAAATTGGACAGTCCCGAATTGTTGTGGTCTGTAATCGAAACATGTATCTTTACATTATTGTATTGGTAATCGGTGTTGGCAGTTGACGTATATCCGCCCTTCACGAAGTTTGAATAAACGGGTTTGCCGGCATTCAGCATAGCATTGATTAGAGCCGTATTGTAATGGTCCTGATGGTTGTGTGTAATGCACAGAAAGTCCAAATACGGTTCCAACTTCTCAGCCCAGCGATGGTTTATGTCTACACCAAAACAGGTGGTAGGAGTCTTTACGACATACCCCATATTATAGAGTTGCCAGATACAAGTTGTGCCATTCTCTACAGTTGTGGTCTTGATGGCATTCAATACATGGTCGAGTGACAGTCGGTAAAGAGCTAGCATCGCATCGTACTTCTCTCTCATCTCTGCCGACTGGTCCAATGCTGAAATGTAACTTTCGAAGAAATCGGAAGAGCAATCGTCTGCCAGCTTTTGGATTTTGTCAAACACGTTTGTCCTTGCTTCGTCCAATGGCAGTTGCAAGGGTGATGTAGCCCACAGTTCTTCTGCAGTTTCCTTAGCAGTCTTCATCTGTGTAGTCTCGCCTACCTCTATAGGTTGGGCATAGGTCATGCCGTCCTCGTCGTTGCCACAAGAGAATAGGGCAACGGAGAACAATGCGATAAATAAATATTTCTTTTTCATAGGTGTGTCTGTTGTTAATATTGGTTAGTGCCATGAATGTTGCCGCCTCTACAGCTCCATGTGGATTTTTCCGGACCTGCAAAAATCTTGATGGCAGCAACATTTCCGCCGATATAAGATACATAGAGAATCTTGTTCTCGCCGATAGTCATGCCAGACATAATCTTGGCATTGTTATCAGTACCTTCAGAATCCATGTGCCATAGTTCTTCACCGCTCGTGCTGTCAACGGCATAGATACGACCTGAACCGTTGCCAAAGTAAATGTTGCCATTCTCGTCAAGAACGGGGAAACAATAAGTGGGTGCAGCCTCTGAGACAAACTTCCATTTCAGTTGGCCGTTCTTGTCCACGGCATAAAGTGATTTACCACCCTTGTCTACGAAGTATACATTTCCGCTCTTGTCCACAATAGGAGCATACGCATCTCCGTTGGCTTCATAGCTCCATTTTGTTGAACCGTCAGAAGTATTCAAGGCCAAAAGACCTGCACCGCCAATCTGGGCAGCATAAAGAGTCTCTCCATCCAATGCAAACGAACCGATTTCGGTAACAGCTCCAGTTGCTTTCCACAACTCTGTCCCGTCGGCTTTGAATGCATATATATTAGTACGTGTACCTATATATATTGTGCCGTTCTTGTCTATGGCCACAGCTCCTGCCTTGTTTTTGGTGCCAGTCAACTTTGCAGTCCAGTTTTTGGTTCCGGTAGATGTATCAATAGAATGGAGAACATTGTCACCATCAAGAATGTAAACTGTTTTCCCGTCAGAAGTTACGGCAGGGAAGCAATCCAGATTTTTATTGGCAGCACCTGTTGCATATGTCCATTTTTGCGAACCGTCACTGTTGATGGCATAAAGAGTGGCATTGCGTGCTCCTTGATACAATGTTCCGTCTGCACCTACGGCCACACCTCCGCCATATGTTGTCTTGGGAATAGAGGCAGTCCATTTTATTGTACCTGTCAATGCGTCAAATGCGCTAATGTCGCCTGTTGCACCTGCTGACGGTAGGTATATCGTGTTTCCGTCGATAGAGAACACGGCATTGGATGTTTTGACCATACCGCTGTTGGGCATGTCGGCCGACCATACTTTGTAAGGCTCTGTATCAGAGACAGGGCGTGCCTTGGTTGTAGAGGCCATAGAGTGCTTGTCTCCATAGACAGCTTGGATAGTAAAAGTGTAGGTTACCTTGTTCACCAATCCGGATATTGTATACGAATTTACCTGGTTGTCAACCTGTACACTTCCGCTTTCATAAGAGCTGATTTCCGGAGTCCATGTTATCAGGTAACCTGTAGGAGTAGCTCCTTCCATGGGAGTCCATTCCAACAAAACACTCTCGTTTTGGGCAGTTGCATTAAAAGTACCAACTTGGCAAATGTCCCAACTTGCTTTCGGCAGGTCATCGCTACAAGAACCAAAAACGAACACTGTCAGCAAAGACAGTAAATATATTATCTTTTTCATTATCTACCAATTTTATTATTTGTTGTCATAACCTGGGTTCTGCCAAAGAATGGAACTGTCGCCAATCTTTTCTATTTCCTGCTGAGGTATAGGGAACAACAACTGGTAATCCTGGATTTCAATGCCGTTCTCTGCCATCACGCTCTTGGCGAACCCCATTCTTACCAAGTCAAACCAGCGTTGGCCTTCATACGGGAACTCCCTTTGACGTTCTACCAAGATACCCTTACGGAATTTCTCTTGTGTAGGCAATTGCTTGGCCGTCAGATCCGATATGCCGGCTCTTTCCCTTACTTCATTGAGATACTTCAGCGCAAGCGATCCTTCGCTGGCATCATAGCCTATCTCGTTGAGGGCTTCTGCATACATCAGGAGAACGTCTGCATAGCGGAGCAATATTTGGTCGTTGCCAACTACATTGAAGGTCGTGCTCTTGGTATCAAAGAACTTGTTCATCAGATACACATTGCTTGCAGCCTTAACATATGTAATGAGGTCTTTCCGTGTGTCGCCTGTCGGATAGGTGTTGACGAGAGAACTGCTTTGGTTGGTTTCGTCAGTGGCATTGGTAATGTTAAACCAATAGCTGTGTCCCTCTCCTTCCACTTCCTTGTTGAAGTGTACGGCAAAGATGATTTCATTGTTGTTCTTGTTATCCACATTGAAGACTTGGGCGATAGGTGTTACCAACTGGTACTTTCCAATGAGTTGCGCCAATACGTCGCGTGCCTCTGTCCACTTGTGGAAAGTAAGGTACACTTTGCCCAATAAGGCTTTCGCTGCACCGGAAGTGGCTCTTCCCATGTCTGCCGAAGAGTAACTGTCCGGCAGATAGCCATTGTCTATTATTTCCTTCAGGTCGCCGGCTATCAGGTCGAACATCTGTTCATCGCTGTAGCGGCCTATCTTCAGGGCCTCTGTAGCGCTTACAACATGTTTCGTAGCTGGTACGCCTCCCCAAATGCGGTACATGTTAAAGTAGTTCAAAGCCCGGATAAACATGGCCTCACCCTTGTATTGCTTTTTCAGGCTCTCCGAGAACTCGGCATTGTCTATTTGGTCGAGCAAGAGATTGCAGCGGTATACGTTGTTGTTGAAATTGGCCCAGTACGAACTTAGTATGCCGTTAGAAGGCTTTTCCACAAAGTGGTCTATGTCGTAACGGTCTTGGGTTCCTGATGTTGGAGCACTTAAGGTAAGGTTGTCGCTGCGGTACTCGCAGCATTCTGTATAGAAATTTACCTGTGACTGCAATTTGGAATAACAACCGATGACCGCAACGTTATAATCACTTGCCGTCTTATACACCTTATCGACGGTAACACTGCTTGCTGGTTCCAGGTCGAAGAAACTTTCTCCGCATGAAGTCATAAGCAGGGTAGAAGCCAATGATACCAATAATATTGTCTTTTTCATATTGTATAATTCTTTATATTGTGAGATTCAAACCGAACATATAGGTACGTGCCAAAGGATATGTGCCATAGTCTTCGCCTGGCGTTAGGTTTGCCGAAGGACGTGCATTCACCTCAGGATTGTAGCCACTGTAGTTGGTGATGGTAAAGAGATTTTGTCCTGAGACATAAACTCTCAACTTTTCTACCTTGAATTTCTGGGTAAAGCTTCTTGGTAAAGTGTAACCTATGGAAAGGTTCTGCAGACGGAGATAAGAGCCGCTCTCCAAATGCCATGTTGAGGTGCGTCCGTTGTAGCCAGTCTGTTTGCGGTTGGCTTTGTTCACTGTGCCGCTGCCGGGATCAGTCTCGCTTCTCCATCGGTCAAGGGCGACCTTGGTTCCGTTCACGTTACCTTCCATGTTGTCAATATAGCGCTTGTTCAAGTTCAGAATCTTGTTGCCATATACTCCCTGGAAGTTGAAGTCCATATCAAAGCCGGCATACCAAAGCTTGCCGCCGAATCCGTATGTAAACTTAGGCATATAATTCCCGCAAACGGTACGGTCTTTGTCCAAGTCCAGTTTGCCGTCTCCGTCTACATCCACAAAACGGAAGTCACCTACCTTAGTGTTTTCGAAATGAGGATATTTCTTCAAATCTTCCTCTGTCTCGAAAATACCGTCCTGTACAAGGAGGTAATAACTGCCAATAGGTTTGCCTACTTCTGTGATGTAGTATGCATGCGATACACTACCGGAAGAGATAATAGAGGCATTTCCTGGTCCCAATTCTTTTACCTCATTGGTATTCTTGGCATAGTTGGCATTGAAAGAATAGCCAAATCCGTTGGCAAAAGTATGTTGTGATGTCAAGGCTATTTCCCAACCGCGGTTGTTAACCTTACCTATGTTCTGAAGAGATGTACTGTAACCTGTTACGAGAGGAACAGGTACATAGAGTAGCATGTTCGACGTGTTGGTGTTGTAATAATCTACCGAAAAACCCAAATATCCGTCAAACATCTGCACGTCAATACCGGCATTGACCATCTGGTTCTTCTCCCAACTCAGGTCATCTCTCTTGATGTTGTCTGGTTTATAGCCATAGACCAACGAGCCTCCATTGGTGCCCAGGATGTAGTTGTCTGTAGACATGGTGGCAAGGTGCTCATAGTTGCCAATCTCAAAGTTTCCCGTCACACCATAGCTTGCACGAATCTTCATGTCATTGATGAAAGATAGTGCTTTAGCATTCTTGAAAAAATTCTCGTCGCTGATACGCCAAGCCACAGAAGCTGATGGGAAATATCCCCATCGGTTGTTCTTTCCAAAACGTGAAGAACCATCGGCACGGATAGCTGCCGAAAGCATATACCGTCCTTCGTAGTTGTACTGTACACGTGCCAGATACGAGGCAATGGACCATTGTATCTTGTCCGAGCCACCCTTGGTCACAGTGCCACCGTTTACGGTCTGGATATAGTCGTTGGGGTAGTCGGTGGCCGTTACATTGTCTGTCTTTTTGGTCTCTTTCTGGGCAGATTGTACAAGAATGGCTGTGATGTTGTGCTTCTTGTTGATAGTTGTTGTGTAGGTCAACTGGTTTTCTATAAGCCAATTGAAAAAGAAGCTGGAAGAACTGTAGCCCTCTGGATTTGAGGCAGAGTCGTAGTAATCCTTTCCTTTCAACGGCAAAGTGGACTGACGGTATTTGTCATTATGTGCGCCATAGTAGTCGCCGCCCAAGGAGAGTTTGTAGGACAGTCCTTTGTACAATTCCAGTTCTGCATATACCTTGCCGGTAATAGACATGCGGTCGGTCACGTTGGACTGCAGTCGTGCCATAGCTACAGGGTTCAATACCTCATTGTGCTGATAGTCCGTTCCGATTCGCCAATAACCGTTGCCCTGAAAATTATACGAGCCGTCTGCGTTGTATACTGGGAATATTGGTGGCATCATCAAGGCAGACTGTACGATGCCTCCTGCCCCTGAAGCATCCACCGAATTGGAGGTGGAATAAGAGGGAGCGAAGTTAACACCAAACTTCAGACGCTTGTGTTGGCCGGAAAGGTTCAGACGACCGCCATATTTCTCAAAATCAGAACCTATGATGATTCCTTCTTTCTTCATATAATTGCCAGACACGAAGTAGTTGATACTGTTGGTTTTGCCAGAAACAGATATGTTGTGCCCAGTTGTTATGGCATTTCGGAAAATGGCATCTTGCCAGTCGGTGTCTGTCAAACCTTGTACACCTTCCAGATATGGATACAAATCGGTAGGAATCTGCTGGTAGCCTTTTGGTCTTACACTGTTCGGGTCGTTGACTGACGCTCCAGGAACTTCCGAGAGGTAGGCGTTGTTATGTCCGTCGCGTACAAACTCGGCATACTCGTATGCATTCATCATGTCGAGTTTCTTCGAGACACTCTGCACACCTACATATCCGTCATAAGAAACTGACAGCTTGTCGGATGTACCTTTCTTGGTGGTGACAAGAACGACACCGTTAGAACCTCTACTACCATAGATAGCCGCAGCCGAAGCGTCCTTCAACACTTCGACCGACTCGATGTCGTTGGTGTTGAGGTTGGCAAATCCACGCTCCATCGGAACACCGTCTACTACATAAAGAGGGTCACTTCCTGCATTGACAGTACTTATACCTCGCACTCTGATGCTCACGCTACCTTCTGGGTCACCGCTCGGCACAGTAACCTGTACGCCTGGCATCTTTCCCGCCAAAGCCTGGCGAAAGTCTGTAGAAGGATTGTTGGCCAAAGCTTCTGCCTTTACTGAAGAAACGGCAGTTGATACGTCGCGTTTCTTTTGTACACCATAACCTACGACCACGACTTCGTCAAGTACTTTGTTGTCATCAGCCAGATTGACATTGATAACCTCGCGTCCGTTGACTTTTACGTCTTGATCTTTACAACCGATGTATGAAACAGCCAACATTCCGTCTGCGGGAATTTCGATGGTATAGTTACCGTCAATGTCTGTCGCAACTCCATTGCCGGGGTTGCCTTTCTCTTTAACGGTTGCACCTATTACAGGTTCGCCCGTTTCGTCCTTGATAATGCCGCGAACCTTGATTTTCTTGCCATTCGTGGGTGCTTTTGTCTTCTGCTGAGGCTTGATAACGATGTAGTTGCCTTGCAGTTCGTAGGTACATTGCGAATTCTTGAGAAGTTGAGTCATTATGCCGAAAACATCATCACTTCTTTTGCTTAATGTAACAGTACGGTTAGCATCAAGTTGTGAGGAATTGTAGGCAACCTTATATTGGGTAGCCTGCTCAATCTTCTCAAATGCAGACTTGAGCTTTACTTTGTTAGAGCTAAAGCTGACAGTCTGAGCCGAGATACACATCTGGCTTGCCAATAGTAGGCTGAAGCAAGACGCAGAGATTCGTTTCAAGTTCATATAGTATCTGTTTGGTTAATAAAATCTGCAGTAATCACACTTATAAGACATCGCCTATATGCACTGCACCCAATTACAATCGTGTTAAAATGGAAGTTTCTTTTCGCAGCTTCTTGTGTGTCCGCAAACAGCCGAAGACCAACTGCACAACACTGGGAATCTGTGCATTCTTTTAGAATTTTTATACGTCAGTTTTCTTTGCATTCGCCCATTTTTTTGTAACTTTGATACGTTTGAAACTTAGTCAATAATAGCTATAGGCGTGTTACAAAGAGCAAACCGTCTAAAGAAGAATGTTAACAATGCGTGGAATTTTTAGAACACGCCTATAGCATAACAAAAGAGGAGGTGATCATGATAAAGCTAAAGTGTTTTTTGATTTTTATCCTGTATTGGTTTGTTCCAATGCTAACATTTTGCCAAAGGGAATCGGTAGAAGAGGTGGTTGACATAATCAAGCATCGTAATCAGTATCCGCATTACACTTTGGTTTCTGCCCATCGTGGATATTGGGCAGATTATCCGGAGAATTCGACTAAAGCCTACGAAATGGCGATGCTTATAGGAGCGGATATAGTGGAAATGGATGTTAGGTTGACCAAAGACGACGTTATGGTTGTGTTTCATGACGCATGTCTGGATAGAGTAACAACAGGGTACGGAAGACTACGTGAAGAAAACTATAATTACGGGAGTTCTTTGTTTCTGAAATATGAAGACGGGACGGCATCCCCATACAGGGTCCTCACATTGTCAGATGCCTTGGATTTTCTGAAAGACAAGGCAGTTGTTGCTGTTGATATCAAAGAAGGGGGAAGATTGTTCGAAACGACAATGGTGCGAGTTCTAAAAATGCTGAAACAAAAGGGTATGCTCTGGCAATCTGTTGTGAAAGGGAAAATGCGGTTGACAGACTTGAAAACCAAGATTTTGGACAAAGCGGAGGTAACTTTCGACGATTTCATATATACGCCAATTGCGTTTTCTACAACAGGAGAGTTGAGTGCTTATATATCTGAATTTATCAACTCCAAAAAGATTTATGCAATGGAACTGGTATACAAACGGTCTAAAGATCCTATCCTGGATTATCTTGAAACAGTAAAAGATGCCGGTATCTGGGTAGGGCAGTATTCTTTTTGGCCGGAAACGGGGGAGGGAGTGATTGCTGAGAAAATCCCTCTGACTGATACCGACCCCATTATTAGGAGGTATGATTTTCAGGATAAAGATCCCAACAACTTTCTCGATGACGGCAGGGGCGATTGGGATTGGTTATTCCTGCATGGAGCTGATTATGTTATAACCGATAGGAGCGAATTACTCATAGAATATTTGTCAAAAAGCGGGAGGAGAATGAAATGAAAAAGGTACTGATTATTTGCATAATGATGTTCTTTGGAGTGCAATTGTTTCATGGCCAAACGCCAACTCCGATTAGGCATTATCCTTTGGCCAACGCCAATGCCAGAGAGAATGTTAACCGTAAGGATGGTACCATACACGGTCTTGTGACTGCATGTCCAGATAGGTTTGGAACAGAAAGTGGTGCCATGTGCCTTGCAGCAGGATCTTACATTTCCACTCCCGGTTTCTTTGATGGTGCAAGTTACAATAATGGCTTTACGATTTCTTTCTGGACAAAAATAGAGAAGAATTATCCCAAGAAGAAAGGTTCTGCTCCATGGGAGACAACCGATTCTTTGTACCGATGTTTTTACGCCAATAACTCCTCCATGAAGCCTTTGCTTGGTTTTTCGCATAGAGGTGACCGTGCTGTCCTGGACAGATTTGTATTGACACCCTCTGCAGATGTAGAAAGCTTTGGCCTTTGGTATTGGGATCCTGTCAATTTCACCAATAGGCAGGGATGGTATTGCTTGTTTCTTGTCTACAAGAAAAACCAAATGACACTTTATATGTTTGACCCGCAAGGCGGGATGGAAAAGGCATTGCATTATTTTGGTTTGCAAAGCTTGGAACAGGCAACTAATTGGGGTATTGGAGGCGTTGCCTGTCCTGCCATTGTCATGGATGACTTTAAGGTCTATGCACAGAGTCTGACCGAAGAACAGGTGAATATGCTTTATTCGCGAGAAAGTATTCCAAATGGGATGTACACAACAAGTTCGGCTGCAAGTTCTGAACTTTGTTGGGCTACTGAAGATGCAGGTACTGCCGTTGGCAGTTTGGTAGGTGTCTTGCCGTGTACGACTGTTGGCAATGAATTTACTCATCAGTGGGTTTTTATACCCGATACCAACAAACCCAATGTTTGCAAGATCAGAATGGCCTATATTAACCGTTATCTTGCTATTGGCGATTTCGAAACGGCACAATATGTTAAGTTGGACTATGGTGAGGAAAATACGGATTGGATTGTCGAGCCAACAGGTGACGGGTACTTCTTTGTGCGTTCTGCCCAAAGACCTCAGTTGTATATGAAGTCTGTAAAGAAGACATTTTCTACAAGACGAGTTCTTCAGGTAGATAATTATAATTCCGCAGAAGCTCCTTATTACAAATGGAGATTTAATCTTCTGAAGCTACGACATGGTTTAGAGAAAAATGATTTTGAAACGAATATGGGATATGAACTGGTTGACAATAACAATACAGTCTTCGGATTGATTCCTAAAAGGCCTTTTACTGCAGAATCGTCTCCAATGCTAGCTGACAGAGATATCTATCCGTCGTTGTCCAACCATTACGTGTTCAAGAAGGACGTAGATGATTCGTACGTTGTCTTCAGCAAGACATTTCCTACCAAGGCTCTTCATCCCCAAAACCGTGATTTCTCTGCCAACCAAACGGTAGAGCTTAATGAATGGCATAGTGGATGGGAGATGTATTACAAATTTATTGTAGAACGGCCCAATCCATTGGGTAGGAGAATAACGTTAAGGCCGGTAATGTCGCAGACATTGTCAGTATACTCTGGTGATTATCCCACGCAGAGTGGGGTGGTGTTCAAGTCTCAGAAGCAAGGGGTAGAAGAAGCTCATCAATGGCAAGTTTTCAAAGACAAAGGCCAGTTGAACTGTAACAAACAAATATCGACGATAGCGCCAGGTATTTATAAAATAAGTACCATGCTTGATGGCGGAAGGTGTTTGTGCCCGCGAGGGTATGGCTTTACTAAGGGTACAGATGTCCTGTTACGGCAATTTACACCTAACGAACATCCATCATCATTTTATTGGCTTATAGATTATGAGCGGGATAACTATGGTAACCCGGTAAAAGACGGCACCTATACAATTCAGTTAATAGGAACAGATATCTTGTACATAGGCAGTACGGATGGTAAGATACCGGAACGGACAGTCGCCAAAATCACGGAGCAAGATAGGGAGAGCTTTGCTTTAACAAAATGGTTTCTTTCTCCAACAAGAGACGGAACCGGCAGTTTCTATATTCAGTCTGCTGCAGACAAGTTGAAGTATCTCCATTGCACGAATTCGTCTGGAAGCGAAGGCAATACTGTAGAATATTACTATCTGCATCAACAACTTGAGCAGAAAAGTTATAAGTGGAAATTTGAAAAAGTTACGATACCAACGCCATTATCCGCAGGTGTTTATAAGATCTCATGCAGTACTTACCATGTTCACACCACCAATGACTCTAAAAGTGCCGATTCACCCATCGAATTGGGTGAATATCAAGAGGGAGGTACGTACTTATGGCATGTAGAACAGAATCCAGACAATACCTATTCTCTTTATTTGCAAGAAGGCGGCAATAGGCTTTATATGCATACTGAGGCAAACCGGGTTGATGCAAGTGCTCCGCTCAAGGTCGATTACTATGATAAAGACCATGCTTATTCTTATCGCTGGTTTGTCACAAGTACAGGTATTCCAGATACCTATTACCTGCAATTGGTCGGTAATCCTACTGGGGGATATATGCACTTGTTCTCACACCATCTATTCTATGGTACACGGCTTGAAATCTACAAAATGGTGGAACTTGTGGAGCCAGTCTATCAATGGAAGTTTGAAAGAATACAATAGCGATACTTTTGTGTAAGTGGATGTACTACAAGAGAAATCGTCAAACCATACAGAAATCTCCGTTCCATAGTTTGGAATGTATGTTCCGTAGCTTGGAACGGTCGTTCCGTTATTCGGAATGTGCGTTCCGTTGTTCGGAATGGAGATCTTTGTGTGGTTTAACGATAAAGAAGTTTTCTTTAGCATTGGCAAAATGCTATTTGACAGTTACTGTTGTTCCTTGAATCTGATATTCCATGCCTGGTATCAAGTCTGCAATAACAGCCATTACTTTTTGAAGAGTCTCTCCTCTATTGAAATGTACCGTTATTTTGGTTTGTTTATGGCGGCTGGACATGAAGCGGAACTTTACACCGTATGCTTGCTCCAAAATGTGGGATGCTTCAAGCAGACTGACATCGTTCAGGTCTATTTGGATGGCTTCCCAGTTATTCTTGTCTACATCGTTCAGCTGTTTCAGACGGCATTGTTTGGTTCGTACATTATATACAAGGCAGTCGTTAGGATTCATATTGTAAATCCGATTGCTGCCTGTGAGCCGTAGTTCTATTTTGCCCGACAGCAAAGTTGTGGAAACCTCGTCCTTGTCGGCATAAGATGTTACGCCAAAGGATGTCCCCAAATCGGTAATGTCAAAATACGTTGTGCTTACACGGAATGGTTGCTTGTCGTTGTGCTTAACATCAAAGTAGGCTTCGCCATAGAGAAAAACCTTACGCTCTTTTTGCTCTTTGAAACATGTGGGGTAAAGTAGTACGGAACTCTTGCTCAATTTTACCAAGCTGCTGTCTGGCAACAGCAAGGTCTTCTCTTCTTCATTTGTAGTGTGTACTTGGCTCATGGCCAATTCCAAAGGACTTTCTGTGAGGCGGTTTTGTTTGTAGTGGAATTTGCAGAAAACGGCAATGGCCAACAAGGGCACGACAATTGCTGCAATTTTTAGCAATCGATACCGTCTTGCCTTCTCTATGTGGGCATGCGGAAATCCTATCTTCCTACTAAAGTTTCCGTATGCCTTATCTATCTCTTCACTTTCCATAAAGGATGTGTCTACCCTTTCCCACAAATTCTGCAGGGCGGAGTCCATTTCGCTGTCATCCGATGAAGATGCAATCCTTTGCAATACACGTTCTCTTATATCTTCAGAAACCTCATGCTCTGAATAATAAGCAATGATATCCTTAATCTTTGTTGCCATAAATACCCAATGAATACTTGTAAGACATGTTGCAAAGGCGTTACACCCAATGGAAAGGGAATAAAAATATCAAATATAAGGCTTTTTTTATTTCTTTAAGAGCCAGATTTAGGTGGTTTTCTACGGTTTTCTTCTGTAAGCCCATTTTTTGTGCTATCTCCTCATTCTTAAGATGCTGTTCACGACTCATGCGGTAGATAGCTTGTCGCTGTTGGGGCATGTTTTCTACCACCATGTCTATAAGCAGTTGCGTATCTTTGGCGACAATGCTGTCATGGGGAGAAAGACCATCTGTGTACAGGTCTGGAAGATTGTCGATATCTATAGGGATGGCATGTCTTGCGGCAATATAGTTGAGAACCGTGTATTTGGCCAATACGAACAAGTAAGAGTCGAAATCACCTATACCTTCAAATTTTCCACGTTTGTTCCAAACTTTCTCAAAGATAATCTGACAGACATCATCAGCGTCATCAGTATTCTTCAAGAGCATGGTTACGAAACGGAAAATCTTGGGATAAAACTTGCGGAATATTATTCCGAATGCTTTATCGTCTCCTTGCGCCATTTGTAAGATGACATTCTTGTCTATTTCCATTACTGTTCTTCAGTACTTCTTTTCTTCAAGTTCGTAATCGTGTTGGAATTCTATATTTTGCAACACAAGGCACGCCCTCTCTCCTTCTTTTTTTATTCACCCTCAGTATAGAGCACCTGTATCACGGTCTGACCCACGGCCTTGAGCACGTTCTTGTCCAGGTGGGCCATGTCGTCGTTCACGGTGTGCCATGTGGGACCGAAACTGCTCTGCGGGCAGTCGGGATAGTAGGCTATGATGTCCACGGTAGGTATGCGCGCCTTCTCGTTCACGGGGATGTGGTCGTCCGTGATCATGCCGCCGTCGCTCTTGGGGAAGTAGCTGCCGTAGCCTGCCTGGCGTGCCGCAGCCCATACCTTGCGCACGATGGACGAGGCATACTGCATGGACATGCCCTCGCGGTAGAACCGGGCACCCTGGCCCCCCACCATGTCGAGCAACAGACCGTAGCGCGGACTGTAGTCGGCAGACTTGTTCTCGCTCCAGTAGTTGGCACCCAGTGCCCACGTGTCGCCGTTGTCCTGCACATCGGCCCACTGCGGTGTGCCCCAGTCTTCGGTGTCGAAGCATACGAAGTCGACGCCTATCGAGCCAGGCAGTTTCTTGTCGGCCTGCAGCAGGCGTGCCACCTCGAGCATCACCGCCACGCCGCTCGCCCCGTCGTTGGCTGCCATCACGGGCTTGCGCCAGTTGGTGCTGTCGGGGTCATTGTCTGCCCACGGCCTACTGTCCCAGTGGGCGCAGAGCAGTATGCGCGTGGTGGCCTGCGGGCGATAGGAGGCTATGATGTTGGTGTTCTTCAGCACGGTGCCATCGTAGCCCTTCAAGTCGGCCTTCTGCATAGTCACTTCACAACCAGCCTGGCGGAACTTGGCGGCTATCCATGCACCGCACCGCTCGTGCGCCTCGCTGTTCATGGTGCGGGGGCCAAACTGGCACTGCGCGGCACAGTAGGCCAGGGCGGAGTCGGCATTGAAGGAGGGACCCACGGGGTTCAACTTCTCGGTCTCTTCCACCTCCTCCGTCTCGGGGGAAGCATAGGAGGCATGTGCGTTCTTGTAGCTGATGCCGCCGGCCACTACGCCTGCAGCTACCACCAGTCCCAGTATTGTTCTCATCTTCTTGGTCATCGCTTTTTTACTTTTTAGCTTTTTACCTTTGGACAGCCTGCACCTGCTCCATCACTCTGAGCCAGTTGCCGCCCCATATCCGGGCGATGTCCTGTTCGCTGTAGCGGCGGCGCAGCAGGTGGAGTGTAAACTGTATCATCTCCGACGAGTCTGCCAGGCCACGGATGCCCCCGTCTCCGTCGAAGTCGGTGCCCAGCCCTACGTGCTCAATGCCCATCACGCTGATAGCGTGCTCCAGGTGTTCCAGGGCGTCGAGGATGCCTGCCTCACCCTCACGGCACAGGAAGCCGTGGTAGAGCGTGGTGTGCGCCACGCCCCCCTTGGCAGCGAGGGCGCGCATCTGCGCATCTGTAAGATTGCGTGGCACGTCGCACAGGGCGCGGCAGCTGCTGTGGCTGCACACGATGGGGGTACGGCTTATCTCCAGTGCGTCGTAGAAGCTCTTCTCGCCCCCGTGGCTCAGGTCTACCATGATGCCCAGGCGGTTCATCTCGCGTATCACCTCTTCACCGTACTGGCTCACGCCACCGTGTGTGTTGCAGCCCCGTGCACTGTCGCAAATGTCGTTGTCGCCGTTGTGGCAGAGCGTGATGTACACGATGCCGCGCTGGGCGAAGTGTTCCACGTTGCGCAGGTCATGGCCCAGCGCCAGTCCGTTCTCTATGCCCAGCATGATGCTCTTCATGCCTGCCCGCTTGTTGGCGTACAGGTCGGCGGGGGTGCGCGCCAGGGCGAGGCTGGAGCTGTTGTGTGCCACGATGTCCTCTATCTTGTCGAAGATGAGGTCGGCATAGGCGGTGGGTGTCTCCACGTCGAACGCCACGCAGCTGCGGAAGGTCTCGCCCTCATGGGGCTGGGGTAGGTAGGCCACCATGGTGGTGACGTCCTGGTGGCCGTCGTCCATCTTGTGCAGGTCGACGAGGATGCGTGGGTCGCGTTGCCCGAAATCTACGCCCTGTGGGAAGAACATGGGCGTGTCGCAGTGGGTGTCGAGGGTAAGAATGCGACTATGCAACTCCTTGGCCCTGCTGTACTCGCGTGCCCTGTCTGCCAGCCAGCCGAATATCTTCTGCCCCTCGTCGCCCAACCATTCGGGATGCCACTGTATGCCCAGGATGTCCTTGTACTCACTGCTCTCCATGGCTTCTATTATGCCGTCTGCCGATTTGGCTATGGTGCGGAAGTGGCGGCCCGGTTCGCTGACGGCCTGGTGGTGGAACGAGTTGACGGCGAGACGGTCGCACCCATATATATTATATAAGGTGGAGCCCTTCACCAGCGTGACAGTGTGGGTAGGCTCCTCGCGGTCGGCATCCTGGCTGTGCTTTACGGTGGCGGTGATGTCCTGTTCCACCTTCCCGCCCAGGGCTATGGCCAGCGTCTGTATGCCGCGGCAGATGCCGAGCATGGGCAACTGGCGGTTGAAGGCCAGCCGCACGGTGAGCAGTTCGGCCAGGTCGCGCTCGCGGTTGATGGCGTGCAGACCGAGCTGAGGCTCCTGTCCCATCCACAGTGGGTTGTGGTCGCCACCTCCCGTGAGGATGAGCGCATCGAGGTGCTGCAGCGTGTTGATGATGACCGTGGTGTCGGCCACAGGCGGCACGATGACGGGAGTGGCGCCAGCCTTCACCACCTGCTTGTAGTAGCGGTCGCGCAGGGTGGCGTCGATGCCCTCATAGTTGGCCGTTAGGCCGATGACGGGTTGCCGTGGGGCCTCGGGAAAGGTAGAGTACACACCCTTGAGGTGTGCCTCCAGGTCGAAGTTGTCCATAACTGGGGAGCGGTTAGTCTATTCGCCCTCGGGCAGTACGGGAATCTCGCGCTTGATGCTCTGCTCGAGCGAGATGAGCGTCTCGGTGGACACTACGCCGGGGATGGCCTGCAGCTTGTTGTTGAGCAGGTCCATGAGCTGCTCGTTGTCGCGTGCGTAGAGCTTCAGCAGCATGGTGTACGAGCCTGTGGTGAAGTGGCACTCCACTATCTCGGGTATGCCGAGCAGGCGTTCCACCACCTTCTTGTACATGTTGCCCCGCTCCAGGTTCAGCCCCACATAGGTACATGTGGTGTAGCCCAGGCGCTTGGGGCTGACGTAGAATCCGCTGCCCGTGATGTAGCCCATTTCGATGAGGCGCTGTACGCGCTGGTGGATGGCTGCGCGCGACACGCCACATTCGGCTGCCACGTCCTTAAAGGGAGTCCTGGCGTTCTTGATAAGGAGGCCAAGAATCTTTCTGTCAAGATTGTCGATTTTGTCCATGTTGTTTATGTATTTCTTGTTTGTAGTTTTTCTCTGTTGTCTTTTACTTTTTTACCCTTTTACCTTTTTTATAGGTCTTTTTACTTGTTCAGTTTCCAGGTCACACCATCCTTGGTGTCTTTCACCTCAAATCCGGCACCGGCCAGTGCGTCGCGTATCTGATCACTCGTGGCCCAGTCCTTGGCGGCCTTGGCCTTGGCGCGCAGGTCGAGTACCATATCTACTACCTTACCGTAAGCCTCCTCGCGTGCATCGTTGTTGGCACCCTTCTCGCTCTTCAGACCCAGCAGGTCGAAGGTGAAGAGGTGCATGGTGTCAGCGAGTTCCTTCAAGTCATCGGCAGAGATGTTGGCCTTGTGGTCGAGGGCTGTGTTGATGACGTGGCAAGCCTCGAAGAGGTAGCTGATGACGAGCTGCGTCTGGAAGTCGTCGTTCATCGCGTCGTAGCAACGCTGGCGCAACTCGCTTACAAACTTCTTCACCTGCTCATCGCTCTGTTTGGCCACGGGTACGCGCTCCAGGTCGGTGATGCCGTTCATCAGTCGCTCCAGTCCTTTCTGGCTGGCCTTCAGTGCATCGTTGGAGAAATCTACGGTGCTACGGTAGTGGGCGGAGAGGATGAAGAAGCGGATGGTCATGGCAGAATAAGCCTGCTCCAGACTGTCGTGCTGGCCTGTGAAGAACTGCTCCAGCGTGATGAAGTTGCCAAGACTCTTGCCCATCTTCTGTCCGTTGATGGTTATCATGTTGTTGTGCATCCAGTAGTGCACCATCTGGTCGCCCTGCGAAGCCACCGCCTGCGCAATCTCGCACTCGTGGTGGGGAAACACCAGGTCCATGCCACCGCCGTGGATGTCGAAGTGGCTGCCCAGGTACTTGCGGCCCATGGCCGTACACTCGCAGTGCCACCCTGGGAAACCGTCGCTCCAGGGACTGGGCCAGCGCATGATGTGCTCGGGCTGGGCCTTCTTCCACAGTGCAAAGTCGGCCTGATTCCTTTTCTCGCCGATGCCCGCAAGCTCGCGGCTCTCGTTCTTGATGTTCTCCAGGCTGCGGCCGGAGAGGATGCCGTACTTGTGGTCCTTGTCATACTTCTCCGTGTCGAAGTAGATGGAGCCGTTGCTCTCGTAGGCATAGCCGTTGGCCAGTATCTCCTTTACCAGTTCTTCCTGTTCTATGATGTGGCCCGTGGCGTGGGGTTCTATGCTGGGAGGCAGCACGTTCAGCGCCTCCATGGCCTGGTGGTAGCGGTTGGTGTAGTACTGCGCTATCTCCATCGGCTCCAACTGCTCCAGGCGAGCCTTCTTCTCTATCTTGTCATCGCCCTCGTCGGCATCGTGCTCCAGATGGCCTACGTCCGTGATGTTCCTCACGTAGCGCACCTTGTACCCCAGGTGCTTGAGGTAGCGGAAGAGAATGTCGAAGGTGATGGCTGGGCGAGCGTGCCCCAAATGGGGGTCGCCGTACACCGTGGGGCCGCACACGTACATCCCCACGTTGGGGGCGTGCAGCGGCACAAACCTCTCCTTGGTGCGCGAGAGGGTGTTGTAGATAAGTAATTTCTGTTCCATTGTCGTGGATTCTTTACCTTATTTATATTATTGCAATGCAAAGTTATAGAAAAATTCCGAATATCCTTGCATTTATCTCACAAATAGTCAACAATAACTCTAAAATTGACATTTCACAGCCCACGAAACCGTAAAACGCCCGACTTTCCGACTCCCTCCTTTCCTCCTCTCTTCCTCCTGTACCCGACAACTTTCCACCGCAAATATTTGGAACGTATCGGTAAAAAACGTAACTTTGCGGTGTGAACCGACAAACATGGCATTCGACAGAGAAATAAGTGAATACGGGGAATGGAGACGGAAGTATCAAGCCTCCGTCGTCGACAAGATGAACAGAGAAGAGTATGCACGCTACAACGAGGTGCTCTTCTCTACCCACTCGTGTGCCATAGAGGGCAACTCCTTCTCGGTGGATGACACGCGCGAACTGAAGGAGAAGGGGCTCGGCATGATTCCGGCAGGCAAGAGCCTGCTCGAGGCTTTCGAGATGCTTGACCATTTCGATGCCTTCGAATACATGGTCGGGCACACGCAGCATCCGCTCGATGAAACGCTGCTGAAGGAAATTAACAGGCGCGTTACTCTCCACACCCTTTCCTACCGCTGCCCGGGTGCGGTGCCTGGCGAATACACCGACACAGACATGGCAGCAGGAGACACAGTCTTCGGCGACCACGTGGAACTGGTAGCGAGGGTGCCCAGACTCCTGGAGTCAACGGAGAAGGCGGTGGCTGCGGGCAATGTTCACCCCGTGGTGCTGGCTGCCCGCTTCCACGGCTTCTATGAATACCTCCACCCTTTCCGCGACGGCAACGGAAGGACAGGCAGGCTCCTGGCCAACTATATCCTCCTACGTATGGGACATCCGCTCCTCATCATCCCGTCTGTCGCTCGTCAGGAATATATCTCTGCCCTCCGCATGATCCGCACCGAAGCCACCGACGAGTACCTCGTCCAGTTCTTCTTCAAGACGGCCATAAGGAGAATGCAGGACGAACTGCGCCAGAAAGAAGCCAACACCACCCGCTTCACGAGCTTCCTCTTCTGACGCGAATTTGCGTATTTCCCAATGAATCGCTCAAATAAATTCGACCTGTACGGTTGAAACAAAAATCCGTACAAAAAGATGCCTTTTGCCCTTTGAGATTCCAAAAATTCTAAACGAAAAATATTTGCTGCAAAATACTACAAGAATGGGCTGTTTTATTAAATGCCTGAAAGACAGTTATGTATGATTTCTGTGAGAAAACCGTAAGCCTTACGCATTTTATAGTTGTACGACATTGCGTCCTATAGTCGTACAACTATAACGTTCATGTTGTACGACATAGCATTATATAGTTGTACAACCATGCACCCTATAGTTGTACAACATGACGTTACACCAATGCCTGACTTTCCGTTTTGAGCATCGAAACGGTAAGAATAGGAGGCTTTTCTTCCCCTATATTGCAAGTTTTTCATTCACGGAATTTTGATAAAGAAAATTGACAACGGTAAGACAAGTTGGTCACGGCTTGTTCCGGATGGATTGCAAGTGTTGGTCATTTCTGTAGAATCCACGCTCCCGTAGGGCCGTTGCCCTTGCCGATGCACACGCCCTTGCCGCGCTCTATGGCGGAGGTGACGAAACGCTTGGCATGGGCCACGGCATCGGGTAGGCGCTCTCCCTTCACGAGGTAGGCAGCCACGGCCGAGGACAGGGTGCATCCCGTGCCGTGCAGGTTGCGCGTGGCTATCATCGGACTGTCGTACGCCACGACCTCTCCGTCTGGAAAGCACAGGTAGTCGGTAGAGAGCCCGCACGTGTCGGCGGTGGAGAGATTCTCCACGAC
>CAVKZC010000004.1:0-6320 GCA_963660455.1 Sphaerochaetaceae bacterium | reverse complement strand
CACGGCTTCGAGCTGCGACACCACCGTGTCGGCAGGCATCGGGAGCACGCCCTTCACCCCCATCGTGTTCTGGCTCGTCACGGCTGTGATGACGGTAGAGCCGTAGACACCGAGGGCGGTCATGGTCTTGAGGTCCTGCTGGATGCCTGCACCCGCCGACGGGTCGGAACCGGCTATGCTCAGGGCCACGGCCTGCTGGCTGCCCTTCCATGCGTCGCCCAGGATCATGGCTCCGCCAAACCCCATTCCCAGCACCTCGTCTATGCGGTTGAATGTGACGCCACCCAGGGCCAGCACCTTACGGTCGATAGTACCGTCGGCCCTTCCCAGTGCCAGTTCGCTGGCGGTAAAGGCGGCGCGGTAGCCCTCCTTGGAGATGGAGTCGAAGACGGGCGAGAGCGACACGTAGTCGCACCTGTCTTTCCACTCCCTTATCTCCTGTAGCGTGTGGCAGCTGCGGCTCACGCTACCCTGCCACCCTGTGGGAGGCAGAGGGTTGCGGCTGTTGAGGTGTACGCCGTGCAACCGGTACTTGTCGGCCAACAGGTAGTGGTCGTGCAGTACCAGCCGGTCGCGGTACTCCGCCGGAATCTGGCTGAGGAGCCGTTCCACCTCGTGCAGGGAGGCCTGCGGCTTACGGATGTGGACGAGGTCGACGGCGGAACGGAGAAGCTGCACTATCAGTGCGGCCTCCCCATCGAAAAAGTGGGGCAGGGTAATGACGACGGTCATGATGCGATACTTGGGGTTTCTGTCTTTCCGAAGAGGTCGAAGGAGGCATCCCAGTCTTTCCATACGGGTTCGCGTCCCAGTTCCTTCAGTCGGCGGTTGATGACTTTGGCGGTGCGTTCGTCGCTCACACTGAACTGCTCCAGTGCCTGTGGATAGGTGTGGTAGCCTCCGGGGTTCACCTTCGATTCAGCCGACATGGTGGTGACGCCCAGCGTAGCCATGTTGTCGCGTATGTAGGCCGGTTCGCGTGTGGAGTAGGAAATGTCCACGTCGTGGTCGAAGATGCGCATGGCGAAGGTGGCCTGTGCCAGTTGACGGTCGGTCATGAAGCAGTTGGGCTGGAACCCCTCGTTCTGTGCCGGGCGCATACGTGGGAAGTTGACGCTGTACTTGGTGCGCCAGTAGTGCTTCTGCAGGTAGCGCAGGTGGTAAGCCATCATGGTGACGTCGGTGCGCCACTCCTTCTCCAGTCCGATGAGCACACCCATGCCGATGCTGTGCACACCGGCTTGCCCCATGCGGTCGAACCCGTCGCAGCGCCACTCGAAGCGGCTCTTCATTCCCCGTGGGTGGTAGAGCTTGTAGTGCTCGCTGTTGTAGGTCTCCTGGAAGCAGATGACGCCGTTCATGCCGTGCTGGGCCAGTGTGCGGTAGTCTTCCGCCGAGAGGGGCATCACTTCTATCTTTACGTTGCTGAAGTACTTCTTGGCCAGGTCGACGGCCTTGGCCAGGTAGGGCACGCCTGCCTTGGCGGGGTGCTCGCCCGTTACGAGGAGGATACTCTCGAAGGGTGCCAGCTGCTTGATGGCCTTGTACTCGTTCTCTATCTGCTCGGGTGTGAGGATGGTGCGTGCCATGGGGTTCTCGCGGTGGAAACCGCAGTAGACGCACGAGTTGGAACACGCGTTGGTAATGTAGAGGGGTATGAACATCGACATCGTCTTGCCGAAGCGTTCCTCCGTGTATTTGCGCGAAAGGTGCGCCATCTCCTCCAGATAAGGCTCTGCTGCCGGAGAGAGCATGGCCATGAAGTCGGCTACGTCGCAGTGCTCCTTCCTGAGGGCACGCACTACGTCGTTGGCAGTCATCGAGGCGATGCGCTCCGTGGTCTCCTGCCAACTGATATTCTTTAGTTCGTCTGAAAACATTTTTTTCTTCTTTAACTTCTCATAGATTAATGGTAAAACTCTGCATGGTGGCGAGGTTGACGCTCCAGAGCCTGTCGACGAGCGGACTGCCGAACCCGGCGATGAGCATCAGGACCTGCGTGGCCTCCACGCTGCCCACGACGGCGGGTGTGGTGCCCAGCACTTGCTTGCCGGGATGGGGCATCTGCAGTGTCGCCTCCTCGTCGGGGAAGAGTGTGCGGTAGGTACACCGCCCTTTCTCCCCTTGTGCTGAGAAGGAGGCAGGGCAGCAGAGCACGCCCACCTGCCCTTCCATTCCGCGTATGGCTCCATAGACGTAGGGCTTGCCCAGACGCTCGCAAGCGTCGCTTACAATGAAGCGGCTGGCAAAGTTGTCCATGCCGTCCACCACCAGGTCGTACTTGCCGATGACGGCCTCGGCGTTGTCGCGGGTGAGCCGACCTTGGTGTGCCACGATGTCCACCTCACTGTTGAGCGACTGCAGGCGGCGCCTGGCACACTCCGTCTTCGGTTGTCCCACCTCCGCTTCGGTGTAGAGCACCTGCCTGTGGAGGTTAGATACGCTCACCACGTCATCGTCGATGAGGCCCAGTGTGCCGATGCCTGCCCCTGTAAGGTAGGTGGCTATGGGAGAGCCAAGCCCTCCCACGCCTACCAGCAGCACCTTGGCACGGCGTATCCTGGCCTGCCCCTCTTCGCCCATTTCGGCGAGGAGCATCTGGCGCTGGTATCTGTCAGTCATCATTCTTCTTGTATTTTCTCAGGTCGTGGGTCAGTTTGGCAGCACAGAAGTTGGGTCCGCACATGGTGCAGTACTCGCCGTCGGTGTGACCTGCCTCCTCGAAGTACTGCAGCGCGAGCTCGGGGTCGAGCGACAGGTGGAACTGGTCGCGCCAGCGGAAGTCGAAGCGTGCCTTGGAGAGGGCGTTGTCGCGAACCATAGCCCCGGGATGTCCCTTGGCCAGGTCGGCGGCGTGGGCGGCTATCTTGTACGTCACCACGCCCGTGCGCACGTTGTCCTTATTGGGCAGGGCCAGGTGCTCCTTCGGCGTAACGTAGCAGAGCATGGCCGTGCCCAGCCAGGCTATCTGCGTGGCACCGATGGCCGAGGTGATGTGGTCGTAGCCCGGCGCAATGTCGGTAACGAGGGGACCCAGGGTGTAGAAGGGGGCTTCGTGGCAGTGGTCGAGCTGCCGCTCCATGTTCTCCTTTATCTTGTGCAGGGGCACGTGGCCGGGACCCTCGATGAATGCTTGCACGTTCTTGTCCCAGGCACGTGTCACGAGTTCGCCCATCGTGTCCAGCTCGGCAAACTGCGCAGCGTCGTTGGCATCGGCTATGCAACCGGGGCGCAGACCGTCGCCCAGCGAGAGCGCCACGTCGTAACGGGCCACGATGTCGCAGATGTCGTCGAAGTGCTCGTAGAGGAAGCTCTCCTTATTATATAACAGGCACCACTTGCCCATGATGCTGCCGCCGCGGCTCACGATGCCGCAGAGGCGGTTGTCGGCCAGGTGGACATTGTGCAGGCGGATGCCGGCATGGATGGTGAAGTAGTCCACGCCCTGCTCGCACTGTTCGATGAGCGTGTCGCGGTACACCTCCCAGTTCAGGTCTTCCACCCTGCCGTTCACCTTCTCCAGCGCCTGGTAGATGGGCACGGTGCCCACCGGCACAGGGCAGTTGCGCAGTATCCACTCGCGTGTCTCGTGGATGTTGTCGCCCGTGGAGAGGTCCATGAGTGTGTCGCCGCCCCACTTGCACGACCACACGGCCTTGTCCACCTCTTCCTCTATGCTCGAGGTGGTGGCGGAGTTACCGATGTTGGTGTTTATCTTCACCAGGAAGTTGCGGCCTATTATCATCGGTTCGCTCTCGGGGTGATGGATGTTGGCAGGCAGCACGGCGCGGCCACGGGCTATCTCCTGGCGCACAAACTCGGGCGTGATGTGGGTCTTGATGCCCAGTTCCTCGCAGTTCATGTTCTCGCGGATGGCCACGTACTCCATCTCGGGCGTGATGATGCCGGCTTTGGCACAGGCCATCTGGGTAACGTACTTGCCTTCCCTGGCGCGGTTGTCTATCCACGGCTGGCGCAACAGGGGCAGTCCCTTCTTCAGGTCTACCTTATAGTCGGGGTCGCTGTAGGGACCGCTCGTGTCGTAGATGAACACCGGGGCGTTCGGCTCGGTGTGGGGGATGCCCCGCTGGTCTTTCACTACGGTGGGGGTGAGGTTCACCTTGGTCATTCCGACCTTTATCTCGGGGAAGAGTTTTCCCCTCATATACGCCTTCTCTCTCTTGGCGTAGGCTTTGTTGTCGTTTGGCATAGGAAAGATTAAAATATTTAAAAATTAAAATATTGAAGTATGTAAATATTGTGGAAACACTTCGGCTGGGCGGGAATCCACAGGGTGATATTTCTAATTCAGGAATGCAGTGAGTGGCGAACTTGCCTCGGCACAGTCGCTCACGGCACCGAGCCCCGCCTCGTAGGCGCGCCGGCCGCAGATGACAGCCTCCTTGAAGGCGCGTGCCATTTCCGCAGGGTCACCGGCCACGGCCACGGCGGTGTTCACGAGGCAAGCACTGGCCCCCATCTCCATGGCTTCAGCTGCATGGCTCGGTGCTCCGATGCCGGCATCCACCACTACGGGCACGGTGGCCTGCTCGATGATAATCTGCAGGAAGTCTTTCATCCGCAGTCCCTTGTTGGTGCCGATGGGGGCAGCAAGAGGCATCACGGTGGCGGCGCCGGCCTCCTCCAGGTGCTTGCAGAGCGTAGGGTCGGCCTGGCAGTAGGGCAGCACTATAAAGCCCAGCTTCACCAGTTGTTCGGTAGCTTTCAGCGTCTCAACGGAGTCGGGCAGAAGGTAGCGCGGGTCGGGGTGTATCTCCAGTTTGAGCCAGTTGGTGCCGAAGGCTTCGCGTGCCATCTGCGCCGCAAACACGGCCTCCTCGGCATTGCGTACGCCGCTCGTGTTGGGCAAGAGTTGGATGGCGGGGTTCTGCACGATGTGTGAGAGGAGGTCATCCTCCTTGTCTGCCAGTTCGATGCGCTTCATAGCCACCGTCACCATCTCTGTCTCCGATGCCTTGATGGCCTGCGCCATGAGTTGGTTGTTGTTGAATTTGCCTGTTCCCAGAAACAGGCGGGAGCCGAACTCCCTGCCTGCGATAATTAACTTTTCCATGTTCTGATAGTTTTTACGATTTCGTTTGTTTCTTTTGCAGGGTCTTCTGCATTGAGGATGCTGCCGCTCAGGGCAATGCCTGCCACGCCCGTCTGCATGAGGGCGGGGATGTCGGCAAGGGTGATGCCGCCGATGGCCACGACAGGCAGCATGATGCCCGCCTCCTTCATCTTTCCTGCAATCAGGCGGTAGCCTTCCAGTCCCAGGGTGGGGGAGAGCTTCTCCTTGGTAGTGGTGAAGCGGAAGGGGCCGCACCCGATGTAGTCGGCGCCTGACTGATAGTGTGCTTTCACGTCATCGAAGGTGTTGGCGGTGCCGCCGATGATGAAGTCGTGGCCCAGTATCTGCCGTGCCTCGTCTATGGGCAAGTCATTCTTGCCCAGGTGTACACCGTCGGCCTGCAGCTCCTTCACGAGGCTCACCCTGTCATCGATGATGAACGTGGCTCCTGCCTCGCGGCACATCTTCTGTGCCTCAGTGGCAATGGGGCGCACCTCTTCGTCGCTGGCTCCCTTCATGCGCAGTTGTATCCAGCGGCAACCTCCTGCCAGAGCAAGGCGGATGCCGTCCAGATAATTGTGCCTTTCGTTGTGATGGGAGATGAACTGCAGACGCAGGCGGTCGGACCAAAGGTGGTGGTTGCTCTTGCTCATCTTGCTTATCCTCCGCAGAATGCCTTGACGATGACGATGTCTGCACCTTCCGTTACGGGGGTGTTCTCCCATTGGTCGCGCGGCACCATCTTGTTGCTGA
The DNA here is from genome assembly GCA_963660455.1 of Sphaerochaetaceae bacterium. GTDB lineage: Bacteria > Bacteroidota > Bacteroidia > Bacteroidales > Bacteroidaceae > Prevotella. The sequence goes on along the minus strand of CAVKZC010000004.1, from coordinate 493 downwards.
TGGCCACGGCGACGCCTGCTGCAGGGAGTTGCATCTCTGCGGCCAGTTGCTTCACGTTCTGTACTTGCGTCTCGGTGGGTTGGTTGTTGATGGTTACTTTCATACAGCTTTTCCTTTTTTTGTTGATGAATAATGGCGCGTCCCTTAAAGACCACGCCGGAAAACACGGAAATGCCTCTGAAAGTGAGGAATATGAAAAGCCCCTAATCCCGGCCGTCGTAGCCATGGAATAGGGGCTTCTTATCTTGAAAATATCCTTTGTCGTATCATTCCCTGCGGCAGCATTGTCTGCATCAGGTTCGATGGGTATAATCTCAGCCGATTTTCTCAGCACCCCGTGATAATCGATTGCAAATGTAGTGATAATATTGGCAAGTCGTACCAAACACACCGTTCTTTTAGCGTATCTTAACGCTTCGCGCCCTCTCCTGTTTGTGCCAGAGCAACAAAAAACTTGGCCCGTAACGATGCTGTTTGCGGAAAAATGATTATT
>CAVKZC010000003.1:0-46466 GCA_963660455.1 Sphaerochaetaceae bacterium | reverse complement strand
CCTTTCAGGGCGCTGAGAGTAAAAAAGGGCGCAACTATACCAACTTATTTTTTAACGAATACTTACGACAAGAGAGTGTGCCACATTAACCTTATGGCACACCCTCTTGTCTTTTTTATTCCGCGCTCTTCAGGTCGTAGTCGATGGGACCGTCTTGCGGGCGGTGGATGACAACTAGGGTCTGGTAAGTGTCAAACTCCTCGTCCACGTCGCCATACTTCATGGGCAGGCGGTCTATGTCGAAGAAGCCGTCGCCCTGTCCCGAGAATCCGAAGTTGGCGTGGACACGCCCCTGGCGGTCGTAGCCGTCGAGGACAAAGGAATGGGAGTAATAGTTGTTTTCGCCGTGCTTGTACGATGTGCCGCCGTAGAGCACGGGGCGTCCGGCACTCAGTTCGCGGTACACCACCTCCTTCCACTTCCTGTCGTCATAATTGGGGTTCTTGGGATAGTCCTTATAGCCATAGTCCTTGATGATGTATCCGAACTCCCTTGCCACACCGTCGGCTGTCTCCTTGGGGTAAGTAAGACTCACCCCCACCCCGTAGTTCATCTTCACCGCCTTGCCACAGCGCGCCATGAGCAGCGCCACCGCCTTGCCCTCCTCGGCAGAATACTTGCCGTCGGTATAGGAAGGCAGAAGGTGCTGCCAGTCGATGCGTGTGCCGTCGGCAAGCCGCTCGGGATAGCGGTAGTAGTTCATGATCTGCGCCAGCGAGGTAGCCACGCACCCTGTGCGGCAATGGGTACCGGCAGAGTCGGTAGGCGTCTGATCGTAGTAGGGTGCACCCTGGTCCCATGTGGTGGGAAGGAGGGGCGACACCTCCGGGCGGCATCCCTCGGGAATGGGAGATGCCGAAAAAGAGTCTGCTCCCCGGGCAGCCGTTCCCTTCACCGTCTGGGCGAAGGGAGAGACTGTCGCAAGGAGCAGACCCAGAAAAGCTGTCAGTATGCGTTTCATTCCGTCTTCTTGGTCATAACACATTTAGAACCGGTGTAGATATAAGTGGAACCACTGTACCACGCACCGAAATCAGAGAAGGTGATGGTGTTGTCTGCGCTGATAGTACCCACCACAGCAGCCGTCTGGTCTGAGGCATCGGCAAAGGTGAAGTAGCCGCCCCAGTTAGCTACAGGTTCTATGGTGAGCGTACGTTCTGCGCAGTCTACCTTGGCGGTGAAATTGTACCCCCAGTCATAGAAGTTGTAGATATTGACCGTACCGTCACCATTGTCGCTGATGGTTACCTCGTCGGTGCGGTCGATGGTTGCCCACGCCGTATAGTCGAAGTAATCGTAGCAGGTAACGTGTGCAGCATAGGTGCCGCAGAGGTCAGAAACATTCAAGTCTTCGGTAGACCAAGTGAAGTCATCGTAGGCCCAATCACCTACCTGAGTGCCGTCTCTCTTGTAAAGATAGGTAGCAAACCATACTTCACCGTTATTTTTGTCGCCAGAGAAGTTGCTGTATGCCGTCTCTTCGTAAGAGAAGAGCGAAGCCGTATAGTACTCGCTGCTCGGATAGTAGTATGCATAGTTGTATGCATCGACATAAACCCCAACTGGCGACAAGATGCCTGTTTCCTCGTCTACGGTAAAGCTGATGTCATAGCCCTCCTCGCCGAAGGGAGCCTCGATGGTATAGCTGCCGTCGTCGTACGACACGATGTCAGCTGTAAAGCTCTTGCCCAGCGCACCACTGGTATAAGTACCCGTATGGCGCCACACCTCAGCCTTGGTACGCATGAAAGTGAGGGAGAATATTTCCGAGTCAAGCCAAGCCTCATCAGTACTTGTTGCCTTGATGCCGAGCGTATATTTGCCGATGGCAAGACCGGTAAGCGTGATGGAGTTGGAGGAAGTCTCACCGCTTTCCACTTCCTCTCCTTCCTCGTTGATACAAGTGTATGCATAGCTCGTGGCGTGCTCCACTTCCGGCCATGTAATGGTGACACCACCGTTGGCGCTGCTTGCCTCGGGGACTGGTGTGTCAAGCGTATAGGTGGGATTGGTGGTAGCCGTGAGCGTTGCCACTGGCGAGGTGGTTTTGTCGCCAGATACGGCCGCATAGGCCCACACCTTGAGCGTATAGGTAGTGTTGGGTGTCAAGCCTGTGGCTATAACCGACGTGGTAGTAGTCGTACCGCCCACCACGACATTGCCGTCGGGAGCATACAGTTCGTAGGCATACTGCGTGGCACCGCTCACAGCCTGCCAACTGAAGGCAAGCGAACTGACATGCGTCTCGCCCTGCGCGACGGCAGGAGTGTCCAGCGGAGTCTTCACTACATCGTCACTGCTGCACGAGGCAAGGCTCATGCAAGCCATGACGAAGAGAAGTAAAATATAATGTATCTTTTTCATTGTCTGTGTCTTTTTATTTGTATTTCCTACTTAGCACCGCTACTTCAACCCGCCAACGGGAGCGAAATGCAGATTGACATAGTTGTAATAATCATAGGAACCGTCATCGTAGATAGTATAATAGGTTCCAAACATACCGTAGCCCAGTTCGAACGAAATGTAGCTATACCACGTAGTACCATAGGTGTACATCACTCCCCATTCGGTAACAGTCTTGCTGCCGACAGTCCAGGAAAGGCTCTCTTTCTCGGCATCAGTCCATACATAGTAGCTTACGGATCCGTCAACTGCATCGAGGTAGTTGCTGTAGGGCGTCATCTTATAATATCCCTGGTTGCCTGTAGCGTTATCGCCCACGTTGAACACCATGTCCTGTCCGGAGCCGATGAAGTCCTGGATGCGGTAGCGGTTGGTAGAACCAAGACGCTCTATGGGCGTATACCACGTGTGCTGTACACCGTCTACCTTCCATGTTATCGTATCGTTTTCTATATAAGTTCTCCATTCTGCCTGCAGCACATAACTGTCGTATACCTCAGAACCGTCGAGCTTGGTGTAGTGGTCAACATATTCTTCAGGAAAAGCAAGAGAGAAATTATATGCCTTGTCCTGTACGATGTCGGACAAGCCGATAGCCAGCTTAGTTGTCTTCTCGCCAGCCTCGAACTTGACTGTGGAAGGAATAACCAGACCTTCGTCTGCCGACTTGCAGATAACGGGCACCTCAGCGGCCTCGGTAGCCCTGACGCGCGACACGGTGACCTCTGCAGTCTTCTGTCCGGCAGCAACGATGATACCGTTTTCGTTGGATGCATCAAAATAAACCTGCATGCACGAGTCTGGGGCAGGTGTGCCGGGCGTATAGTCGCTGTCGGCCTTGTCGTTGCAGGAAGCAAGGCCGAAAGTTACGGCCAGCAGCGTGAATATGTGATAGATATATTTTTTCATATGGTTAGTCATATTTATATATATGTAGAAACAATCAGGGTTACTTGCAGTATATTGTAATGTAAGAAACAGGGTCTGGGTTCATCACAATCGCCTTATTGAAGTCGCGTTCTATAGACGGAATATAGAAGTTCATCCAAGGTGCTGCATAACCTTCCTTAGAATGCATTCTGTAACTGCTCAGATAGTTGGTGTCTTCCTGAGAACGGTCTACCTTCAGTCCCAAACGCTTGTAGTCGGCAAAGAGCACATCTTCACCCCAGAACTCAATGTATTTCTGACCTATCATTTCATAGATAAACTGACGGTCGGTAGTAGCAGTAGATACATACTCCTTGTTGACAGCATAGCGGTAGGTATTGAGGAACGACTCGAGCAACAGCTTAGCCTGTGCCAGTCCGGAGGTGTGCAGGGCAGCCTCCATCTGTATGAAGTACATCTCCTCCACACGCATCAGGGGCAAGTCTACCAACAGTCCCACTTCCTCCGACTCCATGTTGCCACTACCCGAACGGAACTTCAGGTTGGCATAAGCCGGCAAGCGACACCAAGCCGTCTTGGCTGTCTTGGTTGCTGCTGTAGAGTCTTTGAGCACCGTATTGTACTTTACGGTAGGAGCGACAACAGCACCGGCATCTTCCGGGTCTACCCATGTAGTCTTGCGCCAGTCGCCGTCTCCTATCTGATCGTATAGAGCCTTGCTGATGCAGCGGTATTCTCCACCGTATGCAGGCATGGCCCATGTAGGTTCGGAGGCAAAGAGTCCGGTGATGGAACACCATGAGTAGGCCGTCTGCTCGGTAGAGCTGAACTTGATGCTCCACACCCATGCCGAGTTGGCTGTATTGAAGCCCGTAGAGGCATCATGCCACTGCTCTTCGGTAACGGGGGTGTAGCCGGCATTGATAACCCTCTCGGCATACTCGCCGGCCTTGCGGTAGCAGTCGAGGGCAGAAGTAATGCCCAGCGCCTTGAAGCCGTCTGCATCGTTCTCGTGCTGCAACTGCGTTGTAAGGTCGTCCGGATTGCGTTCGAAGCGCGTTCCAAGGTTGAGCCAGAAACGCGCCAGCAGGCCGTTGATGACATCGGCATTGATATCGTTCTTTTCCGAACGGGAATATCTGCCTATGTATTCCTCGGCAAGGGAAAGGTCCTTGTAGATAAAACGGTACATCTTGTAGAACGGAGCACGCGGATTGTCCTTGCTTTCTTCTGCAGTCGTGTTCTCGGTGGCGATGGGCACGGTGAGTCCCAACACCGACTTGGCCTTGTCGTCGAGGTCTGCAATACCCGTCTTGTAGAACTCGAACATCATGGAGAGCTGCATGTAGCAAAGTGCACGGTAGGTATGAACTTTGGCAAGTGACTGCTTGACACTTTCCGAAGCGTTGGCCTCGTCCAAACCTGTCAGGATGCGGTTGGTGTTGCTGATAAAGGAATAATAATAGTAATACGGATAGGCTGCATAGTAAGAGAGGTTGGTGGCAGCCTCAAGCGTATACTGGTAGTTCCACGACGTACCTGTAGAAGGCATGCCGTCGAGCGTCACGTCGCGCCACAGCATGAAGCACGGATAGCCCCAGTCACCGGTGGCCTCGGTAGCACTTCCTGCCGTAGAACCATAAGTGCGAAGTTCCATCATCTTGGACTTCAAACCGTTGACAAGCATATCAAACGATGTACTGCTGGCATTGATCTGATCCTTCGTTGCGTAGCTGGTAGGCTCCACTTTATCCATACAGCTGCCCAGTGTAAGTGCGGCAGCCGCCAAGGGGAGCATATATATTTTCTTTATAATCGTATTCATGACATCTTTCTTTTTTAGAATTGAACGGAGATACCTGCTGTAATGGTACGGGCAGGAGCATAAGCCACGTCGCTGCTTACCGAACCGGCATAGCTTATACGCGGGTCGAAGCCCTTGCGGTGGCTCCAGTAGGTGAGGTTCTCACCCGACACGTAGACGCGGAGGTTGGAGAGGCCCAGGGTGCGTATCCACTGCTTGGGGAAGGTGTAGCCCAAAGATATGTTCTGCAGCGACAGCCAACTGGCATCGGTGAGGAAGCGGTCGGATGTAGAAGCCGAATACTCGTCGCCGTACTGGAGGCGTGGAATGTCGGATGTGGTGTTGGTGGTAGACCACGCATTGAGCAAGTCCTTGTGCAAGGCACGTCCGGTATATCCCGCAGTAGGAACGGTCATGAGCGACTGGTAGCTCCAGTCCATGGCCTTGCCGCCCACAGAGTAGGCAAAGGAGATGTTGAAGTCGAAACCATAAGCCGACACGCTGGTATTGAAACCGCCGTAGAAGTCGGGCAATGCCGTACCACAGTTGTAGTAATCGTTGTCAGACGTGATGTCATTCGGGTTGTTGGTGGTTGTGAGGTTGCCATCAGCATCGTGTATGTACCACAGGGACTCGCCGTTCACGTCGACACCGGCATACTTCTTCAGGCGCCAGGTGTACAGGGGAAGTCCCTCGCCATAGTAGTAGCTGCCACTGGTGTAGCCGGGGTGTCCGCCCTCAAGCGTGTTGTAACGGTTGTCCTCGTTCAGCTTCACCAGTTTGTTCTTGTAGGCCGTAAGGTTGGCACCCACGGTCCACTTGATGTCCTTGGTGTAGACAGGGTCACCCTCCAGTTCTATCTCGACACCCTTGTTCACCATGTCGCCGATGTTGGACGAATAGCCTGCATAGCCCTGCGACAGCGGCACCCTGACGGTACAGAGCATGTCGGTAGTCTTGCGGTAGAAATAGTCGAATCCACCACGCAGACGGCTGTGGAGCACCTCAAACTCGAAACCGGCATTGACGTTGGTTACCGTCTCCCAGGTGATGTTCTCGTTACCGATGTTCCTAATGGTGAGACCTATCTCGTTGCCCTCTCCCTTGTTGATGTTGTAGGTGTCGGTGTAGAGGAAGTCGGAGATGTTGTCGTTACCGTTCTGTCCGAAGGAAGCCTTCAGCTTCAGCATGTTGAGCCATGTCACATCCTTCATCCAATCTTCCTTGGTGATGATCCATGCACCGCCGAAGGAATAGAAGTTACCCCAGCGGTGGTCGGGATGGAAGCGCGAAGAAGCATCGCGGCGGTAGGACACCTGTCCGAAGTACTTGCCGTCGTAGTCGTAGAGCGCACGGAATATCCAGCCCTCGGTGCAGTAGTCGCTCTTGTAGGAGGAGTTGGAGATGTAGGTGGTGGCACCGTCAAGCTCCTGGTTGCCGAAGTAAGAGAACATGTTCTTGCGGTCGCCCGTCATATAGTCGTAGGTATACTTGTAGTTCTCGTGTCCGGCGAGCAGCGACACGTTGTGCTTGCCAAAGCTGTGGGCATACTTCAAGAGTTCCTGGAAGTTGACCGAGTTGTAGTTGTAGTTGTACTTGTACACATATCCGTTAGGATAACTGAGGTATCCGTATCCGTAGAAGGGATTGATGGTATACGTATAGCGGTTGGAACTGCTGTAGACATTGCCGCTGAGCGTAGCGGAGAGTCCGTCCCAGATGCTTACATCGGCATAGCCGTTGAGCGTAAAGCTGTTGGATATGGTATTCATGGTATTGAGAGCGGCATCAGTAATACCGTTGCTCTGCGAGATGTACGGGCGTACATAGTTGCTGCCAAGATAGACACCGTCACCATAGTCGCCCACCACACCGTTCTCGTTGTAGAGGATGTTGCCATCACCGTCACGCAGGTAGACGGGATAGATAGGAGCCATCATGGCTGCCTGGTAGAAGATGTTGTTGCTGCCGGTGGAGCTCTCATCGGCATTGTTGGTGACAGCGTGTGCATAGTTGATGTTGCCGCCTACGGTGAGCCACTTGGTTGCCTTGTAGCTGGCCTTCATGCGTGCCGTGTAGCGCTCGTAGTCGGAGCCGACCACGATACCCTCGTTGTTGAGGTAGCCCAGCGAGGCATAGAACTGTCCCTGGTCGTTACCACCGTTGATGCTCAGGTTGTACTCCTGGCGCAAGGCTGTGCGGTAGGTCTCGTCTATCCAGTCATCGGGCATAATGGTATACACCTGTCCGTTGTTGTAGATACGGTTGCCGAGTGTGGCATTGGGGTTGAGCTTGCCGTTGGTACCGATGAGATACTGACCGTCTGGCACACTGTAGGGAAGGTAGCCCAAACCACCGTCAGCCGACTTGCCATACAGGGCATTGTTGGCATTGACGTGCGCCTGATAGGCATTGAGTCCCTTTGCCGTGGTGTAATAATTGTAGAGACCCTTATAGTAAGTCTCGAGATATTCCGCGGGGTCGTCGATGGTATCGTAACGCTTGGAGCTGCGGCTGCTCCATCCCAGCTTGGCATCAAGCGCAATGTTCGCCTTGCCCTGGTTGCCCTTCTTGGTGGTGACGATGATGACACCGTTGGCACCGCGCGCACCATAGAGGGCATTGCTGGCGGCATCCTTGAGCACAGTGACACTTGCCACATCGGCAGGGTTGATGGTGTTCCACTCACCGTCGTAAGGTGCACCGTCGAGGACGATGAGCGGGTCGTTGCCCGCATTGAGAGAACTGAAGCCGCGGATACGGAACGTAGGATTGGCATCGGGCGAACCGGACGACTGGAACGACTGCAGACCCGCCACGTTGCCCTGCAGGGCATCCATCACGTTGTTGAGCTGGCGCTTCTCGAGCGACTTACTGTCTACCACGCCTGCCGAACCCGTAAAAGACGACTTCTTCTGCTCGCCATATGCCACGACGATGACCTCGTCGAGCTGCTGGTCCAAAGAGCGGAGGGTTACCTTCATGCCGGGGGCAGCCTTCACGGTCTGCGCCTCCATGCCGAGGTAGTTGATGACGATCAGGTCGCCCCGTTTCACACTGGGTAAGTTGAACTTGCCGTCCACATCTGTGGCTGTACCGGTCTTCGTCCCCTTTACCGTAATCTGGGCACCGATGACAGGTTCTCCATTCTCATCGAGAACTTGCCCCCCCACTACGCCGGGGGTCTGTGCCAACATCTGCCCCGAGGCTGCAAGCAGCAACGAGGCGAACATAACCTTCATTCTCATATATCTCTCTTGTCTTTCTGTATAATCTATTTCTTGTTCCTTGCGGCAGCCTTGCATGCGCTGCCCTGCATATTATCCCCGGGAAGTCTTTTTAGCTTCCCACTTGCTTATGTTGATTTACTATTTATAATATTGCCATGAACGTGACACGCCATGACTGCGCTTTCGCCTTTACGGGTGCAAAGTTATCACTTTTCTGTAAGCCTACCAAACATTTATTCACAAATATACAAATATTTCTTTCATAATATTACTTTTACCCCATTCTCCACGCCATGATGCTATGCTAACACCACCCCAAAGGCAAAAAGAAAGGCGAAAGTTTGTCCATAACCAAATAAAAGTGTACATTTGCACTGAAAAACGATCAACATAAGGCAAATGAACAAATTACTATTGACATCGGTACTGGCAATGAGTGCCATGACCATGACGGGGCAGAACCTGAAATACCCGGTAGCCCCGAAAGACGGAACGGTGGACGAATACTTCGGCACGAAGGTGGCAGACCCCTTCCGCCCGCTGGAGAACGACACCAGCAGTGTGACGGCAGCATGGGTAAAGGCCGAGAACGACGTTACCAATGCCTACCTGGCCCAAATACCACAGCGCGCCAAGTATCTGAAAAGACTCAAGGAAGTGTCCAACTACGAGAAGGTGTATACGCCCTTCGAGAAGAACGGCAAATGGTATGTGTACCGCAACAACGGACTGCAGAACCAGGCCGTGCTCTACCAGATGGACAAGTTGGGCGACACCGGGCGCGTGTTCCTCGACCCCAACAAACTGAGCGATGACGGCACGGTGGCACTGAAGGACATCTCCTTCAGCCACGACGGCAAGTACTTCGCCTATACCATCTCGCGCAGCGGAAGCGACTGGGAGGAGATATACGTCATGGACGTGAAGACACAGCAGTTGCTGGACGACCACATCGTGTGGGCAAAGTTTACGGGTGCCACATGGTGCGGCGATGGTTTTTATTACAGTGCCTACGATGCACCTGAGAAGGGCAAGGAAACATCTGCGAAGAACGAAGTACAAAAAGTGTACTACCACAAGATGGGCACTCCGCAGAGCCAAGACCAGTTGTTCTACCAGAACCCAGCCAACCCGCTGCGCTTCTACAGCGTGGGCGTGAACAAGGAGGAGACGATGATGTTCCTCTACGAGTCGGGCATGGACCAGGGCATCAACCTCTATGTGCGCGACTTGCGCCAGCCCGGTTCGCAGTTCATACAGATGACGGGCGACTGCTCTAAGACATACAGCCCCGTGGAGTTTGTAGGCGACAACATCTACATGCTCACCAATGCCGGTGCACCCAAGTACCGCCTCATGGTGGCAAACCTCGGCAAGCCGGGCTACAACGACTGGAAGGAGCTGGTGCCAGAGAGCGATGCCGTGCTGGAGGGCGTCACCTTCGTGGACGGCGACAAGATGGTGCTGTCGTATGCCAAGGACAACTGCTCTCACGCGTACCTATATAATATAGAGGGCAAGAAACTCTCGGACATCAACCTGCCGGGCGTGGGAAGCGCATCGTTCTCGGGCAAGCGCGAGCGCAAGGAACTGTTCTACAGCTACACATCGTACACCGTGCCAAGCACCGTCTACCGCTACGACCTGGCATCGGGCAAGAGCAGTGTGTACAGTGCGCCGAAGGTGAACTTCAAGCTCGGAGACTACACATCGGAGATGGCGTTCTACACATCCAAGGACGGCACCAGGATTCCCATCTTCCTCACCTACAAGAAAGGACTGAAGAAGAACGGCAAGAATCCCGTGCTGATGTACGGCTACGGCGGATTCAACGTGACCTATCCTCCCTACTTCTCGTCCATGCGCATCCCCTTCCTGGAGAACGGCGGCGTTTATGTCTACGTGGTGCTGCGCGGTGGCGGCGAGTATGGCGAAGACTGGCACCTGGCAGGCACAAAGATGCAGAAACAGAACGTGTTCGACGACTTCATCTCTGCCGGCGAATGGCTCATCGCCAACAAGTATACCGACAAGGAGCACCTCGCCATCATGGGTGGCAGCAACGGCGGTCTGCTCGTGGGTGCCTGCATGACGCAGAGACCCGACCTCTTCAAGGTGTGCATCCCCGAGGTGGGCGTGATGGACATGCTGCGCTACCACAAGTTTACCATCGGATGGAACTGGGCACCCGACTACGGTACAAGTGCCGACAGCAAGGAGATGTTCGAATACCTGAAGGGATACTCTCCGCTGCACAACCTCAAGAAGGGCATAAGCTATCCCGCCACCATGGTGACTACCGCCGACCATGACGACCGTGTGGTGCCTGCCCATTCGTTCAAGTTTGCTGCCATGCTGCAGGAGTGTCAAGCGGGCAACGCTCCCGTGCTGATACGCATAGACAGCAAGGCTGGGCACGGCGGCGGCAAACCGCTGAGCAAGCAGATGGAGGAAACGGCAGACATCTACGGTTTCATCATGTACCATCTGGGCATGAAGATGAAATAACACGATTCACCCCCACAAAGCAAAGAACGGGCTGAGCCAATATTGGTTCAGTCCGTTCTTTGCTTAGTGGGGTGTGAGAACTCAATGGGTAACATCTTTCTTGCCTGAAATCGCCTCTACATATTCCCACAACTGCCGGTAGAAGGGATGGCGCGTCATCGTGTCCTTGTTGCCGAGGATGATGAGCTTCATGCGGGCACGCGTCATCGCCACATTCATGCGGCGCAGGTCTTTAAGGAAGCCTATCTGCCCCTCGTCGTTGCTGCGCACCAGCGAGATGAGGATGACATCGCGCTCCTGTCCCTGGAAACCGTCTACCGTGTTCACACTGATGAGATGGCGGTAGGGCTTGAAGAACTCGTACTTCCTCAGCAGCCGCTTCAGGTACTGCACCTGTGCACGGTAGGGAGAGATGACCCCTACGTCGATGCGCTCGTCCAGGACACGCTGCTTGCCTATCTTCGTGAGGTATTCGGCCAGGGTAAGGAGTGTCAGTTCTGCCTCGGCCCGGTTGATACGTCCGAAGCTCTCGCCCACAAACTGCTCACGGAAGTTGAGGTCATCACTCTCCTCTATCGTGTCGGAAGGTTCCTTGTCTGATGTGTCTATCCAGGTGATGGGGTGGTCGTAGTCGAGAATGCCCCGATACTTGATCTGCGGTGCGCTCTCCACCTGTCCGTGGTAGAACCAGTTGCTGGAGAAGCGCATAATCTGGTCGTTCATGCGGTACTGTATCTTGAGCAGCGTCACCACCTCGGGCTTGTTCTCGGCGATGCGCTCCATCAGCGTCTTGCCCAGTCCGGCACGCAGGGCGGCGATGCTCTTGACGGTAGGCGGCAACTGGCAGTGGTCGCCCGCCAGGATGACGCGCGACACCCTGCGCATGGGTATCCAGCAGGCAGCCTCCAGCGCCTGTGCAGCCTCGTCGATGAAGAGTGTACCAAACTTCATGCCCTCCAGCAGACGGTGGGCAGACCCCGTAAGCGTGCATGCCACCACACGCGCCTCGCCCAGCAGTTCGGCATTGATGCGTATCTCTATCTCGGCGGCACGGCTCTTGAGGCGTTCCAACTTCTGGTGGTAGTTCTCACTGCCCTTCTTGCGGTTCTTGCGCAGGTCGCGGATGGCCTTGCGTATGGCCCAGAGCTGCGGATAGTCGGGATGGCTCTCGAAGCGGCGCTCGTAGGTGAAGCCCAGCATCTTGTCGTTGACACGGGTGGGATTGCCGATGCGCAAGACATTGATGCCGCGGTCTACCAACTTTTCCGAAATCCAGTCTACCGCCATGTTGCTCTGCGCGCACACCAGCACCTGGCTCTCGCGCATCAGTGTCTCGTTGACAGCCTCGACAAGTGTGGTGGTCTTGCCCGTTCCGGGAGGGCCGTGTACGATGGCTACATCCTTGGCCCAGAGCACCTCGTTGACGGCATGTTCCTGCGTGGGGTTGAGCCAGGGAAACTTCATCGGGGCAAACGAGAACCGCTCTGCCTGCCGGTGCGAATAGAACAGGTCGCGGAGATAAGCCAGGCGGTTGCCTTTCGCCTTCATCACCCTGTCCAGCGCCTCGAACATCAAGCGGTAGCTGGTCTCGTCGAAGGAGAGTTGCACACCGACAGGGTCGGTACACTGCTGCAGGTCGAGCAAGGGGGCTGAGTCGGGCACGGTAACGACCATGCGGTCGCCGTCCACATAACTTACCACGCCCGTAAAGGGGAAGTATTTGAATGTAGTACGAAGCGTGAAGAACATGACGGGCCTTCCGAACTCGAAGTTATGCTCGATGTCGGTATCTGCGGTGCGGAATACCTCGACGGCCCGCTGGTTGAGCGAATTGTAGAATGCCTTGCCCACACGCAGGGGAAACCATGCATCACCACGCTTCACCTGGCGCTGCATGCCTCTCTGCTCGGTCTGCTTGCGAAAGGCTTCCTTCTCGGCATAATACTCCAGTTGGAGCAGCGTGCGCTGCTGCAGGAGTGCCTGTATAGGTGTTGTCTGTTGCATATCAGATGCAAAGGTAGGGCAAAAATCCGAGACTGCCCCTACCCCGATAACTGAAAAAAGTATAAAAATAAGCCCGTGCGCCTCTATCACGGCAGAAAAGCCGTAACTTTGCAGCACACGACAGTCGTGTAACAGCAGCACACAACATGAGACAAACCGACATCATCCTGCAGCACCTCAGCATAGGCTACCGACAGAGACACCATCTGCGCACGGTGGCAGAAGACCTGTGTGCACATCTGCATGGTGGACAACTGACCTGCCTGATAGGAGCCAACGGCACCGGCAAGTCGACACTGCTCAAGACAATGGCCGGTTTTCTGGCACCTCTTGCAGGAAACATCCTCATCAAGGAAAGAGGAGACGCGGGGGAAGAAAGGGAGGAAACGCTCGACCGCCTCTCTACACGCCAACTGGCACGCAAGATAAGTGTGGTGCTCACCTCGGGAGGCGAACCGTTCAACCTTACCGCCGAAGAGACGATAGCCCTGGGGCGCTCGCCCTATACGGGCTTCTGGGGGACGCTCTCACCGCAAGACCGCACTGTCGTGGACGAGGCCATGAAGCAGACGGCCATTGACAGCCTGCGCAACAGAACGGTGCTGTCGCTGAGCGATGGCGAGAGGCAAAAGGTAATGATAGCGAAAGCCCTCGCACAACAGACACCCATCATCTACCTCGACGAGCCAACCGCCTTCCTGGACTACCCCAGCAAGGTAGAACTGCTGCAACTGCTCTGCCGGTTGGCACACCACTTGGGCAAGGCCATCCTCCTCTCTACCCACGATGTGGAACTGGCCCTGCAGTTGGCCGACCGTCTCTGGCTCATGCAGGACACGGGCACACTCGTCACTGGCACGCCACAGGCGTTGGCAAGCGGCGGTGCCTTGTCTTCTTTCCTGGAACGCCCCGGCATCACCTTCGACAAGGAGCGACTCGCCGTAACGGTAGAAAAGCATTAGAAGGATATTGAAACGCGCTTCGAAAAACGTTCGAAAAAACTTGCAACGTTGCTGAATTTGCAGTACCTTTGCACCCGAAAAAATAAAAGAGACAACCAAAGATAGTCAGATAGACACACAGAGAAACATCATGTGGTTTGACGGATTAATCAATATACACTCGGCGGTACAGGCCATCGTGGTACTCTCCGCCATCTGTTCTTTAGGACTGGCACTCGGCAAACTCCACTTCAAAGGCATTTCCTTAGGAGTGGCTTTCGTATTTTTCATAGGTATCATAGCAGGCCACCTGGGATTCACCATAGACAAAAGCATGCTGCAGTTTGCCGAGAGTTTCGGACTCACCATGTTCGTCTATGTCCTGGGACTGTACGTAGGCCCCAACTTCTTCGGTTCGATGCGACAGGAAGGCATCGCCCTGAACCTCTGGGGGCTGGGGGTGATTCTCCTCGGCACACTGCTCTCCTTGGCGCTGTGCTGGCTGCTGCCCGTCAACCTGCCCGACATGATGGGTATTCTCTGCGGCGCCACGACCAACACGCCGGCACTCGGTGCTGCCCAACAGGCTCTGCAGCAACTCGGACTACCGAGCGGGGGAGCTGCCTTGGGATGCGCCGTAACCTATCCCCTGGGGGTGGTGGGTGTCATCCTGGCCATGGTGTTGCTGAGAAAGCTCGTTGTCAAACCAGCCGACCTGGAGATACGGCGCAGCGACGATGACGACCATACGGCCATAGGACAGTACATCATCGTAAACCCGGCACTCAACGGAAGCACCATCGCCGAGATAACCATGATGACCCACCGCAAGTTCATTATCTCACGTGTGTGGAGAGAAAAGCAGGTCATCGTGCCCAAGGCAGACACCGTACTGCACACCAACGACAGCGTTCTCGTCGTGACGAACAAGGAGGAGGTGGCGGCCATGACTATTCTCTTCGGCAAGAAGGTGGACAAGGAATGGAACAACGACCAGGTGGACTGGAACGCACTCGACGCCAAGCTCGAGAGCCGTGTCATCGTGCTGACACGCACGGGGCTGAACGGAAAGATTCTGGGACACCTGCAGCTGCGCAACTCCTACGGTGTGAATGTAAGCAGAGTGGTACGCGGCGACATCAGGCTCCTCGCTACAGAAGACCTGCGACTGCAGTACGGCGACCGCCTTACCGTAGTGGGAGACCCCGACTCCATAGACCATGTGGAGCAATTCCTCGGCAATGCCGTGAGCACACTCAATGAGCCTAACCTCGGTGCCGTTTTCTTCGGTATCATCCTCGGACTGGCCATCGGCACCATACCCATCAACATACCCGGCATGTCGGCACCCGTGCGCCTCGGCATAGCGGGAGGTCCCATCGTCATGGGCATCATCATCGGTGCGCTCGGCCCGCGCGTACATTTTATATCTTATATGACTCGCAGTGCCGGTCTCATGCTGCGCAAGCTCGGCTTGTCGCTCTATCTGGGCTGTCTCGGACTGGAAGCGGGAGGACAGTTCTTCGAAACGGTGGTACGCCCCGTCGGTCTGATGTGGGTAGGCATAGGCTTCGTGCTTACCGTTGTGCCCGTCTTCATCGTCGGACTGATAGCCCTCAAGACGCACAAGTATGACTTCGGTACCATCTGCGGCATACTCTGCGGCAGTATGGCCAACCCCATGGCTCTGACCTATGCCAACGACACGACAGAGGGCGATACCCCGAGCGTAAGCTATGCCACGGTATATCCTCTCGGCATGTTTATTCGCGTTGTCATAGCGCAGGTCATCATTATGTGTCTGGCATAACGCAAAAGAGGGTGTGACTTACGCGTCACACCCTCTTTTGCGTTATGGGCTTCAACCCTTCCTCTTCTAAAGGAAAACTGAATCAGACATCTTTCTCTACATAGGTGAACAAGGTCTTGCCTATGGTGAATTTTCTGCCATGGTAGAGCCGTATGCGCTTATACTCTGCCATGACCTTGCCACCTGTAGTAACACACTCCTCGACAGCCTCAAGATAGGGTTTGCCGTTTACGGCATAAATCTCGGCAGCCACAGGGGCAATGTCGGCAGACAGATCCCACGACATCTGCAGATGGCAGTCTACCGACTTGCCGATAGTAACCCGATAGTCGGGCGAAGTGCGAAGCCACTTGTACAGCGCAATGTCCATGGGCTTGATGGCACCTTCCACATGCAGGAAATAACGCTCAGAACGGGGAGCTACGGCAGCGATGCTGATGCTGATGGCCACATCGTAGACAAGGAAGCAGAGAAGGAGCTGTTCGCGGCAGTCCATCGTGTTGTAGAACACGAAATACATCCACATGTACATCACCACCAGACCTATCAGCACACTGATGGCTATAAACTTGCGTTTCAGGTAGATGCGGGTGCCGAAGGTGGCTATATAGGAAACGATGAAACCGATACCCGCCCATGGAATCCAGTCGATCATGATGGAGTCTTCACGCAGGTTGACCGCTATGGAAACGATGCAGGCAAGCAGGAACACGAGATAGCCCAACACTGCCGAACTGCACGACTTCAGGAACACCACTTTCAGTTTGGTGGCTATGGGATAACGGCGCGTAGCCAGCAAACTGAGGCACAGGCAGAGGAAGAACCCGTGGCACAAACCGAAGATGGGCAAATACTTGAGGTGGGCGGCATAAACGTCGTAGGCAGCCTGCGCCTCGGGAGTACCGTCTTTCAGTCCCATGATGAAAAGCATGATGTCGTAGAGCAAGGGACTCGTATAGTTGTCACTGTACAAGAGGAATGCCATCCAACCCAGGAAGGCGCCTACGAAAGCCACCAACACCCAGGATGTGACAAACGGGGCATTGTGGATATCGAACAGGGCATTGGCATTGTAATAATGAGACCCTTCCTTGCATTTGCGCCCGTATTCCGGACACTTGTAGTCGTTTTCTTCCCAGCACGACCTGTGCATGGCATGCTTGCACTTCACCACGATCTCGTCGCCCTCCTCAAAGGGTGCCTTGCAGTAGTAGCACGACTGGCTCACCTGTATGCCGTTGAGCACCATGCTCTGGTTGGTATAGTGGGTAACATACTTGTGCTTGAAGAAACGGTAGCTGACAAAGGGCACTATGATCTGCAGGACGAGATAGACAACCGCCAGGATGAGGAGAGTAACTATCAGCCCGATAATCAACACCTGAGTGAGGCTCAGTCCCTCGATAATGACAGGCGAATAGATGTTGCCGATATTGTAGGAGGCACAAGCCGTGCCAAGCAACTTGGACGAGTCGTAGACATTGACGTGCAGGTGCATCGTCTTGCCCGTATACTCCTTGCCGTCAGGATTGACAAAATCGAGGCGGTAGTCGGTATAGGACACATGGAACGTGGAAAGGATGTCTGTAAGCAAGGCGTTCCAGTTGAACTTCTGCTGCGAGATGCCGTCGGTACGGTCGCACACATGCTGCATCACAGGCTGCGCCTCGTCGTCTTCGCCGTCGCCATAGGGCTGTCCCACATTGATGTAATACACCGACGAGTAACCTTCTGCCCTGTTGGCTGCAAGCAGTTTCTTCTGCAAATCGAAATGGTTGGGGTCTATGGGGTAGTTGTTGTCATACACAGCACCGTCGGAGAAGACTATCATGCCTTTCTGGCCGATATCGAGCGACTGCCAACCGCGTATCTCATCCATCTTCTGCAAGACGGAACGGTAGAGAAGCTTCTGCGAGTTGCTCGGCTTGAAATAGTTGTCCATGACATAGTCGGTAACCAGGAAGTCTTCCGTCACCCCCTTGTCCTTCATAAAGGCAATGTGCAGATTGGTGGGCGAGAACCACTTGCGCATCACCTCCACGGCCCGTTTCTCTGTCGCAATCTGGTCTTCGGGCAATGTCAGATCTACGAGCAACAGCAAGCAGAACTTGCTGTTCGCCAATTCCTGCTGCCGTATGTTTTCTATCTTCACCAGCTGCGGCTGCACGTTGTTGTGCTCGTTCAGGTAAGAGGGGCATTCCTCCTCTGTTCGCACATGTATGTTGACCGTATCGTTGAGCGAATAGGTGGCAAGGACATCAGGCAGGTTGAGCATGAGACTGATGTGCTTGTAATCCTTGGAGAAGATGATGCTGTCCACCTTGATGTTGTGCTTGCCTTCTATGTTCTCTTTCTGGTTCAGGTTAAGGCCAGGCACACCGTTACAGCCTGTCAGACACAGGAGCAACAACAGGAAATATATGTATTTTGTCTTCATCATAATCGTATTGTTATAGGCCGTCCGCCGCTTATATCGTGGGGTATTCGTTGTCCGTTTCACGGCGCATCTTTTCCATCACTTTGGCTTGCTTCTTCAGTTCTTTGTATGTCTTGTACTTGGTTTGCATCATGTTGACAAACATCAGGACAACGGCAACGGCTGCCAGTCCGAAGAGATAGTTCTTGATGCGTGTGAAAAACGGCTGATACTCGGCTGTGCGCACCTTGTCGGACAACTTCTTCAGTTCGACATAATGACTGGTTATCTGCGCCATGCGCTTGGCATACGCCGGGTTCTGGGCTGCAGCAGCCTGCGCCATCTGGTAGTTCTTCTCGATGTCGGCAAAGACAACCTGTTCCTTGGCCTTGAGGTCTTCCAGCTTTGTGGCGAATGCCGACGCCAGCGAATATTCCGTGGCACGTTTGCTGAAGTCCTGGTACACCACCAACTGCGCCTCTATAAACTTGTCAGCCTTGTTGAAGTTGTTCCTCATCTCCAGTCCGCCCTTCAGCGCCGACAGACTGTCGTGGGTGTCCTGACACAGTTGCTGATACTCGGAGACAAGGTCGGCGAGTGCCTCGTTGTCACCTATGTTGGCTTGCTTGGCAGCATAATAGGTGTTCCACTTGCTGTTGAGCATATTCAACTGGCGCTCCACGTCCTTGATGTCCTGCATGCTCTCTGCCGGCATGGCGGATATCTCGCGGGCATTACCGATAAACTCGAGCAACCGCTCACGTATATGCAGCGTGTCTGCCGCAATATCCTCGGGGTTTACCGGTGTCTCGGGGTTGGGTATGCGAAGGGTGGCACCAGCCCATAGCTGGTCGCGGCAACCGGGATTGAGGCGGAAGACAGTCTCTACATCGGCCTTGTATTGCTTGGCGATGGAATAGACTGTCTCGCCCTTCTGCACCTTATGGTAGACAAACTGGGCAGGCTGGGTTACTGCCACAGGTGTCTGGGATGCCGTCTTAGCAGTGGGTGCCTGGGCAGCAGTCTTGGCGGCAGGAGGCTTGGTTGCTGTAGATGTGCCCTGTGCCTGGGCCGCCGTCAAGCTAAACGCCAGCAGGAGGCAGAAGGAACAGTATATCATGATTCTTCTCATATCTTACGAAGTTTCTCAAAGGTCAAATTGGCCGTTTCTTTTCATCACTTGCAGGTAGTACGGTAATAGGCTGCTGCCTCGTTGAAATGGCTGTAAGCCCTGCGCTGGCTTTCGTTGACAAGTCCCTTCTGGGCTACGGCAGTCTTCACGGTACTGACTATCTCCTGACATTTCTTCTTAAGGTCGGCCTTCTGTGCCATGTCCTTGCTCAAGACCCATTGCGACACGGCATCGTCTATCAGTCGTGCCTGGGTAAGGATAAACCCGGCATCAACGCCCTCGCGAGGAGCCCCGCCCTTGCCCACTGCGCCACCAGTACCACCCGTGTAGGAAGCAGCACTTACCATGCGACACCTCATGGAGGTGATGCTGTCCAGCACGCTGTTGTAGGCATCCTGCTTTTGCTGGATGTCCGGGCACGGACTCTGTTCTGTCTTCCGTGGATACTGACCGAGGAGGAGTTCCTTCATCTCCTTGAAGTTGGCAAGACTCGCCGCATTTGACACCAGACCTGTACCAAAGCGCTCCTGCAGATTGTGGAAAGCTGTAGAGATGCCGTCGAGGGCTTTCTGCGCTGCGGCTATCTGCTCCTCCATGCCAAAGCAGGGATTACGCTCGATGTATACACGGTAGGTAGTATTGAGATCCTTTCCCCACACCACATCATACTCCGCCTTGTTGGGCTTTCCGTTCTCTTTCTTCTCGAGCATCAACACGTCACGAAGGGTTATGGTGACGGCATCTGCCTTGTTCATGATGGAGAAATCCTGACTCACGAAATCATTGACCATCTTGTACTCCTTGGGGACGGGCTGCAGTCCCTCGGTGGTGGCCCACTGATGGAAAATGGCCTTCTTGCGGTTTTTCGGCAAAGTCTTCAGGTAGTCTTTCGTCAGGACATACTTGATGCCCGACTCCGAATTGACCACAAAGGGCAGTTTGTCGGGCTTGATGCGTTTGCCGGAGATGGTCTTCTTCATCGGTACATCGGTGGGGAAGACAAAGAGGTCGCGATAGGAAATAAGACATACATTGAGCGTGTTGGTCTGCTCGTTAAAGATGAACTTTGCCATCAGGTCCATGTCGCGCGAGTCGTCTTTCAGAGAGATGTGGTCGGTGTACGACTTGCCCTGGCTCACGGTAATGCTCTTCACGGTCTGTGCGCTGCCGGCTGTTGCCACAACAAGGCACAGGACGAGAAGAAGATGTCGGAAGTATCGCTGGTTGTAAATCATTGTTCTATCTAAATGTTTGGTTGGTCAAAATATATCCACCCCTTGGGTTCTCCTTGCTCCACTACCCATTTTGCCACCTTAAGGTCTTCGGGGTATGGCGGTTCCGCCTTGGCATGGTACAGGTCGTAACGCAGGTAATGGGCCACCCGTTCTACAGCCCATACAAGGTCGGAATATGTATCCGGGAAATTGATGCACACCCTACCAGCATACTCACCATAATAGCGTATGTTAGGATGCCAGGGATGAGGAACAGGCTCTCCGTCGGCACGGTGGGTAAGGAAACGGAAACGGGGGGCGCCGTCTATGCACGGATAATTGTCGGGTAGGTCTATCTGCATGAAGAACTCATCGGCAAAGACTGGCCGATTCACTTCTTCCGGGGTTTCGGGGTGCTCCACCCCACAGATGCTTCTCAAGCGGTAGGTTATCAGATATGCCGTGGGCATTCCGTTCCCGTTTTTAGCCAACACGGCATAGGACACATCGCTGCGCCCAGCCAGATGGGCTTCCATCTTTCGCCATTCGTATTGCAGACGGCGGTCACGACCTGTGAGTTGCATGGTTTTGTGGGGGAGTTAGAGGGGAGTTAGAGGGAAGTTAAGGGGAAGTTAGAGGGGGAGTTAGAGGGAAGTTAGAGGGGAGTTAAGGGACAACAGCTTTTCTGGCGTATGCCCTCTTTTTACTTTTTTACCTTTTTACCCTTTTACCTTTTACTCTTTTACCTTTTTACCTTTAATCGTTATCCCGGGAACGGGTCTGGCACCAGGAATACAGTGTCACCATTCTCCACTCCGTAGTCGGCAAGTGTCTGGTCGGTCTTTCCGATACGCGGGCGCAGGATACGCGTCTCGTGTACCACGGTGTCCTCCTTTCCGAAGAAGTAATCGAGCGGTGCCCCTGTCTGGTCAACCGACGGGAAATCGAAGATAAGACGGCCGTCCTGTCCGACGGCATGACGCAGGTTCTGCATCAAGACATCGAGACTGGCCTCGGGGTTAGTAACCTTGAACTTTACTCTTTTGTCTTTATAAATAATGTCTAAGAAAAACTCTTCCATATTATTTTAGTTGGTCTATTTTTGGGTTGTCGAGTATTACGGGCGGTCGTTGCCGTTTATTCCTGCTCCATAATCTGGATGTTCACCTGGATGGGATAGATGCTGGTGCTTCTCACCTCTATCATCTTCTGTATGAAGAGTTCGGCCTGCGGTATTTTCTCGGTGAAGTGGCGCTTGATGAAAGGTGTACCAATAACAAGTATCTCTATCTGGATTTCGTAGCCGCAATGACTCCTGTCCTGCTGCAGTTGGGGACGGATATTGACAGCCTCTATCATGTCGGCAGAGATACTGTACCGGGTCATCAGCTCATAGTAGCAGAACATCTTCATGTCGGCAGGGGTCACGATACGGTCGTTGGTCACGAAATAATACCGTGCCATACTGTGCTGCTGCTCCTTGTTGGTTACCTCGTTGCTGCCTTCCACGGGAGGCATTATCTGACGGGTGTCGGTAGCGTCCAGTCCTGTAGGCAGGGCAAAGGTACTGTATTCGCTGAGACTGGAGTTGACAAAGGCACCATTGGTGGTGAGGTAGTTCACCCCTACGCTGAGGTCTTTGTTGTTGGCTATTTCGTTGCTGCGCAGCATCAGGTAGGTTCCCTCGATATTGCTGCCGGAATCCTCGGCACAAGCCTTCTGCAGTTTCTGCAGTCCTTCCCTCACCTGTCGGATAACCGAGTCCTTGTACTGTTCGCGCAGTTGCTGGAAAGCATAGTAGTCGGAGTCGAACTTGTCTATCAAGCTATTGAGCAACTTCAGCAGACTGGCACGGTTGAAGCGGTCGGCAGCAACGGTACGCACATCGACGGTTGTCTCGTTGTACAACTGGTCGTCGGACGGACGGGTGAGGTGCATGAACTGCTCGCTGTCGGTCTCTGTCCCCTCGTTGTAACCAGCCACACGGGCTATGGGGTTGGCGGCAGAAAGGTCGGCGGTATGGGGAATGGCATTGACCAGCAGGATGGTATTCAGCGAGACAGACTCCTTGTCGAAGACGAAATCGCCGTTGATGCCACTAAACTCCAGTGTGAGATCGAGGCTATCGGTGTCATATACGATAAAGTCGCTGGCCTTGTGCTTCTTGATGCAGAAGAGCCTGCTGTTCTGCCTGGCAAACATGTCGAGCCAGATGTTTGGCGCATTGAAGGAGGGCACCTGCCCATAGAGTATGGTGTCCAGGGCAAAGCTCTTGCTCAGCGGCAACCCGGCATAGTCCCACGGCTTGGCAAGGGGCACCTTCTTGCCGCCGATGGTAATGTCGAGGTCCTTGAAGTTGGGGTTGTTGATGGCAAACGCAAAGCCCGAGATGTCGGTGACGGGTGTCTTGAAGTCGAGCGTCATCTGCCACCTGCGGGCATCCAGCCTTACAATGGAGGCTATCTCCGCTCCCAGCACCCTCGTTTGCAACAGGGGAATAAACTGGTAGTCGCTCCCCTGCAGGGTGAATGTGTTCTTGTCGCTTATGGGCAAAGCCTGTATGCCTGGCTGCAAATTGGTAGAGATGACAGCCGTGGCAGGAACGGCACGCCCCATGTCGTAAGGCACCAACAGCTTGGAGTACTCGTCCAGCACGTCCTGCTTGAACCGCTCGATGTCGGAGTCGATGTCGTTCAACTGATAGGCAAGGGCGGTAAGCATCAGCGAGAACACGGGGTCGCTCTCGATGCCTTCCAGCATGTCGTTCTGGTTGCTTTGCTTCCAGATGGCAATGGCTTCCTTGATCAGTTCCTCGGCTTGTTGGCGTATTTCAAATATCGTTTGTTTCATCAGTTCCAGATCTTGATGTTGGTATTGTATTGGTATTCCTTCTCTATGGCGGGAATGAATCCTTTCACGGACACATAGATGTTCCGTTCCTCGCGGATGTAGGTCATGCTGACCGACACGTTGGCGAGCCTTTTCTCGTAGGTCTCGATAGCTTTCTTCAGTTCTGAGGCGAAGGTATTGAGGTTCTTGGATGTACCCGAGATTTTCTTCACATACAGGTCGAAGGGGTCGTTGTTGTCGTGTACCACGTCTTCGGAGTCATACACCACACCCTCGTTCTCGTTGAAGATCTCGAAACGGAAGTTGTTGAAGACAAATCCGAAGTTGGGGTCGGCGACACAACTGTTGCAGGGCGTATTGAGCAACAGGGAGAGGAAGGAGTCGATGGCTTTCACCATCTTCTCGTCTCTTGCCAGCCCCTTGTCCTTGATGTGCAATGGTAAACTGATATACATGGCTCAATCATATTTTGGGTACAAACTCGTCTACCACCACCTCTTCTTTTTTCTCCACGGGGATGGAAAGGGCTTTGAGAAGGGCATCGTAGAGGGCCTGGTACAGTTTGTCGTACAACAAGGGCGGCAGTTCTTCCTGGAGGGCATCGCTCAGCTCCTTGCGCAACACGTCGTTGATGTAGGCGGTAAGGGCCTCCTTGAGCCGGTTTTCCATCTCGGGTGCGAACTTTTCCTCGATGTCTTTCTTCAGTTGGTTGTAAAGTTCGGCATAGAGCTGGTCGTAGAGCTCGGCCTTGATCTCGGCCTTCAACTTCTCCAGGTCGATGCTGTGATCTTCCAGCACCACAGCGTCGAGCACACTGCTGGCTTCATCCAGATAGCCGCCAAACCAACTGAGCCATTCCTCCACATCAAACCTTGACCAAACGGGTATCTCGGGAGCGTCCTCCTTGTTGGGGCGCATGATGTAGTAGTCTACGGCATGGGCTATCTCGTGTACAAACTGCATGTAGCCGTGAACCGACTCATGCCTGTCATAACTCTTCAGCATGAACAGATACTTGAGCAAGCAGCGTTTCCCCTCGCCTTCCTCCATATGGGAGTGCTCGGCGAGCTGCTCTATCTTTTCGATGAACGTCTGGGTAAAGGAGGCAAAACGGTCGTCGCTCTTTACCAACAGACAGGGAACGATAAAGGAATGGACGATGGTAAACATACCATCCTCCACATCAAACTTCATGAGAGGCAGGTAGTCGCCGGCCTCCACCTCCTCTGCGGTATGTATCTCATACACATACTGCGGACGGACAAAGGTCACCTCTTCCCTGTCAAACTGCACCTCACCGTCGCCGAAGCCGACCGTAAGGTAATACTTGTCTCCATAGAGGAGAGGTATCTCGACGGCTACGTCCTCGTCGGCATCCACTATCCTGCCCGAGGGGAGGAGTGCCCTGCACTTGAAGTGGTCGATTTCCAGGACATTCTTGACAAATGCACCCTGGCAGTCGAACACGGCATCGGGAAGCAGGCCGATGCGGTTGTTGTTGGCGATGCAGCCCGTCACCCGCTGCTTGAAGTCGAGGTTGGCGGTAAGTTCCCTGAGGGTCTGGGCGGAAAGCTCCATTCCTGCCTGCCAGTCTATCCTTGCGTTTATATCAGTCATGTATATATTCTATTTTAGTTCTGTGTTATAGTCGAGCGTCAGGTTCTCCTCTACCTTGCACGGATAAGCGTGCTGCTTTATCCGCAAACTGCATTTTACGTCGAAGGGCATAAACCATTCGTTGATAAACTGCTCCAGTTCGAGGACGTCTGGGCGCAGCAAATTATATTGTGCATTGGTGAGGTCTTCTATCAGCAGGTCGTATTTCAGCCAGGGCAACCAGCAACGGGTGTCGTCTTTCTCGCTGTACCTTCCCGTGTGCATCTCCACCTCGCAACCTACGGCAATCTGCAGCAGGTCTCTTACCTGCCCGAAGTTGGCTCTCAGTTTGCTGATGTAAGGCAGCAGTGTTGCCAAGAGCTTAATATAGGGGTTCTTCTCCTGCGACAGGTCGAAGTGATAGAATTTCTTGAGCAGGTAACTGGCTTTGTCGTTGAGCAGTTGCGACACCTTGCGCTCGATGTCCAACCTCCTTCTGAACGTAAAACTGTCTATGGGCTTGAAAACTTCCTGCAGCAATTGCTTCCGGTTGGCAAGGGCCACATACTTGTCATAGAAGTCGTCGCCCTTCAACTCGTTGTCGGTGGTAATCAGTCCTTGGGGGAGCAGCTTGACGAACCCGTCCCTCGACAAGGTCACATAGTGGGCTTTCTCGTCGATGGAGAGTACATCGGGGGTATAGTTGCGGTAGAATGTACCCTTGTCCTTGACTACCCATTGGTCAACCTCTTCGGGGTACAGGAAGTTGAGCAACATCTCAGCACTGATTTCTGACATGTTGGATGTGTGTCTCATTTGTGTTTGGTTGAAGCGTTGTTAAACGGTTTGTTCTTCTGCCATCGCCACATACATTTTCCTCCCTTCGGAGGTGACGACGAACAGGTCGTTGGCAGGGATGCCTATCTCGCCGAGGGTGAGAGCGGGATAAGGGAAGGTGGCATCGATGACGTGTGTTTCGTGCTGGTAAAAACGATTGGTGGACACATGGCGCAGCTGCACGTCCCGTTCCATGAAATCGGCTACGAGATAACTTGGCAACATGACCCTTGTGTCCTCTTCGGTGCTTCGGTCTATAATATAGTCTACGAAGCTAAAGTCTCTCAGACTTATTTTCGGATTCTCCATGTGGAGTGTAGATGACAATGATGAGAGAGCCTCACCGACGGTCATCGTCGTGGTGAGGCGGGTGTGGCAGACGGGTGCCCACTGTTCGTGTACAGGGCAGTCGGCATCGTAAGCCTGGAAGTTGACCAACCTGGTGGTGAGGTGCTGCCCCTCATAGTAAAACATCTTGCCGCAGAGCGATGTCAGTTCCCCGGCCTCTGTTTCTTCCTTGTGTATGAGTTTCATGGCTTCCTGCACTTCCACGGCAGCGATGACGGAGGCGATGACGGGCGTGGTGGGCACCCTTCCCGCCGCCTCGTTCTTATGGATAATGGCGGAACAGGGCATTCTGCGTGCCAGTTCCTTTAGTCCTTCCGGCCCCAGGTTGCAGGCATAGCAGTTCTTGCCGGGGGCGAAGACCCTTGCCGTTCCTTCCAGCGCGTCGATGCCTCCGTCCACCCAGGGGATGCCTGCCCTCATGCAGAGACGATTAAGGCAGTAGCGTGCGTAGCGGTTGTCCACGCAACAGATGGCTACGTCCATCGTCCGGACGAGACCAAGTCCCACCTGGTGGGCAACGTCGCCCTTGACGGTGAGGATGCTTGCCTGTGGGTTGATTTGCCGTAGGCGTTCTGCCACGACATCCACCTTGTACCGATGCGCCTGAGCATCCTCGTGGGAGAAGAAGATGGAGCGTGTCAGGTTGCTGGCCTCCACGGTGTCGAAGTCTACGGCAACTATGTGCTCCACCCCGAACAGCACGAGGTTCTTCAGCACTTCGTTGCCCAATGCTCCGCATCCAACCACCATGACACGGGCTTCCTGTACCTTGGCTTGTTTGAACCAAGACAACTTGGGATAAATGTCCATTCCCCATGTACCCGTCAATGTCGCGGAGGCTTGTGTCATTATTTCTGCATTCCGGGAGCCTTGGGTGTCTCAGGCATCTTAGGAGCTTCTGGCATCTTGGGCGCGTTTGGCATCTTGAGGCCGTTAGGCATTTCCGGTTTCTTGGGTCCCTTGGGCATTTCACCCTTAGGCATTCCTGCCTTGGGCATTTCCGGTTTCTTGGGAACGTCTGGCGTTTTCGAATCCTTGACGAAGACGGGTACTGCTGGCTCCGGCATCAAAAGATCTGCAGCGAGCTGCCCCATCTTGAAGCTTTGTCCTGCCTTCTTGTTGGTGGCAGCCTCATGCTCCTGCTTGTTCTTGGCCTTCTCGTTCTTCTGCTCCATGTAGCGCTTGTAGGCGTCGTCTATCTCCTGCTCCTTGTTCTTGCGGTAACCGTCGGCAAGACCGAAGTGCTGTTTCTTCATTTCTTCCAGTGCCTCCTTGGCTTCGTTGATCTCCTGGGCAGAGGCACCCATCAACTGGATGATGGTCTTCTGCGTATAGAGTTCGAAGATGGAGGTGAGCTGCGCCTTGGTCTCATCGTAGAGCGTCTTAACGCCCTCCTTGAGGGCATCGTGCCTGTTCTTGTCCACCTCGGGCATGGTGAGGAGGATGCTCTTGTCTTCTTCCTCGCCATCGGCCTGTGCGTTTTTGTTCTTCTCCTCCACCACCTTCTGCTTGAACTCAGGGTGTGCGGTGGCTATGGCCTTGCCGATGGGGACAACCAGCTCCGGGCCCTTGGGGTATACCTGCAACTGGTCTTCGCGTGGACTTGCCACGTCTGCCACTTGCTCTATGTCGTAACTGTTACCATCATATTCCACGGTTACCATAAGCAGGGAAGCTGCCTCTGCCTTGACACACAGGTTGAGGTATCTGTAGTTGAGGAGGGCTACATGGCCGCTCATCTTGCTGTTGGCTTCACCCAACAATAATGCGATACTCTTTCTCATATTGTCTTCCTTTCTTATTTTTTCAAGTTAATCGTTATGTTGTTCATCTCGTTGCCTCGTATACTGATGGTCTTGACAACGTCCGTATATCCTTGCTTCTTCAGCTTCACCTCATAGGTGTGGTCGGCTGGCAGGTTGCGGATAATGGACGGGGTCTTTCCCGACGAGACGCCGTTGACGAAGATATCTGCATCCACCACGTTGCTCTGCACGTTCAGCATGCCGTATGCCGACTGTGGTGTGGAGAGGTTGAGGGTTTGCTCGAACGGCGAGTCTATCCACAGGTATTGGGTGGCCGACTCCATGCCGTCTTTCACCGTATTGACGGTATAGAAACCTCGCTGCAGTGTGCCGTCCCATTTTCCCTCGCCTACTTTTTCGCGGTTCACCAATATCGTGGTCACACTGTCCGGTGCTATGATATGGACAGTAGCCTGGATGCTG
Source organism: Sphaerochaetaceae bacterium (assembly GCA_963660455.1). Lineage (GTDB taxonomy): Bacteria > Bacteroidota > Bacteroidia > Bacteroidales > Bacteroidaceae > Prevotella. Next base: position 18,254 of record CAVKZC010000003.1, on the reverse strand, counting down.
TCGTTGATAAAGGGGCGGTTGGTGGGTTGCAGGTCTGCCAGTTGGGCTGCGTTCATATTGGAGGGGATGGATGTGGGCTTCAGGTCTGTTTCCTTGATGTCCACCACTTTCTTTTCCGTAGGCTTCAGGTCTATCCAGTCGTTGTAGTAGCAAAGGCTTTTCCTCACTACGGTAAGCCTGTACCTGCCGGCAATGAGTCGGTTGGAAACGACCTGTGTGTTGCCGATGGAGTCTCCGTCCAGGAGGATGGTACTGCCCTCGAGGGGAACCCTCACGGTGAGGTAAGAATAGATGGGTTCCAGACTCACCTGCTGGTTCACCCTCTCGCTGTCGTTGAGACAGATGGTTCCCTCCCATGCTTCGTAGAAGGGAGCCTCAGCCTTGCACTTGTGCTCGCCCAGGGGCAGGTACACCTGCAACATTCCCTTGCGGACGGTATGCATCACACTGTCTACATACAGGATAGCATTCTCCGGCTGCACATAGAACACAGCCCACTGCTTGTCGACGTGGTATTCCTTCTTGGGACTGTTGGTGACCAGTTCGCAGGTGTAGTGCCTTTTCTTTTTCAGTACCTTGTACTCTTCCGGCACCTTCCAGTCTATCGTTCCGTAATCCTTATGGGCTATCTGGAGGAAGCGTGTCTTGTGGGGCACCGTCAGTGTTATGGTTCCGTCTCCTTCCTTGGCGCTTACCTCGGTCTTGCCGTCAGCCTTGAAGGTGAATCCCTTCTCGCTGGTATGGATATCGAGGATGGCTTGTGCCTTGTCGGTAGTGAATGACTTCGCCTTCAGGAATTTCTTCTTCATCCGACTGAAGTTTTCCACCGACATCTCCTGTGCCATGACCGTACACGAACAGTGGACGGCAAGTGCAAGGAGCAGAAACCTAAGCCAACGCCACATTTCTTCTTTCCTGTTTATTATAAGATTAGTACTTGTGCCGGGGGAGCTAACCTTCCCCTGTGTCACTTAATTTGCCGTAATGGCTGTTTCTCCTGCATTCTTGATAGAGATGCTGCCGCCCCATGAGCACATGCACTTGCCGTTGTCCAGCAGGGCAGGCACCATCTTGATCAGTTCTTTACCACAGGGAGCCCATGGCGTTACCGTTACCGGTATGCAGGGCATCGGAGTCAACACACCGCAAGCAGCGGAGGTGGCAGATGCCACTGTGGGGTTTGTCAACGACCGGCACATCCCGAAAGACATGATGTTCACCATGGGTGCAAAGTCCATGATAGTGGCCTTGGGCATGCCCTTGATCAGGGGACGCATGAAGTCGGTTATCATGAGCTTAGACATCATCGTGCCGAATGTGCATTGCAATGTAGCTCCCATACAAACATAGTTTGCCATAGTCTATCTACTTATTTATTAGGCTTTGAGTTTTTTTCTCCATTAGGATCGGGGGCTTTTCCAGCACCATCAGGAGCCGGTAATTCTTCATCAGCCAAATAGCAAAACGGAGTTTTAGGCAATAATACCCCTTTTTCTTCATCATACATCCAAAGAGGATTCTCTTCCCATTCCTTCTTTTCCTTTTCTCTTCGCTCCTTTTCCGCCTTTTCTTTTCGCTCCTTTTCCTCTTTTTTCAGCCTTTCCTGCTCTTTCTTCCGAGCTTCCTTTTCCTTATTCTTGATATCATCCACCTGTTTCTCCAGTTCTGAAATCTTCAAAAGGAGTTTTGCGTGCTCTGCTGAAGTAGGGGCTGCTCCCCCAGGCTTTCCCTCGCTCGAATTAGGAGTCTTAAAGTACCTTGTAACTCTCAGATTGCTTGCTTCTACCTTTGACGCATCCAGCGTATCTACTTCTACTTTACCCAGTATATTTTTTTTGCATTTGGAATGGAAAGTCTCACTGTATAGCAATGCCCTTTCCGAATCGAACTGCAAGAGGCCATATCCCTTATTTTGTTGTATTTCTACTGTTTTAGTACCGCTAAGGAGCAGATTCTTGGAAGAATTCAAGGTGATGTTATCTGTTGCTGTTACCTTAGTCTTGCCTACATTGATTTCAAGGAGGCTTTCTTTGTCTACTTGTGGAGCACCTCCCCTATCCTCACTATTGGTTCCTTCTATCTTGACTATTTTGCTCGCTACACCAAATTCACCATTTGCGCCACCTTCTACTGACCTTGAGTCTACACATACATACTGAGAACGTAGTTTGATGCTTCCGTCAACTGGCAGACTTTTTTCTTTGCTAAGATCGCCTCCAATAGGGGTCTCGCCGGGGGGACAGGAAGTCCTGTCCACGGTCTCCAACGTAATGTCCTTTGAATTGATGATTACCTTACCTTCGGCAGGCATCTCAATCTGTCCTTCAGCGTTACCTGCTTTTCGGTTAGCGGTTGACAAATGGATTTTATGGGTATTAACATTAAACTCGCTACCATAGAGAATTCCGTCTTTGTTTCCCAAGGAAGTAATGTTCACATTTTTTCCGATGATGCTGAGACCTGCTCCTGGACTTTCACACACGTTCTTGTCGGCATCCAAAGACCATACATTAGTATTTTCCGCAATGATGCTGATACCGGCGCCTGTCTTTTTCTTCATCTTCTTCTTGTACATCATTAGGTCAATGAACTTCTTCTCGCTATTGAGAGTCTTAATCTGCCGGTTCACCTCTGCAAGTTGGGACGTATTCTCAATGAAGGCCTTCAAGTCATTGCCCATCATTGTATGCCTTGTCTTGAAGAACGCTGCCATTTGCTTGTTCACGTCATCTTTTTTATCAAGAGGAACGGCAGCGAGACCATTGAAGTAAGTATTGAAGTTTATTTCCAATTTTGTAAGATCAGGCGCTCCCGCATTTTGCAGCTGTTGCTTTTCCTCTTGCTTTCTTTTCAGAAGAGCAACAACCTTTTTATGGCGGTCCGTGAGTGGAGCCTGTGCTTCCAGAGAGATATGCTCGTCTGCTTTCAGCCTAATCTCACCACGCCCAGCAGCAGGAACTTCCGCGAAAGTTCCACCTGTCGATTCGCTTTGCATCGTGATGCCTTCTGCCAATACAGAATAGCGAGAGTGTGAAGAAACAACAGCCTCTTTTCCGTCTATGCCTGGATCTGCACAAATATTCTTGATTTCTGTGGCCTTGTTAACAATGACACCCGGACTGTGATCGGAGCCTACACCTTCCTGCTGAATATTGTTGGACCGTATGATGACGGTCGAGGTTCCCGTATTGTTCAGAGTACCGTCCTGCATTACATCACCTATGATGATTTCTGGTGCCGAAATGATGATGCGATGCTCGTCTCTGAAGTAGTTTCCCTCACCAAATTGCGTGACAAGTTGTTTCTTGATTTCCTGCATCTCATTCTTGCAGCGCCTAATTTCAGCTAACTCTTTATCTATGCTGGCTTTGAAATCTCTAAGTTCCCGAAGCCAATTATCGTAAACTGCCATAATCTCATACTTTAGGCGTGTTCTAAAAAAATCCACGCATAGTTAAACATCTTCTTTAGACGGATTCCCCTTTGAAGGGCTTCAAGCCCTCCTTAAGTCATTTGGAATACCGAACTCCACTAAATCTTCCCCATCAAATCAATAGCTTGATTGATTGGGCTGACTGGCACACTGGAGATAGTGTCACCCTTAATGTTGCGGGTATTGCCGTCCGAGTCAGAAATAAGGATTTCTCCGTCATCCACTTCGGGATTGTAGATTTTGGTCTCATCCCATCCAGCCATTGCATCGGGAGATTTATCAAAGAGGAATTTGCCCACTTTCGTCAATAAGCTTTGCTTCTCCTCATAAGGCTTAATGCATTTGAGGAAGTCTCCCCATGTGTCGGCACCGTTGCATGCAGACTCGTCCAGCTTGACCGTATTCCTGACATGGTCTGCAGTGACGGCATTTAAGAATCCACCCTCATTCTCTATGGATATGTATTTCTTGTCTTTCAGTTTTTGGAGCACTTTATACAAGATTTTCCTTCTTGCCTCAGGTGTGAAATCATTATTGTTGTCTCGCAAACTTATGATTGTATCAACGACCTCACCGAGACAGTCTCTTATCTCTTTCTTATAGGCGCCAACGTCTGTTACACGCTTAATGAAGTTTTCATCTCCACACACAACACTATCCGCTATCATCACTTGCTTGTTTACTGTAGTGTCATTTTGTGCGACTGCGACATTGTACAACTTTTCTCCTGCAAGTTTCAGATTGGTAATTGATTTATTTATATCAACAGAAATACTATTATCCGATGAAAATTTCAGATTATCTAGTTTCTTGTGGGAGTCTTGTCGTTTCGAATTCTTGTTTTTGGCCAGCTCGACGATATCCTCTGCAGACTCAATATTTTCATTAAACGCATCGAGCGCACTCTTTTGACTTACCGTTTTTACACGCTTGCCGTTGTATTCGGGAGAAATCTTATAGACTGAAGATGCGGCATAGAGGGAATTGAACAGATCACTCGAAGCTAAATCGTATTCATGCATAGACGTATCCAACTCATTGAATACATGTGTTTTGTGCATCTTACATGCATCAGTCAACTTAATGGTAGAGTTGATAATGTCTTTAACTGTCATTTCCTTTATCATGCTGTCTATATCCTTCTGCTGGGTCTTACTGCCCTTTCTGTATGCCGTACTTGGCAACCTGGTCTCACCCTTGCCTGCTTCGAGGCGCATGAAACGGTGCGACTTGATGAGCATTGTGCCGCCGATGGGCTTGAGGAAGGCATCCAGAACGGTACGGAGCAGCGTCAGGTCGAACGGCTTGATAAGCGAGAGAGCCTCATCGGTTACGTTCTTTACGATATTGCCTGTCAGTGCCCGTCCGAAGTTCTTGTTGTATGCCTTCTTCATCTTTGGCACATTCTCTCCCGACGTCATCGTAAGGTTGTTGCCGGCGATAATCTCCACGTTCTTTCCTTCAATCTTCACATTGCCGTTGGGGGCACTGATCGTGATACCTGTCAGGGCGTCTATCTCTACGTCGCCCAGGGCGGAGGAGATGCTCACGTTGCGCTTCTCTGTCGACATGCTGATGTTGAAGAAGCCATATGCATCACCCATCGTTATACCGCCACTGAGTTCGCGTCCTGTATTGCTGGAGTAGGTGATAGGATCACTCTTCAACGGTATGTACTTCAGCCAGGCTCCCACTGCAGGGAAGAAATTGGTGGTGAAGTTGATATGGCTTTCGTTGGAGGGAGCCAGGAACTTGATATACTGTCCGTTCACCGACTTGATGATGAAGTCGTTGTTGAAGAATCCGTTGTGACCGTCGTTAAACATGTCGTTGGCTACGGCATGACGCATGAAGGCTGTCTTGTTCTCACCGATGTTGAGTTTGCGCGACTCGGAAGCCATCGCTCCCAACATGAAGGGACGCTCCATCTCTCCCTGCTCGAAATCAATCATCACCTCGTCACCTACCTGCGGCAGGAACTTGATGCCCGACTCCTTAGAGGCAAAGGGCTGTGCCACCCTAATCCATGGAGACGACGGCGTTGTTGTCTCCGGTTGCCACGTATAGCGTATCTGCACACGTCCCAAGTCACGAGGGTCTTTGTTGTTCGTAACGATGGCTAACTGCGGTTCTACCAAGGCATTCACCCCGTCTACCTTCGGCGGATAGTAAATGTCCTTGACAGCCGGCACGGCATCTATCTCGAACGTGGTATACTGTCCTGCCCTGTCCACGGTGGAATTCTGCTTGCAGGTAGCGGAAATCTTCACGATGACGTACTCATTGCCCATCACCTTAACGACGTCTCCCAGCAACAGGGGCTGGTAGTAGGTACCGAAGTTGATGTGTATGGCCTGGCTCCTTACAGCTTCTTCCAGTTTCATGATGGTCGTGTAGAAACCATTATGGAAGTGGTTGATTGCATCGACGTTACTGAACGGACTTACCACCTTCTTGCCATCAACGGTTGCAAACTGCTCCTTGTTGGTCAGGTACGGAGTGAAGAAGTCTTTCATCCACTTTTCCTCCACGTCTTTGTTCTTGAGCGCTGCCTTGGCTGAGTTCTTCGCGATGTCGGTTACAACGGAAGCAATTATCTCCGTGGCATCGCTCTTCTTCATCCATTCACCCATGTTGTAGATATAGAAACCTGGGTCGCTGAAGTCATAGGTCTGCGAGAGCATCTTCTTGAAATTGCTTTCGCCTTCTACCAACAGGGACAGGTACTCGTCCTTGGGACCGCTGTATGTCCTGGTTTCCTGGTCTTCCGCCAGTTTCTTCTGACCGCTGTCCGTGAGAAGATAGTTGGTCTCATAGTAATCCACATCTTCCCTTTCGTTGTATTCGTTGAAGGTAAGGCTGGCGAACTTTTCTATTTCGACAGCAGCTGAAGGCTTGAAGCCAAGCTGCCATACGCCGTTCTCGTAGAACATGAACTCGCCGCAACGGTTGGCAGACCTTGTGAGGAAGTTGAGTGCCGTCTCCTCGTATTGCACGAGGTAGGGCTGGATAAACTCGGTATGGCTGTCGTCCTCATTCTTGATGAAGATGTGCTGCAGGTTATCGATGTTGGTGTTCTTGATCTGCTGGGAGTGCTTGGAGGCAATACTCTTGAAAATGTCGGCACCCAGCTTCTTGGCCACGTAGCACTTGTTGTATTTCTGGAAGTCGAGGACTTTTTCGGGGCTGTATATGTTGAGCTTCAGGTAGAGGGATGTGCCGTTCTCCGAAGGCTTGTACTCGGGCACGTAATCGAAGATGATGTAGTCCTTGGCAATATCCTTTTGTCCGTCGCTCAGGTTTACGAACTTGTCCAGCAACGGCTTGTAGTTTATCTTGTCCATGGTGGAGATATTGCCGTTCACCTCTATCTGGAGCACGGCCTCGATATGGGCAGGCATGTACACTTCCTTCACTATGTTGAGTGAAATGAGCGTGGTCTTACCCAAGCCATTGATGTCTTTCTTCTCCTGGAAGGCGAGCTTCTCCTCGCCGCTATCCAACTTCAGGGTCAATATGAATTTAGCTTCCATAAGTCGTCCTCCGTTTATTTGATGATGGATAATACCTTGTTGGAATTCTTACCGACGTATGTGATGCTCGACAGCAGTATCTTGATGTTGCAGAGTATCTGTTCACTCTCGCCTTTGGCGTTTTTGGCGCTGTTGAAATCTTCCTCTATGTCGATGATGTGTCCCGCCACGACCATGGCGTCTTCATAGTCCGACAGTTTCTTCTGCCGGTCGAAGACGGCATTGAAGATGAAGGTGTATGAGTAGGGGTTGTTGCTCTTCAGGTTGTCGTAATAACTCTGAAGGCTGTTTACGGTTCTGATGGTACAGTTGAGTATCACAGACACCGTCGAACCGTAGGGCACGCCTTCCTCGTTCCTGCAGCGTTGGCACTTGTAGTCGAAATGCTGTACCGTCAGGCATTTTTCCTGTGCCACGCTCTTCATCTCCGTAAAGTCCTCGGGGATGAGAATCGCCTTGATGTTGTTAGAAAGTATTGCCATAGTGTCTGTTGTTTTTGAGGGGTTGTTGGAAAAATGTCAATGATTGAACTTGACGTCCTCTACAATTATCTGGTCTGCGATGACCTCCAGGGTCAACAGTCGCCTGCGTTGTTTCCCGATGTCGTAATTCTCGGCGATAGAGAAACACAAGGCATCCTCAAACTTGATTTCCTTGGTATCCTGTGCCCCGTTCTTGGATGCGGTGGTGAGGTCGAATGTAATCTTTCCCGACTGACTGGTCTGGTCGATGTACCATTCGTAAAGGTTCAGGTCTTCCTTTCCCGGTGCCACAACCGTCAGCTCCATCTTGTCGCATATCGCGTTGGCATCAGGGAGATAGAAGTTGTGATGCCTCTTGAAGTGGCACTTACACTCTACTACATCGTATGTCTTCGAATAAAGACCAATCTGGTTGTTGCCAAATTGCAAACTTGCTGATAGTGCCATAATCTTCTTTCTTTTAGGTGTAAAGGCTGGATGGTAAGTGCCATCCAGCCTTGTTCAGTTATTCTTTACTTCCAAGGATTGGTGAATGCCACTGGGCCGTTCTTCAATTCCTGGCAAACGATTTCCAACTGCTCGTAGTGCTGTTCACCGTCCTCCCATTTCTCGGTGTAGTGAACGCAGTAGCAACCCTTTCCCTCAAGTTCCTTCATCGTGGAACCGTCGATGGTGTTGTAGAAGGTAACCTTCAGGTCGCGTGGGTCGTTAGGAGCGAGCATCCACTGGAGCAACTGATTGTTGCCATCGTTCATTGCCTTTACTCGGATTGTGATTCTGCCTCCGCGTGGGATACCAGAGATCTGTCCTTCAACGTCTGTAGTCTGGTCAAACTTATAGTCTACCAACATCACTTCGCGTGTCTTGAAATCTTTTACCGACAACAATACCGGTGTGCTATTCTCTGCCATAGTCTTGATTCTTTAAATTGTTAAACTTGTGTTTGTCTCCCTGGGCGTTCATCGCCGCTTTGCAGCTATGCCCAGGCGTTCTCGAATACTACTGAGCCGAACTCTATCTTCTGGCAGGTAATGACAATCTCCTCGTAGTGTCCCTGCTTGTCCTCCCACTTCTCGCCGAAGTTTACGCAGTAGCCGTTGGTGAACTTGATGGTCTTCATGTTCTTGCCGGTCTTTGTTTCCTGGAAGGTGATGGTGCCGTTCTTCGGAAGGTTACGCTCTACCATCCATGCCAGCAAGTCTGGTGTACCGTCGTTAAGGGCTTTCACACGGATGACAATCTTTCCTCCGCGGGGGATTCCTGCCATCTGACCTTCTACGTCTGTAGCCTGGTCGAAGTCGTATGTTACCATGAGCACTTCACGCTCCTTGTAGCCGTCAATCTCTAATTTAACTGGAGTCTTTGCCATAATCGTAAGTTTTTAAGTTGAAAAATTTAGTTGACTTGTCTCTCGTCTCTCCGTCTTCATGAGGCGGTGCGTTGGCAAACCGTTCCCGGTTGGATTTTCTTGTCTTTTACTTGTTTTCGTCTTACTTCCTTCTCGTTTTTTTCTTGCTTTTTTACTTGTTTGGAATCTTAAGTTGTTGTTCCTTTTATCTGATGCAAATATAGGAAATGCATCAATTGCCTCCAAGAAAAAACTCGTTTTTTTTCAAAAAAACTCGAAATTAAAACTGCTTGCTTTCGGGAAGTTTTCAAACGGGGTTTTACACCTTATTATATAAGGAAAAAGCCCGTTTGAAGAACAAAACTCGACAAGGGTAATTAGTTTACCCTGCGGGTTTTATTGTGCCTCCTTGTTGTGCTTGTCGGCACTCACCTTGATGATGAAGTTCTTGGCCGAGTAGAACGGCGTAAGACTGATGTCGCAGGTGATGCGCTTGGTGTCGGGATCCTGTGTGGGCTCCTTGATCTCGTAGTTCTGGAAGAGGTTGCCGTAACCCTTGTAGTCGTTGAGGAATGCCTGTATCTTCGACTTCAGGTTCTTGGGCGAGTTGTACGGATCCCAGTTCTCCAGTGCCACCTCGTGTACATAGTTCATCAGCACCTTCTTCACCCAGTCGAACACGCGCACGATGGGGTACTCCTTCATGGCTGTATTGTCGCCGTTGTAGAGGGTGGTGTTGTTGAATGCCATGACACGTCCCTCCGAGTAGACCATCGGGATGACCTGGTTGTCCATGAGCGAGGCTATCTCCGACTTCAGGAGGTCGATGTGTACGCCCTTCACGCCGTCGAGCGTACCATACTTCTTGCCGCCGGCTCCCTGCGCCATGTTGGCACTCTCGTCGTAGAGCTTGCCTGCCAATGCTGCCGAACCGGGGATGAAGAATGCCATGCTCTCCTTCTCGTCTTCGGACAACTTCTCCGACTCGCGTCCTACTATCCAGTTGGCTGTCATCACCACGTTCTGCAGTTCGATGTCGGTGTCGCGGTAGCCCTCGGTATTGTTGAACAGGTCGTCGAAGGAATACTCGTCGGAGTGGTCGGTGAGCATCATCACCTTATACTTGAAGGCTATCTTGGCCCACTGCAACAGTGTTGGCTTGTCCTGGAACACATAACCGGGGATAACCATCAAGCTGTAGCAGTCCTTCAGACTGAGTCGGTCGAAGCCGTTGCGCAACAGGTTCTCCACCTCTCCAGCGAAACCAGAGTCGGGGTCTGCTATGTCGTCCTTGTAGACATTGACAACGCGGAGGTTCTTCAGCTTGTCAGCATTGGCTGTCTTGAAGAAGGAGTCGAGGGCACGGTAGGAGCGCTCCAGCGGTGCCGTGGCAAAGAGGGCATCGGTTACGCCCTGCTCCAGGAGCTTGCCGTATTTCTCTTCCTTGGCCTTGCAGGCATCGACAAACTCGGTAGGTGTGGCGTGCTCCTCATCGAGGAGGGAGAGCCATCCCTTGAGGTCGTTGACCAGGTTTTCACGTTTTTCCTTGAAGCGCTTGTCGCTGAGGAACACAGCCTTTACGGCCTTGCGTGCCGGGTTGAGATTGTCAGCATCGGGCATAAAGCCGCGCACGGCATTAAAACCGCCAAACTGCTGCAGCAGTTGGCTCATATCTTTCTTTTCCTGTGCGCCCTGTACTGCCTCAGCACTCGTCTGCTGCTGTACGGCGGCACTCTTTTGCATTTCTGTTTCTGCCATAATCTTTTTACTTCCGAAAGTTGAGTTATATATAATAATGTGTAACGCCGCTCGCCTTAGTCGTTACCTTCCAGTTCGTCGAGCATAGCCTGGAGCATCTCCTTGAGTTCTGCACGCGAGGAAGAGTCCTTGAGGATGTCACGCAACTTGCGGTTTTGCTCGATGCTCTTGCGGATTTTCGTGTTCACGTCTATCTGCTGCTTCACGCCCGAGAGGAACTTGCTGTTGCTAACCAACTTGCCCTTGCCTCCCTGTGCCTCGAAGTCGCGCAGTTCGTTAAACTCGAGTTTCTCGTTGACCGAAGCACCATCCTCGTCCATGAAGTCAACCTCCACACTGGGTTTGAAGTGTGCAAAGGCATCATCGATGGTATGGATGTCCTCCACCAACTCAGGGTTTCCCGGCTCTACGTCCGAGGTGTACTGGTCGATCATCAGCGTCTTGTTGCTGTCTATCGGCGAGACCTTGGCACTTGACTCCTCGTCAGGTGCAATAGATATGAAATTCTCTTTGATTGCCATATCGTTTTATTTTTTAAGTTATTAATATTTTATTCTTTTACCTTAAACTCCGGCATGCCGTCTGCCAGCCCGAGCACTACGGTGTCGCCGCCCTTCACCTCGCCTGAGATGATGAGCTTGGAGAGCGGATGGCGTATCTCCTTGCGGATGATGCCCAGGATGGGGCGTGCGCCATACTGCGGGTTGAAGCCGCGCATGGCTATCTGGTGCTTGGCATCGGGCGTAATCTCTAGCGTGATGTTCTGTTCCTCCAACTGTTTGAGCAGACCCTTCATGTGGATGTCGAAGATGCGCTTCACGGTGTCCTCGGTAATGGGCGAGAAGGGCACTATCTCGGTAAGGCGTCCCAGGAACTCGGGACGGAAATAGCCCTGCATGATGTCCATCAGGTCGTTGGTCTCGGGCGGTACGCCGTTCTTCGTAAACGAGTCGACCACATACTGGCTACCTATATTGGAGGTAAAGAGGATGAGCGCATTGGAGAAGTCGCCGACACGCCCCAGGCGGTCGTGCAACTTGCCCTCGTCGAGTATCTGCAGGAAGAGGTCGAACACCGACTTGTGGGCCTTCTCTATCTCGTCGAAGAGGACGACGGAGTAAGGTTTCTGCCTGATCTTGTTGACCAGCAGACCGCCCTCCTCATAGCCCACATATCCCGGAGGCGCACCATAGAGCAATGCCACGGAGTGCTCCTCCTTGAACTCGGACATGTCGAAACGGATCAGTGCCGACTCGTCGCCGAAGAGGAAGGCCGCCAAAGCCTTGGAAAGTTCCGTCTTACCAGTACCCGTAGGACCGAGGAAGAAGAAGGAGCCCATAGGCTGTCCCTTCTTGTTGAGTCCTGAGCGCGACTCGAAGACGGCATCGAGCACCTTCTTGATGGCATGGTCCTGTCCCACGACACGCTGCTTCAGCGTGTCTTCGGCACCGAGGAGGCGGTCACGCTCCTTTACCTGCACCTTGCCCAGGGGGATGCCCGTCTGCTTGGCCACCACGGCATAGAGGTCGCCGGGCTGCAGGTCGGCACGCTTCTCCCGGCTCAGCGTGTCGAGCTTGCCGAGCAGGGTTTCTATCCGTCCGATGCGCTCCGGCACGGTAGCTATCTTGCCAAAGTCGACATCATCGTCTTCTATCTGCGCCGCCAGGATGCAGTTGGTCTTGTTGGCTATCTCGTAGTTGAGCCACTCCAGGTCTTTCATCACCATGGCGTCCTTCCCGTCCTTACCTTCGGCAGCAGCCTTCAGCTGGTCCAGTTCCTTGCGGTAGCCCTCTATGTCGCTCCGGCTCATGTCGTTCATGGTCTTGAGCAGGGATAGCGTGCGGTCGATAAGGTCGATGGCAGACGTGGGCAGAGCCTTCTCCGTCAGGTACCGCTTGGCCAGGCGCACGGAGGCTTCCATCACCTCGTCGCCCACCGTGAGCTGGTGGTACTTCTCATATTCGGGCATGATGCCTTTCAGTATGCGCACACTCTGGTCGGCAGTAGGCTCGTCGAGGGAGATGCGCTCCAGCTGACTGGCGAAGGCCTTGTCAGTCTCTATGTGCTTGGTATAGCCGTCGGTGGTGGCTGTGCAGATGAGCAGCAGACTGCCCTTGGCGGTTTCCTGCTTGAGGATGCCGGATGTGCCGAAGAGGTTGTCCTGTCGGTCGAAGAGCTTGTCTATCGACTCGATGACGAGGATGCTCCCTTCCTGCTTTTCCAGTTCGGCAATGAGTTTCTTGAACCTGTCGTCCACCTCTCCCTTGTACGATGCTCCGGCAGAGAGGGCCGCGATGTCGAGCATGTAGGCTTTGGCCTGCTTGAGGAAGGAAGGCACACTGCCGTCGGCCAGGTTGTTGAGGAATCCCTCTATGAGCGATGTCTTGCCCACGCCTGCCTCACCGGTGATGAGGAGGTTGGCCTTGGTCTTGCGGCCGAGTATCTCGTAGAAAGTGGATATCTCCTTCTCAAAGCCCACTATGGGCTGGCGCTTGCCGGCCTTGATTTCGGCTATTCTGTCTATACAGTATTTCGAGAGGTTGGACGCACCCTGCCTGGCGGCCTCGATATAAGGGTGCGACACGGCGGCAGGGGCAGACTCCTGCGTGTCCGTCCCGTTGGCTCCGTCCATCTTGGCACAGACCTCTGCCGTGGTGAGGGGCAGCGTCTTCAACTGGTCGAAGGTGAAGCCCACGCCGGGGGTCACCAGGGCTGCAAGCACGCAGACGGCATCTGTCTCGGCCAGCGAGAAGCGGCGTGCAAAGCTGTCGGCCTCTTCCATGACGGCCACAGCCTCATCGTTCAGAGGAACGTCGCGCATCGGTTTGGTGGCGCGCGGCAGGAGTGTCATCTGCACGTCGGCCCAGTCCTGCAGGTAATAATAGTCCTTGTCCAGTTCTGTCTCTATAAAATGCACCAGCCCTGCCTCCTTGTGGAGCACGGCCTTGAACAGATGGGCAGGATACACTGCATCGTTGCAGTACTCCTCGGCATAAGAGCCGGCTATTCTCTTGATTTCGTCCGTCATAATCTTCTTTTGTTAAGGATGTTACGGAATATGTTTCTTACATGTGCAGCCACACGCCGCGCAGCAGTCTGCGCCACAGGGCCAGATGGGCATTGCCGTTTATCTCGCGGCAGATGTGCAGACAGGCGTCGGCCAACTCGCCTGCAGCGGCGATCACCTCGACAGGCATGTCCGTGCTTTCATCCGTTGTGTCCGGTGCTACCTTCACGTGCATGCAGAGGGTGTGGCCCGTGCGGTCGTCTACCCGCATGTCTCTTCCTATCTTGACGCGGCTGTTGCCGCTGAGTACTTCGTAGAGCCGGTGACTGAAGGTCTTGAATGTCTCCAGTTGCCTCTCCTTGGCTTCACCGCCGAGCAACAAATACTCGCCGAGCAGCGTATGCCAGTTGGCAAAGACCGTATAGTTGCCGTTGTCCTTGCGCACGATGCCCACATGACTGTAGTACACCACGGGCATCTCCTTGGCGCAGTCCTGCTCCGGGCAGAAGGTCTTCTCGTCAAAACTCTCGCGGCGTATCACTTCCCACACAGCGGGCGAGTGCTGCAAGAGGACACTGGGTTGTTCCTGCCGCTCGTCCAGTCCGGCTGTAGGTGTGAGGAAGGGGCGCAGTCTGATGCCTTCGCCCAGACGGTCTACAACATCAGCATTTTCGCTGTAGAGACGGGAAAGGAGGAGGAGCGTGGAGGCTCCGTCGGGAGAAAGGCGCAACAGGCGTGCAGCAAGCATTTGGGCGGCGGAAGAGACTTCCTGCTGCAGGCTCTTGGTCACCTGCACGATGGAAGGCACCTGCACCAACTGCCCTAATATCAGCCTCATCATGGAGGGCACCTCCTGCCAGTAGCCGCAGCCCTGCAGTATGCCCACGAGGTAGTCCACTGCCCTACCCTGCAACGTGCCCTTCGACTGGCGGTCGCCCTTCAGGTTGTGAAGGCGCACGAGGCGGTAGTTCCACACGTCGGGTATGGACACCGCCATACCGTGCATCTGGAAGACGAGTCGCCGGTTGTTGCGCGAGCGTATCAGATAGCCCGTCTTTCCGGCAAAGGGACCGTCGAGGACTGCCACCGTCTCGTTGGCCTCGCCTATCTTGCCATTGAAGGCATAGTCGGCATAGGGGCGTTCCAGCACCAGCACTTTTTCGGGATAATGTTCGTTGAAGTCCATGAAGAAGAGCATCTGCAGCTCGGGGATGGTCATAACCCTTTCCTGCGTCTTGTCGTAGGCCAGATAGCCTTCCGGGTAAGTTGCGCGGAGGGCTGCCCTAATGTCGTCCCTTGCACCGAGCACAAACACCTTGCGTGCAAAGAGGGGGCGCAACTCCACCTTCCCGCCACGCTGCATGCGCACCACCTTGTTGGTGGGGCAGTAGGTCTCGAGGAGGTTGCTGCGCCGTGCACGCTCGCCGTCCATGAGGCTCTTCACCTTGGCTTCCTGGTTGGGACGTGTCTGCACGACGTACCACGCTATGTCTGCGCTATGAATGGGCATAAAGTCTTCTTTCCCCTTCCGCAAAGGCGGAAGAGTTACGGGTATAGTAATGCATCAAATGCACAGGCAGTATGGCGTACCGGAGGTCCCTCAGCAAAGTAGTGCCAACTGCTTCTGTCGTTTTGTAACGCTGGTGATTCGTCATGTGCGTGTGCGGCAAAGGCCGCTCTTGTCACCTATTTCAATGCAAAGATACAAAAAAGAATGGCATTTACGCACCGATGTCGACTTTTTTTACATCTTTTTATGCCGAAACTTACATTTCTTCATACGCATGAATGTTTTTTGCTCATGCTGTAGCTGCACAAGGTGTATAACGGCCCCCTCACGTTACGCATCGTCACGGCATGACACCGACACAAAAACAAAGCCGGAGAGGACGTCTCCTCTCCGGCGCTTTTATCATCTTAACTTACCAAACAACTTATCTTAACTCGTTACAATCTTTTTACCTCTTCATTTCTCTTATGAAGTAAACCTTTGCTGTTGTTTGTTGATGCAAATTTAGGAAAACATACGGTTGCCTCCAAGAAAACTTTCGATTTTCTTGCAAGAAAACCCAAAAATAAAACTGCCCGCAAGCATATAGTTTTATCCACACATTTTCACCTTATTAAATATAGGCAAACACCTGTTTACGCAGAAAACTCAGCAAGAAAACTCAGTTTATCTTTTTCGCTTTTTTTTGAGAGGAAAATAGAAGGGCATCATCCTGTGCATAAAAAAGGCAAAAGTGCTAACCAATCTTCCGTGAGCACACGAGCTATTTGACTGGCACTTTTATAACCTTCAGCTAATGATGTGTTGAATTGTAAGTTCATATTTGCTTATTTCAAAAGATTTCTTCCATCAGTATCTTCCAGAATCTTCATTTGTTGGATGGCAATCTGATTCAGCTTGATGAGTCGCTCTGACTGTATCATGCCGTCGTTGATGAACACCGCATTGAGATTCTCCATGTTTGAGAGGCAGATGAGTTCGTTGATGTTGGCATAATCCCGTATGTTGCCTTTCTTGTCTGGATTCTGCTCGCGCCATTGCCTTGCTGTCATGCCGAACATAGCGATATTAAGAACATCCGCTTCATCGGCATACTTCATGGCAGCTTGCTCGCGAGTGACTTCGGATGGAATCAAGTTGGCCTTGATGGCATCCGTATGGATGCGATAGTTTATCTTGGAAAGTTCACGTTTGGCAGACCAAGACAATTGCTTCTGTTCTTCAACTTTGAGTCGTTGATATTCCTTTACCAACAAAAGTTGGAACCGAGGACTAATCCACATTCCGAAATGATAGGCTATGTCACGATGCGCATACGTTCCTCCGTATCTTCCAGCTTTTGCCATGATGCCTACAGCGCCGGTTCTTTGAATCCATACCTTCACGGAAAGTACAAAATTGTTGCTACCCGCAGCATTTCTAATTGTATCGAATTCGGTACAATTAAAATTCGGATTATATAGCATCTCCCATTCACCAAGATATTCTATTGTGCTTTTGAGGCTCAACCATCTGATAATGATGTGTTCCTGCATTTGGCTATGTGCCATATCTGTCAACGAGATATAATCCTCGTTTTGCACATTCACAACTGAGATTTCCGTATTTTCTACTTTAATTTTGGCCATATCACATAGGTTTTAGTTATAGCAATGCTTTGGCAAAGAAGGTATCAATTCATCGACATTGTCCCAATTATCAAAGTCAGCTGGCAGCAATGCTTCCAGTTGTTCCAGGAGCTGGCCTTTTCCGCCAACCCACTTGATGAATGGTTTTGCTTTTGCCATTTTTGTTTATCTTAATTCATTCTACAATTTCAGTTCGTAGGAGTTCTGCAATATCCACACCGAGAAGTTTGGCAATTTTCATCAAACTCTCCAAATCAGGTTGGCTGGTATTCGTACACCATTTTGATATGGTAGTTTTATCTTTGCCTAGTTGCTCTGCAAGCCACTTATTGGTTTTTTGCTTATCAACGAGCACTACTTTAATGCGGTTTATCTGCTTATTTGCCATACGATTTGCCTTTTATTCTGCAAAAATAACAGATCTTCTTTATATTGACGATATTTCAACTATCTTTTACAATAAATTAGCAATATAGTGACGTTTCGTCACCTCGTGAAGTTTAGTCAAGTTTTCACTTCTTCCTTAGTTCATGGCACAAAAGGCAAGTCTCCTTCAAATCCCACAATCGGAATTGCCGTTCATTTCCGTGTTAATTTATGTTTTCTCTTGCTTTCCCTTTCGGGTTTAGTGCAATTCTTGTTTGTTCCTTTTGTTCTTTACTACCACAAATAGATATTAATAATCAGCTACTTATAAATAATCAGCAGATTATCAAGAAGAGCATAATGATGATCGTAGATGCTTGCAACTTCCTCATCGCAGCAACTCAGGTACTGCCTCTGTTCTTTGGTATCGACGAACCTCCGACGAGCGCAGCCATGATGAAGAAATAACCGGAAACTATGGAAAGCCAGAAAGCAACAGTCCCTCGCAGGGCGATGTCGGTGCCGACGAAGAGGTCGAAGTGGGTGCGGCTGCGGGCGAGACCGCGGTGAGCATAGTCGGCGTAGAGAGCCTTGGGCAGGAGGCGGTCTATCTCCACATCCTGTTCGGCTATCTGCCTGTCCTTACGCTCCAGGGCGAGATTCTGCTCGCCGATGAGCTTCTCCTGCAGCGCGATGAAGGAGTCCTTCTCCTGCAGCGTGGCCCTGAGCACCTCCTCGCCACGGCGGCAGATGTCCTCTGCGGTGTCGCCCTCGTGCGTGGCGATGTATCCGCCGTGCTTGCGGATGGAGGGTAGCACCGCCGAGGTGACCCATTGCCTGAACCGCTGGGCGGAGTCGAGCTTGGAGCCGAGCACAAGGGCATAGAATCCGCTCTCCGTTACGAAGAGCACTTGCCGGTACTGGACAACGGGGCTTCCGTCTCTCTTCTTTCCGACGCTCAAGCCTATGATGTGTTTTGCAACGTCATGTCGATTAACATGTTGTCTTACAGCGATATGTGGCAATTTATACCCTAAGGCTTTGCACACGTCCTTGCCGCAGAAGAGCGGCTCTCCCTTTTCGTCGGTCATGGTGCGGATGATACCGAACTCCGGGTTCTCGAATACCATCTCGCGAGAGCTGTGAAGTTAAGGGACAACACCTTTCTTGCTGGAGTTTTGTCATAAGT
>CAVKZC010000002.1:0-47746 GCA_963660455.1 Sphaerochaetaceae bacterium | reverse complement strand
TCGCGATAGAGTCTCTTGGCAATGAAAAGCGGGAAATTCATGTTAGTTTTATAGTCCTTCGTCCTCCACGCGTCCGGGGTACGCCTCGAGGGCTTTTCCCAGTACGATGAGTGCGCGGTTCAAGTCTTCCTTCTTCAGTACGTATGCCATACGCACTTGATTGCGTCCTGCACCCGGTGTTGTATAGAATCCCGATGCAGGAGCCATCATGATGGTCTCACCCTCATAATTAAACTCCTCAAGGCACCAGCGGCAGAACTTGTCCGAATCGTCAATGGGCAGTTTTGCCACAGTGTAAAAGGCACCCATGGGGATGGGGGTATAGACACCAGGGATACGGTTCAGTCCATCGATAAGGCACTTGCGCCTCTCCACGTACTCGTCATACACGTCGCGGTAGTACTCCTCGGGAGCATCAAGCGACGCCTCTGCCACAATCTGTCCAATAAGTGGAGGCGAGAGTCTTGCCTGGCAGAATTTCATCACGGCTTTGCGTATCTCAGCGTTCTTGGTAATAAGTGCACCTATACGTATACCGCACTCGCTGTACCTCTTAGACACCGAGTCGATGAGTACCGTGTTCTGCTCTATCCCCTCAAGGTGCATGGCACTGATATAGGGGCTGCCCGTGTAGATGTATTCCCGATATACCTCGTCGGAGAAGAGGTAGAGGTCATACTTCTTCACGAGGTCGCGTATCTGGTTCATTTCACGGCGTGTGTAGAGGTATCCGGTAGGGTTGTTGGGATTGCAAATCATTATAGCGCGCGTGCGCTCGTTGATGAGTTCCTCGAATTTCTCCACTTTGGGAAGAGAGAATCCCTCCTCGATGGTAGTGGCGATGGTGCGTATCTTGGCTCCAGCCGAGATGGCAAAGGCCATATAGTTGGCATAGGCTGGTTCGGGCACGATGATTTCGTCACCGGGATTGAGGCAGCTCATAAAGGAGAAGAGCACAGCCTCAGAGCCGCCGGACGTAATGATGATGTCGTCGGCGGTGACGTTGATGTTGAATTTGCGGTAGTAGTCTACGAGTTTCTCGCGGTAACTCAGGTAACCCTGACTTGGAGAGTACTCCAGAATGGTGCGGTCTATGTGCTTCAGCGCATCGAGTCCGCATTGTGGTGTGGGAAGGTCGGGCTGTCCAATATTGAGGTGGTACACCTTCACTCCGCGTTTCTTGGCAGCGGCAGCAAGGGGAGCCAACTTTCTGATAGGCGATTCCGGCATTTCCAGGCCGCGTACAGATATTTCGGGCATAATGCTTTCTGTTGTTCTTTTTTTCTTGAATATCATCGGTGGCTGGACCTGTATACTGAGGGCACTACCACCTTGGTTGTTACATTCGTGTGCAAAGGTAATCATTTTACCTGACAATAGTGAACATGATGGGTACATTTTTTCTTTTTCCACCAAAAAATCCGCAGCCAGTATTGTTCTTGTGGTTACTTTTTTATAACTTTGCATGCCGATAAAACGGGAATGCACTACCCTACGGCCTGCGTACCGTCAAATTTCCGAACGGAAGAGAAAAGGAACATACATTTATTCATTATTAAAAAACAAGAAAGAACGATGAGAGCAAGGACAGGAACATGGTTTACCACCAAGGTAAGATATCAGAAGACAATGGAAGACGGAACCGAGAAGGTGGTAACAGAGACATACCTTGTCGACGCACTGAGCTTTACCGAGGCAGAGAGTGCCATCATAGACGAGATTTCGGTCTATGTGAGCGGGGAGTTCAAGGTGAGCGGAATTGCCAAGGCCAACTATCTCGAGATATATTTCAGCGATATGGACGAGGACGACAAATGGTACAAGGCCAAGGTTTCGCTGATTACCATCGACGAGAAGAGTGGTAAGGAGAAGCGCAACAACGTGAACTACCTGGTACAGGCCAATTCTCTACAGCGTGCACTGCGCTATATGGAGGAGGTACTGGGGGGCACGATGAACGACTGCGAGATAGTGGGTCTAACAGACACACCGTTGATGGATGTCTTCGAGCACCACGCAGCATCGCGCAACGAGGAGAAAAACGATGTGCCGGAGTACGAGCAGCAGGACGGCGCACAAGCCAATGCAGAAGCCGATGTATGATGTAGCAGGCAACATCAGAGAGGTGCTGAAGCAGCTGCCCGAGGGTGTGCGACTGGTGGCCGTGAGCAAATACCACCCTGCCGAGTGTATAGAAGCGGCCTACCGCGAGGGACAGCGCATTTTCGGCGAAAGCCATGAGCAGGAACTGTCACGTAAAGTGACTGTCCTGCCCAAGGACATAGAGTGGCATTTTATCGGTCACCTGCAGACCAACAAGGTGAAGCACATCGCCCCCTACATCTCAATGGTGGAGACTGTGGACAGTCTGAAGCTGCTGCGCGAGATAAACAAGCAGGCAGGCAAGCACGGGCGTGTGATAAAGGTGCTGCTCGAACTGCACATCGCCCAAGAGGAGACGAAATACGGGCTCACGCTGGATGCCTGCCGCGAACTGCTGGCAGCAGGCGAGTGGCGCAGCATGAAAAACGTGCAAATTTGCGGTCTGATGATGATGGCATCGAACACCGGAGACGAAGCACAAATAGTCCAAGAGTTCGACACTGCCCATGCATTTTTCGATGAGGTGAAGCAGGCATTTTTTTCCGACAGCGATGCCTTTCGCGAACGTAGCTGGGGCATGAGCCACGACTACCCCATTGCCGTACACCACGGTGCCACGTTGGTACGAGTAGGAACAGCCATCTTCGGCGAAAGGAACGTTTAAAGGTAAAAGGGTAAAAAGCAATAAAAGAAGTATCCCCAATACTTCCCTTCACGAAGAGGGAGAGTATTGGGGATATTTCTTATTCCTCACAAAGCTGTATTTCAGTTAATTGCCAAGACCTTTTGCAGGTTGTCATTCTCGCCCACAAGCCAAACGATGTCGCCCTTGGCGAAGACATACTGCGGAGAAACCTTGGTAAGGCTCTCACGTCCTTCCTCCAGTCCTACCACCATGCAGTTGTACTTGCTGCGTATGCCACTCTCCATAAGCGTCTTGCCGCAGAAGACCCCCTTGCTGCTCACCACGAGTTGACTAAGGCGCATTTCGCGGCTCTCAATGTCAGGATCTTCGGGTACAAGCTGGCGCTGTAGGGTGTCATTAAACTTCTGTACCTGTTCGTCATTGCCGATAATCTGCAGTTTGTCGCCTGGAAAGATAACAGTGTCGCCCTGTGGCACGTTGATGCGCTGCACGCCGCGCAGGATGCTGCTCAGATCCACGCCATAATGCTGTCTCAGATGCAATTGTGCCAGCGTTTTGCCAGCCCACGCAGAGTCGGTGGGAACCTCCACTTGCGCTATGTGAATGTCACGGTCGAGCAGATGCTCGGCATAGAGTGGTCTTTTAGTGCCCCTCACCTGCGCCTCAATATCGCGCGAACGCAGGTTACGTATGAAGAGCCTCTCCATGGTAATGCTCCGTTTCTTGGTCCACCGGGAGCCAATGGTGAGCAGTACCACGGCCACGCCTATGATGATGATAAGGGCATTGGTAAACTCGGTAAGGTAGTTGCAGATATAGAAGATAAAGGCCAATGCGATGACAAACCTCACCACGACGGTAGACAGCAGTGGGATGCGGTTGATACTACTCTCCACCCACAGCCTTTTCCACTCATTGCTATGGTTTTTCTTCATGACGATGGCCCTAAGGAACGGACTGATGAAGAGCACAGTGAGTATACCCGTCAGCGCGTTGGGGTACCACGAGTGCTGCCATCCGGGCAGCAGGTTTTTCACCAGTGGCAACACAAAGGTGAACATAACGGCTATAACGGCAGCCGAGACAATGGAGTATGCCACAGTGTTGACGGCCATCTGCCTCAGGAGAGCCTTCCACTTGCTCTGCTGCGTGGTAGAGGGATGGCTCATAGCGAGGTGGTTGAGGATGCCCGTAAGGCGGTCGGGCAGGTGTTTCTCCATGACGCGGTAGGAAGGCTGCGCCAACCTTATCATGTAGGGCGTGAGGAAGGTGGTGATGACCGACACGGCCACAACCACGGGGTAGAGGAACTCGCTGATGACACCGAGCGAGAGGCCAAGCGAGGCTATGATGAAGGAGAACTCGCCTATCTGCGCCATGGAGAATCCGCAGCGCATGGCCGACTTCAGCGATTCGCCACCCAGCATAAACCCGAACGTGCCGAACATGGCCTGCCCCACGAGGATGGCGAGCACCAGAGCAACAATGGGTCCGGCGTATTGCACGAGTATCTGGGGGTCAACGAGCATGCCCACCGATACAAAGAAGATAGCACCGAAAAGGTTCTTCACCGGTTCCACCACCTTGATGATTTTCTCAGCCTCAACAGTCTCCGCCAGGATGCTACCCATGACGAATGCACCGAAAGCACTGGAAAAACCCACTTGCGTGGAGAGCACAGCCATACCACAGCAGAGGCCCAGCGATACGATGAGGAGCGTCTCACCACCCACCAGTCTGCGCGTGCGGCGTAGGAATACGGGGATGGCAAATATGCCTACGATGAACCACAGCACGAGGAAGAAGGCAATCTTGACCAGCGAACCGAGCATCTCCTCTCCATCAGGGCTGTTACCACTGGCTATGGCCGAGAGCATCACCATCATCACGATGGCCAGGATGTCCTCCAGTATGAGAACGCTCATCACGGTACCGGCAAACTTCTGCTGCCTCAGCCCCATGTCATCGAAAGCCTTGTAGATAATGGTGGTGGAACTCATGGCGAGCATGCCGCCCAGAAAGATGCAGTCCATCCTGCCCCATCCGAAGGCATGCCCTACACTCACACCGAGCATCATCATGCAGAACACGATGGCCACGCACGAGATAACAGGCGAGGCCCCCATCTTCACAATCTTCTTGAACGAGAAGTCGAGCCCCAGGGAGAAGAGCGTGAAGATGACGCCGATGTTGGCCCACGACTCCACCTCCGTCTCGTCCATTACCGACATGGTGTAGGGCATGTGGGGCGACACGAAGAATCCCGCCACGATATAACCCAGCACGAGGGGCTGTTTGAGGCGTTTGAAGATGATAGTCACGATGCCTGCCACCATCAGTATCAGTGCCAGGTCTTTTACCATTACGGGGATGTCGGACATAGGCTATGCGTGTTATTTCAGTCGTTGTACTGTGCGGTGAGTTCGGCTATCTTGACAATGGTCTGCACAACCTTTTCCATTACTTGCACGCTCACAAACTCATGCGGACCGTGGAAGTTAACGCCTCCGGCGAAAATATTGGGGCATGGCAATCCCTTGAAACTGAGCTGTGCTCCGTCCGTGCCTCCACGTATGGGCACCACGCGCGGTGGCACACCGCTCTCCTGCATGGCCTTCAGCACGATGTCAATAACATGCATATTGGGGTCAATCTTCTCCTTCATATTGTAGTACTGGTCGTGTATATCAGCCACGCACGTCCCCTCGCCATATTTAGCATTGATGGCATCAGTCGTGCGCTGCACGAATGCTTTGCGGCTCTCGAATCTGTCACGGTCGTGGTCGCGTATGATGTAGCTAAGCGTGGCCTCCTCACAGCGGCTCTCTATGCCCAGCAGGTGGTAGAACCCCTGGTACCCCTCGGTTGTCTCGGGCATCTCGTCCTGGGGTATCATATTCTGGAACTCCACGGCCACACGACTGGCGTTCACCATCTTGCCCTTGGCGTAACCAGTGTGTACGCTCACACCCTTGATGTGAATCTTGGCAGCTGCAGCATTGAAGTTTTCGTATTCCAGTTCGCCGAGGTCGCCTCCATCGATGGTGTAAGCCCAGTCACACCCGAACTTCTGCACGTCGAAGTGGTGTGCTCCCATGCCTATCTCCTCATCGGGATTGAATGCCACGCGTATGTCTCCATGCTTAATCTCATCGTGGTCGCGCAGGTAGCACATGGCCTCAACTATCTCGGCTATGCCCGCCTTGTCATCGGCACCGAGCAACGTGGTGCCGTCGGTTACGATGAGGTCTTCTCCCTTGTGCGCCTTCAGTTCGGGGAAGGTAGCCACATCGGTTACTATGCCGGGGCTGAGTTGTATATCGCCTCCATCATACCCTTTGACGAGGCGAGCCTTGATGCCTGCACCGCTGGCATCAGGACTTGTGTCCATGTGGGATATGAATCCCACTGTGGGAGTGTCCTTGCGCGTGTTGCCTTTCAGCGTGGCGTAGATATACCCCATCTCGTCCATCTCGACGTCACTGAGTCCCTCGTCCTCGAGTTCCTGCTTCAGATACTTGGCGAAGTCGAGCTGCTTCGCCGTACTCGGCACCGTGTCGGAGTCTTCACTCGACTGAGTGTCGAATTTCGTGTAGTTGATGAATCTTTCTACTAAGTCCATTATTTTATGTGTGTTGTTTGTATTTGGAGCTGGAAGAGTTTTAGGAGTTAAAGGAGTTAAAGGATTTAAGACCACGGCCTTTGCAATTGAACTCTTCACTCTTCTTCTTCGTTCTTTACCCTTCTCTTCGTTCTCAGATGCAAAATTAACGATAAGTTTTTATTGCTGCAAGGTTTTTGACTAATTAGTTGGCATAAAGGGGCAAAAAAACAAGCCATCTTTTGTAATGTAATAAGTTGCATTTTTGTTGCAATTTTATTGCAATATGTGCAAGAATCTGGTAAAAATGCTATAATTTAGAGTTACGGGAACAAATACACTACTCTTCTATCAAGACTTATAACTAATTGATTACCAAGAAGTATAAAAGAATTGTACGATAAAAAAAAGAAGTGACTTCGCTGGGATTCAAACCCAGGACCTTCAGAACCGGAATCTGACGCTCTATTCAGCTAAGCTACGAAGCCATGTAGTATCTTTATTTGCATATAGTATCTATATTAAGCCATGTAGAACCTAATAATATATAATAAGGTATAACGCAATGAGCATCCGCCCTACCCTTATGCGACTGCAAAAATACGCATTTTGCGCCAAACAGCCAAATTTTTGCAGTGATATTTTGCACTTGTCAGCCTAAAAAGAGGAACACATACAGTAGTCTTTTCCCGAAAAGAGCGGACGAAAAGGATATAAAAAGACAGCAAAAGAAGTGGCAATCTATCAATTTATAAAATTTTTCTTTCGTTTTACTTGCAAATTGACAATTATTTCGTACCTTTGCATAGTCTTTGTGTACAACCCACCACAAAGAGGATGCACACGAGCGCAACAAACAACCAAACACCGGCGGAGAAGAAACCGCCAAACACCACTAAAAACAAAAAAAAGAAAATGAGCAAACTGATCAAGCCGGAAGGCTACAAGGCCCAGCTGGACATGCGCCAGACAGAGATGGGCATCAAACTGATAAAGGAATTTTTCCAGCAGAACCTCGCCACCGAACTGCGTCTCAGACGCGTTACAGCCCCGCTCTTCGTACTGAAGGGCCTGGGCATCAACGATGACCTCAACGGTGTGGAGCGCCCCGTCACCTTCCCCATCAAGGACCTGGGCGAGGCCAAGGCCGAGGTGGTGCACTCGCTGGCAAAATGGAAGAGACTCACCCTCGCCGAATACAACATAGAGAAAGGGTACGGTGTATACACAGACATGAATGCCATACGCGCCGACGAGGAACTGGACAACCTGCACTCGCTCTACGTAGACCAGTGGGATTGGGAGGCCGTAATAGGGCGCGAAGACCGCAACCTGGAGTATCTGCACGACATCGTGCACCGCATCTATGCCGCCATCCTGCGTACCGAATACCTTACCTGCGAGCACTATCCTCAGTTGGAACCGTTCTTGCCGCGCGACATCCATTTCGTGCACGCACAGGAGTTGCTCGACATGTATCCCGGCATGACGCCCAAGGAGCGCGAGGATGCCATTTGCCGCAAGTATGGAGCCGTGTTCGTGGAGGGTATAGGATGCCGACTCAGTGACGGTGAGAAACACGACGGTCGTGCAGCCGACTATGATGATTGGAGCACCGTGGCGGAGAACGGTCTTCCCGGCCTTAACGGCGACATACTCATCTGGTACCCCGTGCTGGGACGCAGCTTCGAACTCAGTTCTATGGGTATACGCGTGGACAAGGAGGCTCTCTTGCGCCAACTGGCCCTGGAGGGGCAGCAGGAGCGCGAGAAACTATATTTCCACAAGCAGTTGCTGGAGAACAAGTTACCGCAGAGCATCGGCGGAGGCATCGGGCAAAGCCGCCTCTGCATGGTTATGCTACACAAGGCTCATATCGGAGAAATACAGGCCAGCATCTGGCCGGAGGAGATGAGACAAGAGTGCGAGAAGTGCGGAATGCCGCTTATATAAGAACACGGTAGGAAGCTGAAGGAATAAAGATTTAAGACGACAGGCAACAGACCTGTCGTCTTTCTTTTTGCTCCACTATCAGAACGACAAGCACCTCTCTACGACAACACCAGTTTGAGGGCGTTGCAGAACTTGTCGAGGGCGGGGTTGTCCTTGCGCATTTTATCGAGCAGTTCGCGCTTGTTGAGAATCTTTTTCACCTCGTCGCGGTGGGCAAGTCGGTAGTTGACGGTGATGGAGGCATTGTTGAGTGCCAGGACGAGCGTGTTGCGTATCCTGTTCTTGATAGCCAGCATGTTGTCGAGCAACAGCTGGTTGTCGGCCACCACCTCCACGGTGGGGAACTCCAGCAGTTTGGGTCTGATGGCCATCATGCGCTGCGACAAGCCGATGAGGTTGCGGTTGCCCTGCTGCATACGTATACACATGCCCACCCACTGGTGTTGCAAGGCATCCTCGTCGAAGGTGTCGTTGCGTTTGTCGCTGCTGCCTTCGGCAATAGCCTGCACGTCAGCGTTGGGGTTCTGACGCTGACGTTGTAGTTCTTCGCTCTTTTTCAGGTTGCCAAAAGTCATTCCTATGCTCCCCACCTTGATGTTGCCGGCAGTGATTTTTGCCGCAGGGGCAGAAGAGACTGCTGCATCCGATGGAGCCGCAGCACGAGCGGGCACAGCAGGAGAACCAGACGTTGCGCCCGCGTTTTGGGGAGCGGCACCATTACCGTTCCCAGGCCCTGCACCTGCACCCTGAGCGGCAGGCTTCTGCTGGGCCATGAGTTTCCGAAACAGGGATTTTAATCTACGGGGCGAACGCCCCGCCCCGGGCACATCCTTGTCTTCGGGTTGTGTTATCTGTCCTATCTCGATGAGGGTGAGTTCCACACGCAGACGCTTGTTGGAACTTTGTCTGTACTGCACATCGCAGGAGTTCATCAGCTGCAGCGCACGGTAGAGGAAGGAAGCGGGAGCCTTCTTTGCCTGCTCGGCATACTTGGCGCGCTGCACGTCACTCGTCTCGAGAAGCGGAAGCGTCTGCGCATCCTTCGCCATCATCACGTTACGCACGTGCTGAGCCAGTCCCTGAATCAAGTTGCCGCCGTCGAATCCTTTGGCCAGGATGCCGTTGAGCAACAGCATCATCTCCGTCACCTTGTTCTCCAGCGCATAGTCCACGAGCTGGAAGTAATTGTCGCTGGCCAGCACATTCAAGTCTTCTATCACCTTCTCGTAAGTGATGTCGCCCTGGCAGAAGCTGGCCACCTGGTCGAAGATGGAGAGGGCGTCACGCATGCCACCGTCAGCCTTCTCGGCAATGACGGCAAGAGCCTGCTCCTCATAGCGTATACCCTCCTTCTCGGCCACGTTCTTGAGGTGGGCGATTGTGTTGGGCACGTTCATGCGTTCAAAGTCGTATATCTGGCAACGGCTCAAGATAGTGGGCAGAATCTTGTGTTTCTCGGTGGTGGCGAGGATGAAGATGACGTGCGATGGCGGCTCTTCCAGTGTCTTGAGGAAGGCGTTGAAAGCCTGCGAACTGAGCATGTGCACCTCGTCGATGATAAACACCTTGTACTTGCCTACCTGTGGCGGTATGCGCGTCTGCTCCATGAGTTGCTTGATGTTCTCGACGCTGTTGTTGCTGGCGGCATCCAGTTCGAAGATGTTGTAAGAGCGGTTCTCATTGAACGCACGGCAACTCTCACACTCGTTGCACGCCTCGCCGTCCTGGCGCGGGTGCTCGCAGTTGATGGCCTTGGCAAAGATACGGGCACAGGTGGTCTTTCCCACACCACGCGGACCGCAGAAGAGGTAGGCATGTGCCAGTTTGCCACTCTTCACGGCGTTCTTGAGCGTCGTGGTGAGCGCCGCCTGCCCCACAACCGAGTCGAACGACATCGGGCGGTACTTTCTTGCAGAAACTATGTATTCTTCCATTGTATGTGTTTGTATCGTTTTTGCGATTTAAGGAGTTAAGACAACAGCCTTTGTGGCGTATGCCCTCTTTTTACCCATTTACCTTTAATCGACTCTTTTACTTTTTTACCTTTTTACCTTTAATAGGCCTTAAGCCGGTGTAAAGGTAACAAAAAAATCCAAATAAAGATAGCTTTATGGCGAAAATATAACAAAAAATATTATCTTTGCATGCAAAAAAACATGAAACAATGAGCAAAAGACTGGGTATAGTGTGGGGCTACCTGTCCCGATATAAGTATGTTATAGTTGTCTTGACCGGCGCATTGTCAGTGGGCGTGGCCGGCGAGAACAGCTTCTTGCAGCACATCCGCTACCAGATACAGATAAACGGGCTACGCACGGAGATAGGCAAGTATCAGGCACGCATAGAAGCCGACTCGACGCTGATAGAGCAGATGGGACACGGTGCGGGAGCTTACGAGCGCATCGCACGCGAACGATACTTTATGAAGGCCGACGACGAGGACGTCTTCGTGCTGAGCACGGACCTGAACACAGACAACGACAAAAACACAGACCAATGAAACAACTAAGCAGACTACAGACTATTATCTTTGCGGCAGGCGGTGCACTCATGGTAGTTGGTGCCGCATGCTTTGCCTTCGGGTTTATCTATCCCCGCATGCTTCTCTACACATCATGGATGTTCTTTGCCGGAACCGTGGTGTTCAGCGTGATGCAGGCCATGCAGTGCTACGAGGGAAAATCGCCCGTCATACACCGGCTCAAGCGCATACAGGGCGTGGCAGACATATTCTTCGTTCTGGCAGGCATCTCCATGGTGGACACGGTATACGCCTTCTTCCGCCACTGGTTTGCCAACTACGAGACATACATTACCTATTTCTACAACAAGTGGGTTATCTTCCTGCTTGTAGCAGCCGTGCTCGAACTCTACTCCACACACCGCATCTCTGCAGAACTGAAAAAAGAGAAGGGCGAATAAAGGTAAAAAAGTAAAAAGCCGGCTAAAGGACAATCAAAGCTAAGAAGGCAAAAGGCCGATTAAAAGCCGATTAAAAGTAAAAAAGGCATGTATCTCCGAATGTAAATAAAACATAAATACATACGGCATTCAATTAAATAGCATAAAATAATTTGACCACATCGGAGGAAGGTTGTACCTTTGTTAGACCAATACTCAACGAATCGCTTATGGACAAAATACTTTACGCATTATTCACCCTCGTCACAATAACCTCATGCGCCGGAAGTTACGACATCTCCGGCACATCCAATGTCAGTACGCTTGACGGGCGTATGCTCTACCTCAAGTTACTGCAGGGCACTGAGTTCAAGAACATCGACTCATGCGATGTGGTGCACGGGCAGTTCCACTTCAACGGAACACTCGATACGGTGCGTATGGCCAACATATTCATGGACAACGACCCTGTGTTGCCCCTCGTGCTCGAGAGCGGAAGCATAGCCGTAAGACTGGACGATGCCCAGCAGACTGTGAGCGGAACGCCCCTCAACGAGAAGCTTTTCGGATTCTTCAAGAAATACCAGCAGCTACAAAACCAACAGCGCGAACTGGTACACCGCCACGACCAGGCCATCATGGACGGCAAGGACATGGAGGACGTGACGCGTAAGCTCAACGCCGAGGCGGCCACACTTGCCGACAAGGAGGACAAACTGGTGACGGGCTTCATCACCGACAATTTCGACAATCCGCTCGGGGCAGGAGTCTTCTTCCTCGTCACCATGGGCAACCAGTATCCCATGCTCTCGCCATGGATAGAGGACATCATGAGCAAGGCCACCGACACGTTCAAGAACGACCCCTACGTCAAAGACTATTACGCCAAGGCGCAGGAGAACCAGGAGATAATGAACGGTACGCGCGACCCTCAGACGGGTGCTCCCATGCCCGACATGACGCACGTGCCCGGTGCAGAACCGGCTCCAGATGCCGCCCCGGCACCGACACCCAACGAGATGGCAACACCGACCATCCCTGCACCGCAGGACAAGTAACAAGCACACACCATTCTCTTACAACCATGCCAACAATACTGATAAAGAACGGCACCATCGTCAATGAGGGGAAAGCCTTTGAAGGCAACCTCGTCATAGACGGAGACAAGATAGCACACCTATATAATAATAAGGTAGAGGAAACACCCCCTGGCAGTTATGACAAGACTATCGACGCCAAGGGGTGTCTTGTTTTGCCGGGCATCATAGACACCCACGTACACTTCCGCGAGCCGGGGCTCACACGCAAGGCCGACATCGAAAGCGAGAGCCGTGCCGCGGCCTACGGAGGCGTGACGTCCTATTTCGACATGCCCAACACCGTGCCGCAGACCACCTCGCCCGAGGCGCTGGAAGATAAATTCCACCTGGCAGCACAGAAGAGCCACGTCAACTATAGTTTCTTCTACGGCGCCACCAACGACAACGCCTCTACGTTCGGGTCACTGGATGTGCACCGCATCCCGGGCATCAAGCTCTTCATGGGCTCCAGCACGGGCAACATGCTGGTGGATAGCCAGGATGCCCTGGCACGCATCTTCGACACGGCACACCTACTGGACCTGCCCCTCATGGCACATTGCGAGGACACCACGCTCATCAACGCCAATATGGAACACTGCAAGCGCCTGCACGGCGACGACCCCGACGTAAGCTGGCATCCCGCCATACGCAACGAGGAGGCATGCTACGAGAGCAGTAGTCTGGCGGCAAAGTTGGCCAAGGAGCACGGTACGAGGCTGCACATAGCGCACGTCACGACGTCACGCGAACTGAGCCTCTTCGAACCGGGCGGCCACATAACGGGCGAGGCCGTCATAGCCCACCTCTACTTTACCGATGCCGACTACAAGCGGCTCGGCACACGCATCAAGTGCAACCCAGCCGTAAAGACCTCGGCAGACAGGGAGGCACTGCTCCGGGCACTCTCCGACGGGCGCATCACCACCATCGGCACCGACCATGCCCCACACGAACTGAAGGACAAGGAAGGCGGAGCGGCACGTGCTGCTTCGGGCATGCCCATGGTGCAGTTCTCGCTCGTCACGATGCTCGAACTGGTGGACGAGGGCATACTCTCCGTAGAGCGCATGGTGGAACTGATGGCACACAACCCCGCCCGCCTCTTCGGTGTGAGCGGCAGAGGATTTCTGAGAGAGGGATACAAGGCCGACATCGTGGTGGCGAGACCACACAGCCCATGGACAGTTACCCCCGAGTGCATCCAGAGCAAATGTGGGTGGAGCCCCATGGAGGGACACACATACCAGTGGTGCGTGGAACAGACCATCTGCAACGGCCACGTGGTGTACGACGGCGGTTCGTTCGACGCTTCATCGCTCGGCGAACCGATTATGTTCAGACTATAAGCAGACATTGTTCACCAGTGTTTAGACAATGAAAAGAAAACTCACGACATACGACCTTGCCGATGTGGAACCCTACGTCAACTGGCTCTATTTCTACCATGCGTGGGGACTTTCCGGCAAACCGGAAGCCGAGAAACAACGCATCCGGGCAGAGGCAATCGACCTGTTGCACCAGTGGCAGGGGCGTTACCACACACGTGCCGTGACGGTGCTCTACGATGCCAATGCCGACGGTGACGACCTGTTGCTCTTTCCCGACGACAACAGTCAGGAGGGCATGGTACGCATCCCCATGCTGAGGCAGCAGCACGCCGTGGTGGAAAGCGGAGAGCCCAACCTCTGCCTGACCGACTATGTGAGGCCGCTGGAACAGGGCATCAGGGACAAGGTGGCACTCTTCTGCGCCTCGGTCGATGCCGAGCCACAACAGCTCTTTCATGGCGACGACTACATGTCGATGCTGGCCCAGACGCTATGCGACCGACTGGCAGAGGCTACGGTGGAGAAATTGCACGAGGACGTAAGGCGCACATGGTGGGGTTACGCGCCCGATGAGCACCTCACCCTGCAGCAGCTCTTCCACAGCGACTATCAGGGCATACGCCCCGCCGTGGGCTATCCGTCTCTGCCCGACGTGAGCGTCAACTTCCTCATAGAGCCGCTGCTCAAGATGGCACAGATAGGCATACGCCTCACACAGAGCGGCATGATGATGCCCCACTCCAGCGTTTCAGGCTTCATGTTCGCCCATCCGCAGGCACGCTATTTCTCGCTCGGCAAGATAGACGACGAACAGCTGGCCGACTATGCACACAGACGGGGGATTCCCGTCACACTCATGAAACGTTATTTACAGTTAAGTCTTGTCAAACGATGATAGCACGCATCTTCCTCTTCATAGTAGTAGGCACCATACTGCCTTACCTCCTTTACGACCGCAGACGACTGCGCGGTGCCGGGTGGCAGAGGCGCGCCCTCCACTGGTTGCCTGCAGCACTGTTGCTGGGCTACAGCGGCTATCTTGCCCTGCTGCCCGGTTTTGTGCCGGAAAACCCGGTGCTCGTCGACGTATGGTTTGTCATGATGGCGCTCTGCGCCGTGCCCCAGTTCGTCTACGTCTTCTGCACGGGCATAGGATGGTGTATCAGGCGTGCGTGCCACACCCGCTCCAACCGCTGGGGCAGGCGCATAGGGGCAGCACTTGCCATCTGCTCCTTCTTCGCCTTCATATACGCTTTTACGATAGGTTTCCGCCAACTGGAGGTAAAGCACATCACCGTATGGGTGCCCGACCTGCCCCAGGCCTTCGACGGTTACCGCATCGTGCAGTTCAGCGACATACATCTCGGCTCGTTCTACGGATGGCGCGCTGACCTGCCCAAGCGTGACATCGACTCCATACAGGCCCAGCATGCCGACCTGATTTGCTTTACGGGCGACCTTCAGAACGCACGCCCCGCAGAGGTGTACCCCTACCGCCACCTGCTGGCCGGTCTGCACGCCCCCGACGGCGTGTTCAGCATACTGGGCAACCACGACTATAGCAAGTACATCGATGCCGACCACGAGACCTGTATGCGCCAGGAAGCGGAGGTGAGGCGACTGGAACGCAACCTGGGCTGGCGCCTATTGTGCAACGAAAAGACCGTGGTGCGACGCGGCAACGACTCCATCTATGTGGTGGGAACGGAGAACTACGACAAGCCGAAACACACGGAGGTGGCACGGTCGCTGTACGGCATAAAGCCGGGCAACTTCATACTGATGCTGCAGCACATCCCCACCCAATGGGAGGACATGGTGCCGTCGCGCATCAACACGACCTATGGCTCGCCCGACTCGGTGCTTGTTGCCCCCCAGCTCACACTCAGCGGACACACCCACGGCGGGCAGATATCGATACTGGGGCTGCGTCCTACCCTCTTCGCCCCGTTCGACTACGGACTCTACGAGCGTGAAGGGTGCCAACTCTACACCTCGCGCGGACTGGGCGGTGTAGTACCCCTGCGCATAGGAGCAACGGCCGAAATCGTGGTGCTAACACTTAAAAGTAAAAAAGTAAAGAGGTAAAAAAGAAAAAGGCACACGTCAGAAGAGCCGTTGTCTTAACTCCTTAACACCTTAACTCCTTTAAAACTCCCCAAAAACGTAAAAAAGAAAGAACGATGAAGTACATATACAGAATATACCAGTTGCTAGTGTGCCTCCCCATCCTCTTGGTGGCGAGCGTGTTCACGAGTCTTTTCACGGTGCTGGGCTGCATGCTCGGCAACGGCCACTTCTGGGGCTACTACCCCGGCAAATGGTGGTCGCAGTTGTGGGTACGCATCCTCCTGCTGCCCGTGAAGGTGGAAGGCAGGGAGCACCTTCAGAAGGGTCAGAGCTATGTCTTCGTGGCCAACCACCAGGGAGCCTTTGACATCTTCCTCATCTACGGCTTTCTAGGCCGCAACTTCAAGTGGATGATGAAGAAAGGCCTTCGCAAGGTTCCTCTCGTAGGCATAGCGTGCGAGTATGCCCACCACATCTTCGTAGACAAGAGCGGTCCGTCGAAGATACGCGCCTCCTATGCCCACGCACGCGAGGTGCTGAAAGAAGGGATGTCGCTGGTGGTGTTCCCCGAGGGAGCGCGCACGTTCACGGGGCACATGGGTGTGTTCCGCCGTGGAGCCTTCATGCTTGCCGACGAACTGCAGTTGCCCGTCTGCCCGCTCACCATCAACGGCAGCTTCCAGGTAAAGCCGCGCATGAAAGACATCTACTGGGTGTTCTGGCATCCTCTGCGCCTTACCATACACGAGCCCATTGCGCCCATAGGCAAGGGGCCCGACAACATCAAGAACCAGATGATACGCAGCTACAATGCCATCATGGAGGGGCTGGATAAAGAGTACCAGGGATTCGTGGAGAACCCGGACCAGTAAGCAATTCTTTCCACCCCGCATCAGCGACAAAAAAATCGGTAGAAAATTGGTGGTTTTACACATAAAAGCACTAACTTTGCAGCATAAAGAGCAATATTGCACCATCATTGCGCAAGAAACAACAAGACATTATGAGCGACAGCATAGTAATCATCCCTACTTACAACGAGAAGGAGAACATAGAGAAGATAATCCGTGCCGTCTTCGGACTGGAGAAGGAGTTTGACATCCTCGTCATCGACGACGGCAGTCCCGACGGGACAGCCGCCATCGTGAAGCGGCTGATGGCCGTGGAGTTCGTGTCGCGCCTTCACCTGCTGGAGCGCACAGGCAAGCTGGGGCTGGGCACGGCCTACATCATGGGCTTCAAGTGGGCGCTACAGCACGGCTACGACTACATCTTCGAGATGGATGCCGACTTCAGCCACGACCCCAACGACCTGCCGCGCCTCTACGCCGCCACACACGACGAGGGCTACGACGTGGCCGTAGGCTCGCGCTACGTGTCGGGCGTGAATGTGGTAAACTGGCCTATAGGGCGCGTGCTGATGAGCTATTTCGCCTCGAAGTATGTGCGCATGGTGACGGGCTTCAAGGTAAACGACACGACGGCAGGATTTGTATGCTACCGCCGTCAGGTGCTCGAGACGATAGACCTCGATGCCATCCGCTTCAAGGGCTATGCCTTCCAGATAGAGATGAAATACACCGCATACAAGATAGGGTTCCGCATCAAGGAAGTGCCCGTCATCTTCGTCAACCGCCGTGAGGGCACCAGCAAGATGAGCGGCGGCATCTTCGGCGAGGCTTTCTTCGGTGTCATGAGGCTCAGGATGGACGGATGGTTCAAGAAATACCCCGCCAAGAAGAAATGACAATACAAGACATACAGCACCTATACGGACGTACCATACAGGCCACGGCCCTCCTCAAGTTACTGGCAGCCAAGTCGCAGAAAAACATTTTTCTGCGCGGGTTGCTGTGCTCGTCGGCGCCCCTGTTCTTCGCCTCGCTCAGCGGCAAGTTGCCCCACCCCGTCCTCTTCATCCTCAACGATGCCGACGAGGCAGGCTACTTCTACCACGACCTGACGCAGATACTGGGCCAGGAGCATGCCTTCTTCTTCCCCTCCAGCTACAGGCGTGCCGTAAAGTACGGGCAGAAGGATGCCGCCAACGAGATATTGCGCACCGAGGTGCTGGCACACCTCTCGGCAGGCAAGTCGATGTACATCGTTACCTACCCCGATGCCCTGGCCGAGTTGGTAGTGTCGCGCCAGAGCCTGGACGAGCGCATCCTCAAGTTGGGCACCGGCCAGCAGGTGTCGCTCGTAGACACCGTACACACCCTGCGCGAGTTCGGATTCCGCGAGACCGACTATGTGTACGAACCGGGGCAGTTTGCCGTGCGTGGCAGCATCCTCGACGTATACTCCTACAGTTGTGAATATCCCTTCCGCGTCGACTTCTTCGGCGACGAGATAGACACCATACGCACCTTCAGCATCGAAGACCAGTTGTCTAAAGAGCGTCGCGACAACGTGGAGATAGTGCCCGAGCTTTCGACCACACAGACCATGAAG
The DNA here is from genome assembly GCA_963660455.1 of Sphaerochaetaceae bacterium. GTDB lineage: Bacteria > Bacteroidota > Bacteroidia > Bacteroidales > Bacteroidaceae > Prevotella. The sequence continues at coordinate 29,608 of CAVKZC010000002.1, read as the reverse complement.
CAACCCTTCCTGCAGTATCTCGACCCAGACACGGTGGTGGTGCTGCGCGACTTCACCTTTGTCTACGACCGCATAGCGCAGATATACCAGGACGGCTTCTCCTCGCAGAGCCTTACCGAGCAATTGGAAGGTGCCACCGAGGTGGAGGCCGAGCAGATACGCCGTTCCATGCAGAAGGACGCTAACCTGTGTACCGCCGTGCAGTTTCAGCAGGGAATGGCCGCCCTCAGGAGGATAGAACTGACAACATCCGAGGCCGACGTCTCGCCCGCTGACAATGCCACGACGAAGGCACAAGCCACAACAAAGGCACAAGCCACAGCAGCCATATCCTTCAATATGGCGCCTCAGCCCCTCTTCCACAAGAACTTCGACCTCCTGGCGCAGACCTTCGAAGACTATATGCTGAAGGGCTACACGCTCTACGTGCTCGCCGACAGCGCCAAACAGCAGCAACGCCTCAAGGACATCTTCGGAAGCGAGGAACTGCAACGTTACGCCATCCGCTTTGTGCCCGTAGACAAGACGCTGCACGAGGGATTCGTGGACAACGAGCGCAAGTGCTGCTTCTTTACCGACCACCAGATATTCGACCGATTCCACAAGTACAGCCTGCGTTCCGACTCGGCGCGCGCCGGCAAGATGGCGCTCACCATGAAGGAGCTGCAGGAGATGGAGCCGGGCGACTTCATCGTACACGTAGACTTCGGCATAGGAAAGTTTGGCGGCCTGGTGCGCGTGCCCGTGGGCAACAGTTACCAGGAGATGATACGCATCGTATACAAGAACAACGACAAGGTGGACGTGTCCATCCACTCGCTCTACAAGATAAGCAAGTACCGCAGCAGTGACACTGGCGAGCCGCCGCGCCTCTCCGCCCTCGGCACGGGAGCCTGGGACCGCCTGAAGGAGAAGGCCAAGAAACGCATCAAGGACATTGCGCGCGACCTCATCAAGTTGTATGCGCGCCGGCGCAGTGAGAAGGGGTTTGCCTTCAGCGCCGACTCCTACCTGCAGCACGAGCTGGAGGCCTCCTTCCTCTATGAGGACACGCCCGACCAGAACAAGGCCACGCAGGAGGTGAAGGCCGACATGGAGCGAGCACGCCCCATGGACCGCCTGGTATGCGGCGACGTGGGATTCGGCAAGACGGAGGTGGCCGTGAGGGCTGCCTTCAAGGCGGCATGCGACAGCAAGCAGGTGGCGGTGCTCGTGCCCACCACGGTGCTCGCCTTCCAGCATTACCAGACGTTCAGGGCGCGCCTCGAAGGCTTGCCCGTGAGGGTGGACTACCTGAGCCGGGCACGCTCCACAAAGGCCACACGCCAGTTGCTCGGCGACCTGAAGGAGGGCAAGATAGACATCCTGGTGGGTACACACAAGCTTATATCCAAGAGCGTGAAATGGAAAGACCTGGGACTGCTCATCATCGACGAGGAACAGAAGTTCGGTGTCTCTACCAAGGAGAAGCTGCGCCAGCTGAAGGTGAACTTGGACACCCTTACCATGAGCGCCACGCCCATACCGCGCACGCTGCAGTTCTCGCTCATGGGCGCTAGGGACATGAGCATCATGCGCACACCACCACCCAACAGGTACCCCATACACACCGAACTCATCAGCTTCAGCGGTGAAGCCATTGCCGACGCCATCAACTTCGAGATGAGCCGTAACGGACAGGTGTACTTCGTGAACGACCGCATATCGAAGCTCGCCGAACTGAAACTGCTCATAGAGAAGCGTGTGCCCGACTGCCGCGTGGCCATAGGGCACGGACAGATGAAGCCCGACGAACTGGAGAAGGTCATCATGGACTTCGTCAACTACGACTACGACGTGCTGCTCTCCACCACCATCGTGGAGAACGGCATCGACATCTCCAACGCCAACACCATCATCATCAACGACGCCCACCACTTCGGACTGAGCGACCTGCACCAGATGCGCGGACGCGTGGGGCGCAGCAACAAGAAGGCGTTCTGCTACCTCATAGCCCCGCCCAAGAGCGTGCTCACCCCCGAGGCACGCCGCAGGCTGGAGGCGCTCGAGACATTCTCCGAACTGGGTAGCGGATTCAACCTCGCCATGCAGGACCTCGACATCAGGGGTGCGGGAAACCTCCTTGGCTCGGAGCAGAGCGGATTTATGGAAGACCTGGGCTATGAGACCTACCAGAAGATACTCTCGCAGGCGGTAACAGAACTGAAGAACGAGGAGTTTGCCGACCTCTACCAGGAGCAGATGGACCAGGGGCAGCAGCTCACGGGCGACGACTTCGTGGACGACTGCGCCATAGAGAGCGACCTGGAGATGTACTTCCCCGACACCTACGTGCCGGGCAGCAGTGAGCGCATGCTGCTCTACCGCGAGCTGGACCGCATAGACAACGACGGCGACCTTAACGCTTACCGCCAGCGCCTGGAAGACCGCTTCGGCCCTGTGCCCCACGAGGGCCAGGAACTGATGCACGTGGTGTCGCTCCGCCGGCTGGGCAAGCGCCTGGGTTGCGAGAAGATCATGCTGAAGCAGGGCACCATGCAGATGCAGTTTGTAAGCAATGTGCAAAGCCCGTTCTACCGAAGCGAGATGTTCTCGCGCGTGCTGCATTATGCCACCACGCACGTGCGACAGTGTGTGCTTAAGGAGAAGAACAACAAGCATTTCCTCCGCGTGACGGGCATAGCGAGCGTAGAGCAAGCCGTGGCCATCCTCCACGACATGGCGGGAGAAGAAACGAAAGACAAGTAATAGTAAAAATACAAGTAAAGCCCGGGATGTATTGTCCCGGGCTTTACTGTGTTTATTTTTCTTGCCCTATGCCTTGAGCCATTCTTCGATGGCCTGGGCGATGAGCTCGAAGCTGGCGGTAGGCTCGAAGCGAGCCACAACCTGCCCCTTCTTGTTGACGAGGAACTTGGTGAAGTTCCACTTGATGTCGGGATTATCCTTGTAGGCAGGGTCGGCCTCGCCCAGCATCTTGTCCAGTACGGGATAGAGCGGATGCGACTCGTCCCATCCGGCAAAGCCCTTGCTTTCCTTGAGGAACTTGAAGAGCGGGGCGGCATCGTCGCCGTTGACCTTTACCTTCTTGAAACGTGAGAACTCCGTGCCGTAGGTGAGCTTACAAAACTGGTGGATGCTCTCGTCGGTGCCTGGGGCCTGCTGGCCAAACTGGTTGCACGGGAAGTCGAGCACTTCGAAACCTTGTGAGTGGTATGTCTCGTAGAGTTTTTCCAGTTCTTCGTACTGGGGGGTGAATCCGCACTTGGTGGCTGTGTTGACAATGAGCAGTACCTCGTTGGCATACTCCTTGAGGGAAACTTCCTTTCCCTTTCTGTCCTTGACAGAGAATTCGTAGACGGTTCTCATTTTCTTGTTTGTGTTTCTATTATCTTTTGTTCTTTTTTCTTTGTTTCTTTTTTCTTGCTACGCTATGCAGCATTTTATCTTGCAAAGGTACTACTTTTTGTACGAACGGGGCAATGCCGACCTATAAATTTTCTAAAAAACCGCCTCTATCGTGCGTTCTCCCGGTATTCACTGGGGATGATGCCCATTTCCTTCTTGAACACCTTGGAGAAATACTTCGGGTCACTGAATCCCACAGAGTATGCGATGTTGCTGAGCGTCTCGTCGGTCTGGCAGAGGAGTTCGGTGGCGCGCATGATGCGTATGTGCCGCACGAAGTCGACGGGCGTCATGCCCACGGCGTTCTTTATCTTGCCGTAGAGCACGCTGCGGCTCATGCCCACGGCCGATGCGATGTCGTCAATCTTCATGTCGGGGTTGCCGATGTTGGCAGTAATGAAGTTGACTATTTTCTCGGTTGTGGCATCGTTGATGGAGAGCGTCTTCGTCACCGACTTCTCCATGTTCTCTTCGGCGCGCGCTGTCTGCGGATAGGTGTGCGTGAGCTGGAAGTTCTCGTTCTCCGAGCGCTGTATCTGCTTCAGCATGTCCTGCTGCAGAGCATGGCGCTGGTTGATGACCGCCTCGATGCGTCCCTTGAGGTATGTGGCAGAGAAGGGCTTGGTGAGGTATCCGTCCACGCCCTCCTCGAACCCCTTGAGGTGGTCTTCCTCGCTGGCCTTGGCCGAGAGCACGATGATGGGTATGTGTGCCGTGTTGGTGTCCTGCTTGATGTAGTGCACCATGGTGATGCCGTCCATGACGGGCATGGTGACGTCTGTGAGGATGAAGTCGGGCATATTCTGGCGCGCCTTGACAAGACCCTCCTTGCCGTTTTCGGCCAGCAGCACGTTGTATTCGGCCTTGAGGATGGTGTAGAGGAACTGGCGCAGGTCGGCGTTGTCTTCCACCACGAGCAGGGTGATGGGCTTGTCGCCGTTGTCCGTGCCGTCGCCAGCCTCGGCATCGATGCCCTCGAGGTAACTCTTGGCATTGCTGTCATCGATGTTACCGCTGCTGTCGCCGGTCATTTCGAATGCCTTCTCGCTGCCCTCGTCCAGGTAGAGGTTGGTGTTGTTGTCGAAGGTGAGCATCTTGTTGAGCATCTCGAGCATCTCTGCCGCGTTGCGCTGCACGATGAGCAGCAGGCTACGGCTGTCGGCAGATAGTCCGCGGTCGTGTTCGAGCACCTGCCTGATGGGTCCCCCGATGAGGGATAGCGGTGTGCGCAACTTGTGTGAGGCATTGCTGAAGAAGCGGTTCTTCATCTCGCTCATGTCGTGGTTGAGGCTCTCTCGCTGGCGCTGGTTGTAGAAGTAGATGAAGCTGCCCACGGCCGTGATGGCGAAGAGGAAGAGCAGCAGCTTGCCCCATAGGCTCTCCCAGAAGGTGGGCTTCACCTCTATGGGCAGTTCGGCAATGTACTTGCCCCACACGCCGTGCGTGTTGGTGGCCTTCACCTGCAGCACGTATTCGCCGTGGCTGATGCGGTTGAAGCCTATCATGTTCTGCCCGCCAAGCTGTATCCACTGGCCCTCGGGTGTGAAGCCCTTGATGCGGTAGGCGTAGCGTGTCTGGTACTTGCGTGTATAGTCGAGCGCCGCAAAACTGATGGTAAGGTTGCGCTTGTTGGCGGGCACCACAAGTTTGGGGCAGTGGAGCAGCGGCAGGGTGCCGTCTTCCCCGTTGTAGTGTGCGGCGGTGAAGATGATCTTGGGCTGGTAGTTGGTCTTGGTGAGCGTGGCGGGGTTGAAGGTAAGGCTACCGTTGGGTGTTCCCACGATGATGTCGTCGGTGGCGGGATTGTGACATGGGCGAGCCTCGGTGAACGTCATGTTGTAGTCGAAGTCGTTGGGGCCGAAGGCATCCACGGTACCCTTTCTGAGGTTCACCTTGTCGATGCTCGACTCGCGTATCACCCACAGCGTGCCGCTGTTGTCCTCCACCATGCTCTGCACGCTTCCCTCCTCGGGGTTGAAGGGCCGGAAGTAGTCGAACTTGAGGTTGTCCTGCAGCAGTCCCTTGCTGGTGAGTTTCTGCATGGAGCCGCCCAGGGTGGAGATGTAGGTGGAGCCGTCGGTGCGCACGAGGGTATAGTTGACGTCGCTCGACATGGGCGAGAAGGCATCGCCCTCGACATGGGCGCTGCGGTAGAACCTGATGGCGGACAGCCGGCGGTAGTTGTCGCTGAAGCTTATCAGTCCGTCGGTGGTGCCCACGAGTATCTCGCCCGTAGGGGTACAGTTGATGCGGCGTGCCTTCTGGCAGGCGTCCTTGGGGTAGCTCAGTCCGGAGCGGCTGGAGATGAATTTGAAGCGTCCTCCGTTCTCCTCTATGGTGGCGAGTCCCCCGCCGTAGGTGGCTATCCATATGCGGCCGTGCTTGTCGGTCACCACGTCGTACACCGTGTCGCTGGGCAGCGAGTATCGGTTGTGCGGGTCATAGCCGTAATGGGTCACGCGTCCGCCGTCGAGCACATAGAGTCCCTGGCTGTTGGTGCCTATCCATATACGGCCGTTGCTGTCCTGGAAGAGGCTGTAGATGCCTGTGTTGGCAAAAGGAATCTGCTGTGGCACGAGCCTGCCGTCGGGTGCGAGGTATCCCAGCTTGTTGTGGTGGCTGTCGCTCACCTTGATGACGCCGTTGAAGTATCCGTCCCAATGGCATCCGTTGACGGTGAGCATGATGGAGCGCACCTCCGACTCGCCCCGCTCCAGGCGGTTGAGCGTGTAGGTATGGTACTTGAAGTTGATTTGTGTAAGGTCGTGTATGCCCGTCACCCAGAGTATGCCCTGGTCGGAGACGACATACTTGGTGATGCGCGGCACATGCGAGTTGCCCGAGGAGTTGCTCTTCAGCACATAGGGCACGAGCTTGCCCGCCTTGCGGTCGTAGTAGCTGAACGTACCATAGTTGGGGACAATCCACAGCGTGCTGTGCTCATCCTCCATGATGAAGAAATGCGAACTTGTGGTACGGTCCTCGGGATTGTCCACATCGGCATAGAGCCACTGCTGCTGCATGGTCTTGGGGTTGATGAGTGTGACACCCTGTCCCTCGGTGAAGGCCCACACCATGTTGTGGTGGTCCACGTATATCTTCCTCACGTCAGAAACGGGCTGGTTGGGGTTCTGCACGTTGATTACGTCGGTCTTGAAGTTGCGTGGGTTGTACACTATCACGCCTATGTTGGTGGCGATGAGCAGCTGGTAGCCCGTGTTCTTCAGTTCATTGATGCGTGTCACGCCCTTGGGCAGGGGCACCATGGAGAGGTGGTTGTGCTCGTCGTATACGGCGAGGCGCCCGTCGGTGGTGGCAAGGAACACGGTGTTGCCCACCTCGCGTATCCACATGAAGGGTATGGGCGTGCTGAAGTTGGTGCCGTAGATGCAGGTGCCCTTGTCGGTGAGTATCCATTCGCGCTTCTTCTTGTCGGTGCGCACTATCCACACGTTGCCGCTGCGCAGCCCCTTCTGCCCGGGCCTTATCAGTTCGGTGGAGAAGTCGTTGATGTCGGGGCTGCTCATCCTCACGAGGTACTTGTTGTCCATGCTGGTGAGCCATGTGTTGCTGCCCGCCCTGGAGTAGATGGACTTCACGCGCAGGTCGATGCCGAAGCGTTCGTTCAGTTCCTTGCCCACGTTGACGAAGGAGCAGAGGCGCGTGTCGTAGACATAGGGTTTGCGGTCGAAGGTGATGCACCACACGTCGTTGTTGTTGCAGGGGGCTATGGAAATGATGCGGTTGGTGCTGAGCAGGTCGGTGTCGTCTGGGTCGTCGCGGAAGGTGTGGAAGGCGTATCCGTCGTAGTAGGACAGTCCGTTCCAGGTGGCAAACCACATGAGGTTGTCCGCGCCCTGCTTGAGGTCGGAGATATTGTTGGCGGCAAGGCCGTCGAGTATGGAGAATTTGCGTATGTCGCAGTAGGGTTCTGCGGCAAGCGGCAAGGCCATGATGAGGGCCGCTATGATGAATGACAATCGTTTGGTAGACATCTGCTCTTTGTGTTTTGTGTTTTGTTATCGTGCGCCGTGGGCGGTGTAGTCTTCGCTTTTGTATAGGAAATACGTCACAAAGGTAAACATTTCGTATGGCTTTGCCAAATTTTTCGGGCGGAAATGTATCTTAGGAGTCCATCAAGGAATTTTTCGAACCCGCCTTATTCCGCTACTTCGAAGTCTTCGTTGTGCACACCGCGGATGGCGACGGCATAGCCTCCAAAGTCGAACACGAGCTGGCGGTCGCGGTCTATGCGCACGATGTAGCCCTCGTAGCCCTTGAAGGCACCGGTGAGCACGCGCAGCTTCACGCGGTCGCGGGCAAACTTCTCGAAGGGTTCGCGCAGGAAGGTCACCCGCTCGGGGTGTGTCTCCATCACGCCCATGAAGGGGCGCATCACAGCCTCGGGTATGGAGGCGGGCCTGCCCGTGCTGCAGTCGTTCACGAGGTGGTACTGCGGGAAGTTTTCCTTCAGGAAGCCCTGTATGTCCTTCACCGTTCCCTGCAGGAACACGAGGCCGCTGATGGTGGGCACGAGGGTCTTGCGCACGCCCTGCTGCTTCTCCTTGTCGCGGTAGGCATAGCGGTAGGTCTGGTGTACGAAATAGGGCTGCTTCCGGGGGGCGGCTTTTTCAGCGCCATCTGCTCCATCCGCATCGCCTGCTCTATCTGCATCGTCTGCATTTTCAGCGTTGTACCGGTCCATCCACTTCTGGAATGTCTTGACATAGGTATTCACCATGAAGACGTAGCTCCAGGAGGTAGACTGGGCGGAAGGGGCTATCCTTTGGGGGAGTTTGCCGGTGGCTGCGGAATGGGTGTCAGTAGTTTCGTTCATCATCTTTTCTTACGGGGGTAAGGCGAATTTCTTATGGGTTCGGCGGTTTATTTTGCGGGGGGGGGTAAGGCGGAGTATTCTTGCGGTGTTTCCGAGTGCGGAGAGAGGGAGCGGCTCCGCCTGTCGCGCATGTATCGTTTGCTGATGCAAAGATACGAAAAATATTCGAAACGACCAAACTTTTATGGCGAGATTCAGCACTCAAACTGCCACGTTTTTTTTCATCCTCTCAAAACAACAGGTTACGACAGACGACAGTTTTTTTTCAGAACCCCTCCCTGCCTTAGTTAATTCAACCTAAAAACACCACGAATGTTTGGAGATAATCGCGGATAGGTGTAAATTCGCACGAAAATTAATCGACCAGCACGGTTGCTTCTGCCCTTTTAGGGCGTACTGGCGACAACATTCACGGAATGCCAGTTGATGTTAAAACCGTACAGGTCGAAAAAAACAAAAGGAAAACGCAATTACCCGACAAAATCTTGCATATTGAAAATCTTTTTGTATCTTTGCAGCACAATCGCTATCCCACACACAAAAAAAACTGTAAAGAAACACCATGGCCAAGAAGAAGAAGAACAACAACAAGAAGAAGGCACAGCCGCAACAGTTCATGTCACCCGACAAATACCTGAGGGAGAGAATGAGGAGTGTGCCTATAGGCAAATGCTACGTTACCAGAGGATACAAGGAATGCGGCTTTTGCAACATCGTCGTGAGCCGTATGCACACGGGCGGCCGCATCAGTTTTGCCGCCTATTTGGTCGACATGTTCTGCCTGGGCGTAAAAGAATGCTTCTACATGTTCAGGGTGGAAGATTACGAATTCGAAGAGACCACAATCGGCCCATTGGAACGCCAGTTGGGCCTCGAGGAAGTCACGTATGAAGAGGCACACAACCTGATATACGGGGCTGTGGCCTTCGCCGAGGAGGCAGGCTTCGCACCGTGCAAAGAATTCGCCCTGTGCCAGTATTTCCTCCAGGAGGACACCGAGGACATCCCGCTCATAGAATATGAGTTCGGAAAGGACGGCAAGCACTCGCTGATGGCGAAAAACCAGCTGGAGCTCTCCACTTACCTCCCAACCCTGCAGAAGAATCTCCCGGAAGGCCAATACGACTATACCGTCACAGAAGAAGACGAGGATGAAGATTGGGACGAGGGTGAAAATTGGGACAAGGATGACCTTTACGACTTCGATGACGACGACTTAGACTTAGACGATGTATACAAGGATGACTTTCACGACTGTGAGGAGAAGAAAGAATATCCCGACTTCTATGACTACAATGCCTATCCTTATACATACAGATTCCAGGACCTGCCTTCTTCGCTGAATCTTAAGCATCCGAGAATCCTCGAAATCATGCAGCAGAAGAAGAACTGGCTGGTGATACCGAAGAAACAGCTGGACGAAATCATGGCATTGCCACATGAGGAGGTACGGCAGGACTTGGAGCAAATCATCCTTTACGGCATCCACGAGATGGTAAACGCTAAGGGCGAGTGTGACGAAAAGGCGGCCAAGTCGTACGGATTCCCCATCTCCCATTCCGCCATGCTGCTTGGCGAGGTGGGCAACGAGTCCAGCAGTCTGAGCGCTGTCCTGGAAACCTTGCGCATGCCCCACGAAGCCATTGACCGTATATACGGAGACGGACTGAACATGTCGGTGACGCCTACCATCATAAAACTGGCGCCCCATGCCATCAACACTCTGCTGACCTTCTTGCTGGAGGAAGGTATCGTCAATTCGTTCAAGGCGGAAGTGATGGTGGCTTTGGTCAACATAGCACATTATTACCCCGAGACCCACGACAAGGTGAAAGCAGCATTCCAGACATTCATGGAGCATGCCCTACACGACAAGCAGAAGGCACAGTATACCGATTATACGCTAAACGGAATGCTGATATGTTCGCTCTTGGATTTTTACGAGAAGGACTTGTGGCCGCAGATAGAGCAGATGTACAAGCTGAAGCTGGTGGACAACATATGTGCCGGCAACGTAAATTCGGTTAAGCGCGACTTGCTGTCCACGCCACGCAGCTTTTACCCATGCGACATTGACCTGGAGGAAAGGTATCGCAGCATGTTTCGGGCATTTGGGCACAACGGTTAAGTGTTTCGGAATTCCCCTGGCATTTTGCCCGTCAAGCGCTTGAAGAACTTCACGAAGTAGGACGGGTCATCGAAGCCGAGCTGATAACCTATCTCCTTGACACTCATCGGCGTATGGAGCAACTGGCGCTTCGCCTCCAGCACGATGCGGTCGTTAATCATCTGCAGGGGCGAGCGGTAGGTGCTCTGCGCTACGTACTTGGTGAGCGTGCGGGAGGAGACGCTCAGCATATCGGCATACTCCTGCACGGTATGCACGCGGTGGAAGTTCTGTTCCAGCAACTGGCGGAAGCGCACGAAGGTGCGGTTGGCCACGCTCGACACATAGAGCGTCGGTATCGCCTTGCGCTCGCCACACCGCTGCACACGGATGAGGAAGAGGCGCACGAGATACTGCATATAGTCGCGGTGGGCAAAAGCCCCGGTGAGCGAATATTCGCGGTTCATCTCGTTGACGAGGGTCATCAACCGTCCCGCCTCCTCCTCCGTCACCTTATAATAAGGTAGGGAGTCGTAGGCGTTGAACACGTTGTACTTCAGAAAGATGTTCTCGCTCGACTCCTCGTCCATGAGGAAGCTGGCATTGAAGAGGATGACAACACCCTCAAACTGCTCGTTGCCGTCGAAGGCATGTATCTGTCCCGGGGCAACGAAGAATATCGTGTTGTCGGTGATGGGATAGTCCACGAAATCCACCCGGTGGGTGCCCTGCCCGTGGCGGAACCAGATAATCTGATAGAACTCGTGCACATGGGGCGGCATCGAACCGCAGAGGTTCTCGTGGAAGAACTTCGGCATGAAGTGCAGCTCCAGTTCCAGTCCCGAGTGGCGGTTCTCCTCTATCTTGTATGTATCTACTTCTTCTCTTTTCATTCCCGTTCTTGTTTTTCCATCGACACACCAGGAAGCCGAATGGTAAATTACGTAATTGTGGTGGTAAAATTACACATTCTTCCCGACACCGCCAAGCAATTTTCCCGAATTTACCATTCACGCACATGAATTTGCAAGGGACGGCCGGTAGAAAACTCCTAATTTTGCACTCGTTAAAACATTAACAACCACTTAAAATTAAAGAACTATGAATGAAGTAAAAGCTTATCTTCAGATTACTATGAAGATCAAAGAGAGTGACCGCCCCAATGCAGCAAAGGTGTATTTCGACTATCGTCAGCCATTCCTCGACACCATCGAGGGTGCCATGACCAAGAACCTGCTGGTGCGCGACGAGGACGTACAGGTGCTCCACGGATTCGACTCAGCCGAGCATGCTGCCGCCTACCTCCAGTCGGATATGTTCACCAACGACGTGGTGACAGGCTTGTCTCCCTATTTCCAGGCCGACCCCGAGGTGCGCATTTTCACCGTGGCCGGTTAACAAGGCACAACCTGCAGCAACCCCTGCAGCGTCATAAGAGGGAGGGTGTGGCATCAGTCACGCCCTCCTTTTTGTTTGTATTATCCTCGCTTTTTTGTCCCTTTTGGCGCATAATGTCGTTTTTTTGTTGTAACTTTGCAGCCGCTAAGAATGTAAAGGGCAGATTTTCCGCTGGTTTGTCCTCTTGCCTCCCCAAACCACGGCAAGGGAAACATGACGGGAAAAGCCATATTAAAAACTAATAAAAACAAGATAAAATGAAAGCATTTGTTTTCCCCGGACAGGGTTCTCAGTTTGTAGGAATGGGTAAGGACCTCTACGACAACAACGCATTGGCAAAAGAACTTTTCGACAAGGCCGACGAGATTCTCGGCTTCAAGATTACCGACATCATGTTCGCCGGCACCGACGAGCAGTTGAAGGAGACGAAGGTGACTCAGCCTGCCGTGTTCCTGCACTCTGTCATTTCTGCACTCTGCCTGGGCGACGAGTTCCAGCCCGCCATGGTGGCAGGCCATTCCCTGGGTGAGTTCTCAGCACTGGTGGCTGCAGGCGCCATGGCTTTCGAGGACGGCTTGAAGCTCGTTGCTGCACGTGCCAACGCCATGCAGAAAGCTTGCGAGGCCAACCCCGGCACAATGGCTGCCATCATCGGCCTGCCCGACGAGAAGGTGGAGGAAATCTGCGCTGAGGTAAGCTCTGAGGGCAACGTGGTGGTTGCCGCCAACTACAACTGCCCCGGCCAGCTCGTCATCTCAGGCAACGTAGACGCCATCAACACCGCTTGCGAGAAACTGAAGGCTGCAGGTGCCAAGCGCGCACTGCCCCTGAAGGTGGGTGGCGCATTCCACTCGCCACTGATGCAGCCCGCCAAGGACGAACTGCAGGCTGCCATCGAGAAGACTTCATTCTCTGCTCCTAAATGCCCCGTATACCAGAACGTGGACGGCAAGCCTCATACCGACCCTGCCGAGATTCAGCAGAACCTCATCGCCCAGCTCACAAGCTCTGTACGCTGGACTGCCTCTGTACAGGCCATGGTGGCCGACGGTGCTGACGACTTTACCGAGTGCGGACCGGGCAAGGCGCTGCAGGGTATGATCGGACGTATCGACAAGACGGTGGCTGCTCACGGAATTGCATAAGCCTCTATGAAAGAAAAGGTTGTAATCTATCAAGTTCTTCCGCGACTTTTCGGCAATCACACTACCGCCCGTAAGGAGAACGGTACTAAAGAGGAAAACGGTTGCGGAAAACTGAATCATTTTACAGACGCAGTATTGGCCCATATCCACGATATGGGCTTTACGCATATTTGGTACACGGGCGTGATACGACACGCCACACAGACCAACTACTCGTCGTACGGCATCCCCACACAGCATGCCGAGGTGGTGAAGGGAAAGGCCGGTTCGCCTTACGCCATCACCGACTACTACGACATCGACCCCGACGTGGCGGAGAACGTGAGCCTGCGCATGACGGAATGGGAGAATCTCATAGAGCGCACACACAAGGCAGGCATGAAGGTCATCATGGACTTTGTGCCCAACCACGTGGCTCGCGAGTACCACTCCGTATGCAGGCCGGCTGGCGTGCGTGACCTCGGCGAGGATGACGACCCGAACATGCACTTCTCTCCGGACAACAACTTCTACTATGCGTGGGGCGACCTCGACCTGAACGACGTGCGCCGTTCCAAGCCCGAGTTCAAGGCTTATTCTGAGAAGGATGCCAAGATCTACGAGCCTTACACCGAGAGTCCTGCCAAGGCTACTGGAAACGACCGCTTCGACAACCGCCCCGGTTGCAACGACTGGTACGAGACGGTAAAGCTGAACTATGGCGTAGACTACTGCGATGCAGGTGGCCGCAGCTATCACTACGAGCCCGTGCCGAGCACCTGGGGCAAGATGACCGACATCCTGCTCTTCTGGGCAGGCAAGGGCGTGGACGGCTTCCGTTGCGACATGGCGGAGATGGTGCCAACGGCTTTCTGGGCCTATGCCACACAGATACTGAAGGCGAAGTTCCCCAACATCGTCGTCATAGGCGAGGTGTACGACCCCTCCCAGTATCGCAACTACGTGAAGGCGGGCTTCGACTACCTCTACGACAAGGTGGGCATGTACGACTGCCTGCGCGGGGTTGTCCGTGGCGAGCGGCCTGCCGCCAGCATCACACACGAGTGGCAGGTGGTGGACGACATACGTGACCACATGCTCTACTTCCTGGAAAACCACGACGAGCAGCGCATCGCCAGCGACTTCTTCTGCGGCTGTGCCGAGAAGGCGATACCAGCTGCAGCCATGAGCCTCTTCTTCCAGAAGAACCCGTTCATGCTCTACAGCGGACAGGAGTTTGGCGAACGCGGCATGGACAAGGAGGGATTCAGCGGCATGGACGGACGCACTACCATCTTCGACTACTGGAGCCCCGCCACGCTGGAGCATGCCTACGAGGAGCCTGTGTCTCCCAAGATGCGCCACCAGTCGGAAGAGGGCAAGGTGCTGGCCATAAAGTACCGACACCTGCTGCGTCTTGCCAATGAGGAGAAAGCACTCCGCGAGGGAGACACCTTCGACCTGATGTACGTCAACCCGTGGTGCGAGCGCTTCGACCCGCGAAGCCATTTCGCCTTCCTGCGCAAGAAGGATGACGAGGTGATGCTCATCGCGCTCAACTTCTCGCAGGAGTCACGCGAACTGGGCGTATGCATTCCCGGACACGCCTACGACTTCATGCACCTGGCTGAGGAGACGGTAACCGTCAACGAACTGATAGCGGGCGGCAAGGAAAAGGTGGAACTGAAGAAGGACGGCATCTTCCCGGTATCAATAGATGCCTACGGAGTAAGAATCTATAAATTCAAAGTCAAGATGGAAGAGAGTGAATTCATATTGAACGAGCACCACAAGGAGGAGTTCCCTCCTGCACACACTGCAGAGCATCTGCTCAACCAGTTGATGGTGCGCATGTTCGGTTGCGAGCGCAGCAAGAATGCCCACATCGAGCGCAAGAAGAGCAAGATGACATTTGTCATCGACCACAAACCTTCGCGCCAGGAAGAGAAGGCCATAGAGACGGAGATGAACCGCCTGATAGCCGACGACATGCCCGTGACCTATGAGTTTGTGGACCGCGACCATATCCCCGCAGAGGTTAAACTCGACCGTCTGCCCGAAGATGCCAGCGAGACGCTTCGCCTGGTGCGCATTGGCGACTATGACGTATGCCCGTGCATAGGCAAGCATGTGCGCTCTACGGCACAGATAGGCAAGTTTGTGATGCTCGGTACCAACTGGGACGAGCCTACGCACGCTCTGCGCATCAGGTTCAAGATAGTATAACGCCTGAACCTACGGCTATTGACTAAGATTACGCCCTGTAAGGACAAAGGTGCTATTGTACAATGACGAATGGCACGTTTGCCTTTACAGGGCGTTTTACGTTGTTTTTGCTCTACACTTAGTACCCCATCTGCTCCAGGGCTGTAGCCAACTGGTCGGGACAACTGGTAGGCTTGTTGCCGCAGGTGATGCCCTTCAGACGGGCAATGACCTCCTTGGCCTTCATGCCACGCACCAGGGAACAGATGCCCTTGGTATTACCGTCACAACCGCCTATAAACTGCACCTCCTTTACTTCTCCGTTGTCGTCCATACTGATGCAGATAAACTTGGAGCAAGTGCCGTGGGTCTTGTACGTCACTTTTTTCAACTGGTTCTGATTGTCGTTTGTTATCATAAGTCTTTGTATTTTTTAGGGGAAATCTGTCAATTTTTGCCACTTGCATAAAATGCCAAGGAGGTTGTCCTTTTGCGAACAACCTCCTCTTTCTATATACAAAATGTACAAGTCGCGTTTTGTTCTTGGCCAAGTAACAATTACTCGGCAGGAATCTCCGGCTTCATGTTGGTATAAACCGTCTGAACGTCGTCAAACTCCTCCAGGCGCTCTACCATCTTGTCGATAGTCTCGCGCTCCTCGGCCGTTACGTCCTTCAGGTCGTTGGGGATGTAGGTAAACTCGGCACCTGTCACCTCGAAGCCCTCAGCCTCCAGGTGCTTCTGTATCTCGCCAAAGCTGGTAGGAGCACCATAGATGGTGATTTCGTTGGTCTCCTCGTCCTCGTCAAACTCGTCCTCCACACCATAGTCGATGAGGTCGAGAATCATCTCGTCCATGTCCAGACCGTCCTTCTTCTTGAAGGTAAACACCGACTTGTGGTCGAAGAGGAAAGAGAGAGAGCCCGTAGTGCCGAGGTTGCCGTTAAACTTGTTGAAGACGGAACGCACGTCACCTACGGTACGTGTGGTGTTGTCGGTAAGGGTGTCTACAAAGACAGCCACACCGTGAGGACCATATCCCTCGTATGTCACCTCCTTGTAGTCGCTCGTATCCTTGCCGCATGCGTTCTTGATGGCACGTGCGATGTTGTCCTTAGGCATGTTCTCGCGCTTGCAGTTGGCGATGATGGCACGCAGTGTAGGGTTGTTCTCAGGTTCCGGACCGCCGGCCTTTACGGCAATGGCAATCTGCTTGCCCAGTTTGGTGAATGTCTTGGCCATGTGGCCCCATCTCTTCAGCTTGGTAGCTTTACGGTATTCAAATGCTCTTCCCATTGGAATAATTTTTTATTTTGTTTTTTTATTATAACTTCTCTAACTTCCCGTTTATCTCAGTTCAGCGTTGAGCTTGCCCGTCAGGTTGGCGATAAGCTTCTTCATGATAGCCTCTATCTGCTTGTCGTTGAGGGTTTTCTCCTCGTCCTGCAGGATAAAGTTTACGGCGTAGCTCTTCTTGCCTGCGGGAAGGTTCTTGCCTTCATAGACATCGAAGAGGACAACGCTCTTCAGGAGCTTCTTCTCGGTCTGACGAGCTATCTGCTCTATCTGTTCAAACTCCACACTCTTGTCTACCAGCAGTGCCAAGTCGCGGCTCACCGACGGATACTTGCTGATGTCCTGATAGGTGAGGTTTACCTTCTTGACGGCCTTCATCAGGTTGTCCCAATGCACGTCGGCGTAGAACACGTCCTGCTCTATGTCGAAGGCTTTTCTCAGCTTGCGGCCCAGGATGCCCAGTTCTACCAGCACCTTTCCGGCACGTGTCTCATACTGTACACCCTTGGAGAAGATATTGTTGTCGGAGTGTTTCACCACAACATTGTTGAACGGCATGCCCACACGGCGCAGGATGTTCTCCACCACGGCCTTCAGCTCGTATATCGTCGACTGCTCGTCAGCATGGGCCCAGTTGCCCTCTACGCGCTTGCCGGTAATGAAGAGGGCCATGTGGCCTTCCTGTGTATAGCCCTTGATGGGGTTCTCTGCATCCCACTTCTCCTTATTATATATATAGGTGTTGCCCACCTCGAAGAACTTGAGGTTGGGACTCTTGTGGTTAATGTTGCGCGAAACGCTCTCCAAACCGCCGAAGAGCATGGTCTGGCGCATCACACCGAGGTCGGCGCTCAGCGGGTTCATCACCTTCACGGTGTGCTCGTCGGGATAGGCGTTCAGTTCGAAGTCGGTATAGTAGCTGGCCTTGGTGAGCGAGTTGTTGAGTATCTCCATGAATCCTTCGCCTACCAACTGCTCGCCCACGATGTTCTGCGTATGGTAAGCCCTGTCCTCGTCGCCCTGAACGGTGAGCGAGCTCTTCAACTGGGTGGGTATCTCCACATTGTTGTAGCCGTAGATACGGAGGATGTCCTCCACCACGTCGCAGGGGCGCTGAACGTCCACACGGTAAGGCGGTACGAGCAGGTCGAGGCCTTCTGCGTCCTCGTTGACTATCTTCATCTCCAGCGATGTGGCGATGCTCTTGATGGTCTCGGCTCCTATCTCCTTGCCGATGAGGCGATGAGCATACTCATAGTTGAGGCGTACGGGGAAGTCATGTATAGGCTCCGGATAAACATCCTTGATCTGCATGCTTACCTTGCCGCCTGCCAACTGCTTGCAGAGGATGGCGGCCTGCTTCAGTGCATAGATCTGGCCGTTGGGGTCGATGCCGCGCTCGAAGCGGTAGCTGGCATCGGTGCTCAAGCCATGACGGCGTGCGCTCTTGCGTATCCATGTGGGGTGGAAGTAGGCACTCTCCAGCACCACACTCTTGGTGGTCTCGTATGTACCCGAACCCTTGCCGCCGAAGATGCCGGCGATACACATCGGCTCCTCGCTGTTGCAGATACTCAGGTCGTGCTCGCCCAGCGTGTGCTCCTGTCCGTCGAGTGTGACAAACTTGGTGCCTTCGGGCTGCGTGCGTACCACTATCTTGTGACCCGTAACCATGTCTGCATCGAAGCAGTGGAGGGGCTGGCCGTATGCCATCATGATGTAGTTGGTGATGTCCACGATGTTGTTGATGGGGCGCAGGCCGATGATGTTCAGCTTGTCCTGCAACCACTTCGGACTTTCCTTCACCTCACAACCGGTAATGCTGACGCAGGCATAGCGCTTGCACGCATCCGTGTTCTGTATCTCCACCTCGATGGGCAGGTCTTCGTTGTCAACGGCAAACTCGTCACACGAGGGGCGGTGCAGACTGGTTTCGTAACCGTTCTGCTTGAGCCATGCGTAGAGGTCGCGCGCCACGCCATAGTGGCCGAGCGCATCGGCACGGTTGGCTGTGATGTCAATCTCGATGAGCCAGTCGCTCTCGAGATGGTAGTACTCTGCAGCAGGCTGTCCTACGGGGGCATCCTCAGGCAGCACGATGATGCCGGCATGGTCGGTGCCGATGCCTATCTCGTCCTCGGCGCATATCATGCCAAGGCTCTCCACACCGCGCAGCTTGCTCTTCTTGATGGTGAAACTCTGGTCGCCGTCGTAGAGCACACAACCCAGGTCGGCAACGATGACCTTCTGGCCTGCTGCCACATTGGGAGCACCGCATACTATCTGCTGGGGCTCGCCCTTGCCCAGGTCCACCGTGGTGACATACAGGTGGTCGCTGTTGGGGTGCATCTCGCAAGTAAGCACCTTGCCCACGTATAGACCTTTCAGTCCACCCTTGATGGACTGCACTTCCTCTAAAGCGTCCACTTCAAGTCCGCAAGAGGTGAGCGCGTCCGCTGTCTCCTGTGGGGTGAGGTCGAAGTCGACGTATTCCTTAAGCCATTTGTAAGAAACGTTCATTATATAATGCTTTTATTTTGTTTTCCTTTTACCGGCATGCATGGTGGTTTGCTGCCCTCGGGGGCATATCCTGCATGTTGCCTTTCTTTTGCCAAGACGTTAGCCCTTTTGCTCAAGATGTTAGCCCTTTTAGCCAAGGCACAGGAACCATGCTGCTTAAAACTTTGCAAAATTACAAAAAAAATAAAAGCTAAACGAAAAAATAGTCTTATATTTGCAGAAATTAAACGAATAATGGCTATTTCAGGCACACCATGCAAAACATACGAAGGCTATAGTTTGGCACACGGCTGGGGCAGTTGCCCCGTGCTGGGTATCTGCCTCATGCTCATGGGCGGCATCGTGTGCGCTCATTGCCGGTGGGTGTGTCTGGAGCCGTTCATGTGGCTGGCACTTGTATTGATTGCCACGGGCACATCCGTGATACCCAAGAACCCTACGGCCAAATCATGCCTGCTGGGACTCGCCCTGTTGGCGGCAGGAGGCTTCCTGGACAGCAGGCAGGACGCACAGGAGCAGACCGGCGGGGATGAAGCATCTGTGCAGACGTATACATTCAACAGCCTTGGCACGACGGACCGAGCCAAGCTGCGTGTGCTCGACCTGCGCCAGCATCTGATGCAGCAGTATGGCGGGCAATTGGCTGCAGGACAAGACTATGCCGTGGTGTGCGCCATGACCCTGGGCGACAAGACTTCGCTCGACAAGGATACGCGCCACACCTTTTCCTCCTCGGGGGCAAGTCATGTGCTTGCCGTCAGCGGCCTGCACATCGGCATCATCTTCCAGCTGCTTTTCTTCATGCTGGGAGGCGGCAAGCGGCGTTCTGCACCTGCCGTTGCCGTGGCCATGCTTGCCATCTGGGCTTACGTTTTCTTCATAGGCATGCCAGCCAGCGCCGTGCGTTCGGCCTTCATGGTGAGTGTCTATTGTTTCTCGCTCTTGTCGCAGCGCCACTCTCCCCCACTCAACAGCCTCGCCCTGGCTGCAGTTGTCATGCTGCTGGTCAACCCCTCCTATCTCTTCGACGTGAGCTTCCAGTTGTCTTTCGCCGCCGTGCTTTCCATCCTTTTGCTTTACAGCCGTCTTTACGGCTTACTTCCCGAGGCGTGGCGCAAGCATGGCTTCGTGAAATGGCCTTGGGGCATGGTGTGCGTGTCACTAGCTGCACAGGTGGGAACGGCTCCCCTTGTCGCCTACTGGTTTGGCACGGTGGCTTGCTATTCGCTGGTCAGTTCTTTTGTCGCCATTCCGGCGGTTACGGTCATCCTTTATGCCAGTCTGCTGTTGGTGGTGCTTGGCGTATGGGCATCATGTACGGCAGAGGCGGGATGGATACACACGTTGCTGTTCTGGGGATGTGAGGCCACGATGTCACTACTGGGCGGCACGGCGGAACTTACACGGGAGGTTCTGCACGCCATCACGTCATTGCCCGGGGCAAGCGTGGAAGGTATACAACTGAACATCCCGCAACTGGTGTGTGTCTATATTGCCACCGTTGCGGGATGTTTGTCTATTCGTAAACTTCTTCTATTCCACCGACACCAAATTCATCTTTCTGTGCCTGCTGACAAGGGTTGTACCCCTCGGGCAGGTCAAACTGTGTGGTAGTGTCGTAACCCAGCGATGTGTCGGCATAAACCTTCTTCATGAAGATGGCCCAGATGGGGAGCGCCATGGTGGCACCCTGTCCCATGTTCATGGAGTCGAAGTGTATGTCGCGATCTTCACCGCCCACCCAGCATCCGCTGACAAGTTGGGGCGTGAAACCGATAAACCATCCGTCGCTATTGTTGTTGGTGGTACCCGTCTTGGCACCTATCTGTCCCTCTATGTTGTAGCGGTAGCGCAATCTGCCCGCCGTACCCTGGTCTACCACGCCCATGAGCATGGTAAGCATCTTCATGGCGTTGTCCGAACTGATCACCTCGTTCATTCTGGGCTGGAAGGTGGCGATAACGTTGCCCTCGTTGTCCTCTATGCGGCTCACGAATACCGGGGCGGTACGGATGCCGTGGTTGGCAAAGGCAGTATAGGCACTTACCATCTCCGCCACGCTCACCTCGCAGGGACCGAGGCAAAGACTCATGGATGCATGTATGTCTGGGTTGTTGATGCCGTAGTCGCGCAGCAATTGCACAAACTGCTGAGGGTTGAGCTTACTCATCAGGTAGGCACTTATCCAGTTGTTGCTCTGTGCCAGTCCCCACTTCAGGGGCACCATCTGCCCGTAGCGGGCATGGTTGGCGTTGCGCGGTGTCCATGGCTTGCCTGCCACGATGTAGGTCTGCTGGCGGTTGGGCGCCACATCGCACGGCGTGAATCCGTTCTCCATGGCAAGGCTGTAGAGGAAAGGCTTGATGGTAGAGCCCACCTGCCTGCGCCCCAAGCTAACCATGTCGTACATGAAGTGGGGATAGTCCAGTCCGCCGACGTATGCCTTGACAGCTCCCGTCTTGGGGTCCATGCTCATGAATCCACTGCGGAGGAATCCCTTGTAATAGCGTATGGAGTCGAGCGGACTCATCAGCGTGTCGATGTCACCGTGGTATGTAAAGACGGTCATCTCGGTCTTCTGTCTGAAGGCCATCTTGATGTCCTCGGGCGAATATCCTGCAGCCTTCATGTTGCGGTAGCGCTCACTCTGCGTAATGCTGCGGTTGAGGATGGCACGTATCTGCTTGGCCGTCAGCTTGTCGCTGTAGGGCGCACTCGGCTTGGGGCGGTTCTCCTTGTCGAAGGCAGGTTGCAGATAGCCCGCCACATGCTGGTATACAGCCTCCTCGGCATAGCGCTGCATACGACTGTCGATAGTGGTAAACACCTTCAAGCCGTCGGAATAGACATTATAGCTGGAACCGTCCTTCTTGAAGTTCTTGTTGCACCATCCGTAGAGTGGGTCGCTGTTCCAGGCTATGGAGTCGATGACATACTGCACATGGTTCCAGGAGGGGTAGTCGGAGCGTTCCGGCCTCTTGGCCATCATGTACTGCCGCAGGAACTCGCGCAGGTAGGTGGCCGACCCGTCCTTGTGGTCGGTGCGGTGGAAGTTGAGCGTGAGGGGTTCTTCGGCATACCGATTGTATTCGCTTCTCGTCATGTACCCCACCTTCAGCATCTGCTGCAACACGACATTGCGACGTTCGCGTGCCCGCTCGGGATAGCGTACAGGATTGAAGAGCGACGGGTTCTTGCACAAGCCTATGAGGGTGGCGGCCTCGCATACGGTGAGGTCTTTTGGCTCTTTATTAAAATAGGTGTTGGCGGCCGTCTTGATGCCCACGGCGTTGTGCAGGAAGTCGAAGTAATTGAGGTAGAGTGCCACTATCTCCTCTTTGGTGTAGTTGCGCTCCAGCTTGATGGCGATAACCCACTCGATGGGTTTCTGGAAGAGGCGCTCCAGGGTACTCTCCGCCTTCTCGCTATACAACTGCTTGGCAAGTTGCTGCGTGATGGTGGATCCTCCGCCGGCGTTGGCCTGCCCCAGGATGCCGCGCTTGACGACGGCACGGCCCAGTGCCCGGAAGTCGATGCCCGAGTGGTCGTAGAAGCGTTCGTCTTCTGTAGCGACAAGGGCCTTCACCAGGTAGGGCGACATCTTGCTGTAGGGTATGACGATACGGTTCTCCTTGTTCAGGTTCCATGTACCGAGCACCTTTCCGTCGGCAGAGTATACCTGCGTGGCAAAGCGGTTGATGGGGTTCTGCAGGTCTTCGATATCGGGCATATAGCCTATCATGCCGTACCAGATGGCAAAGAATGCGGCCACGGCCAACAGGACACCGCCTGCAAAGATAGCCCACAATGTATATACGAAATGTTTTCTCATCTGCTGTGTTTGTGTTGAGTCGTGCAAAAGTACGTAAAAAATATCGTAGTGCAAAGGAAAAGGGCAGGAATCTTGCGAAAAGCATTCCTGTTCCTCTCCCTCCCGTCGGATGCCTTCGCATTAAACATTCCTAAATATTTGTTGCAAATGGCATACAAGCGAAAAAATATCATTACCTTTGGGGCGGAATTTGAAACTTACTATCAAAACCCAACTATGGAAAGACATAACTTTGTGACGATTGCCGACCTCTCCAAGGAAAAACTCATGTACCTGCTGGAGATGGCGCAAGAGTTTGAAAAGCATCCCAACAGGGAACTGCTGAAAGGAAAGGTCGTGGCTACCCTTTTCTTCGAACCTTCCACCCGTACCCAACTCAGTTTTCAGACTGCTGCCAACCGCCTCGGTGCGCGCGTCATCGGCTTCTCCGACGCCAAGACCTCCAGCACGACAAAGGGCGAGACGCTCAAGGACACCATCCTCATGGTGAGCAACTATGCCGACGTCATAGCCATGCGCCACTTCATAGAGGGTGCGGCACAGTATGCATGCGAGGTGGCTCCCGTGCCTATCGTCAATGCCGGAGACGGGGCGCACATGCACCCGTCACAGTGCCTCCTGGACCTCTATTCCATCTACAAGACACAGGGCACACTGGAAAACCTTAACATCTATCTCGTAGGCGACCTGAAGTACGGACGCACCGTACACTCACTCATCACGGCCATGCGCCACTTCAACCCTACATTCCACTTCATTGCACCCAAGGAACTGGCCATGCCCCAGGAGTACAAGCTCTACTGCCAGCACCACCATATAAAATATGTAGAGCACGAAGACTTCAACGAGGACGTGATAGCCGGTGCCGACATCCTCTACATGACACGCGTACAGAAGGAGCGCTTCAGTGACCTCATGGAGTACGAGCGCGTGAAGAACGTGTACATCCTGAGGCGCGACATGCTGGCAAAGGCTAAGGACAACATGAAGATCATGCACCCGTTGCCACGCGTCAACGAGATAGCCTACGATGTGGACGACGACCCGCATGCCTACTACATCCAGCAGGCACAGAACGGACTCTATGCACGCGAGGCTATCTTCTGCCACTGCCTCGGCATCACGCTCGATGATATCAAGAACGACAAGACGATCATTGAATAAAAGACAAGAAAATGGGAAACAATAAAAGTGAACTGGTGGTTGCGGCCCTGGAGAACGGTACCGTAATCGACCACATACCTGCCGACAAGACTTACCAGGTGGTGAATCTTCTCCAACTGGAGAAAATGTCCACGCCAGTTACCATCGGCTATAACCTGCCCTCCAAGAAGATAGGCAAGAAGGGCATCATCAAGGTGGCCAACAAGTACTTCACCGACGAGGAGATAAACCGCCTCTCTGTAGTAGCCCCCAACATCGGACTGAGCATCATCCGCGACTATGAAATCGTGGAGAAGAAGACCGTCAAGACTCCCGACACGCTGAAGGGCATCGTGAAATGCAACAACCCGAAGTGCATCACCAACAACGAGCCGATGTACACGCTCTTCCACACCGTAGACGCCGCTCTCGGCATCATTCGTTGCCACTATTGCGACAAGGAGCAGCAGCTGGGCAAGGTGGAACTTTGCAAGTAACATCGTCAAAGAACATCAACAAAGAACACCGTCAAGTAACATCATATTGACATATAATACAAGAGCCAATGGAAAAAGACCAAGAAATTTTTGACCTGATTGAAAGAGAACATCAGCGTCAGTTGAAAGGCATGGAACTGATTGCCTCCGAGAATTTTGTCAGCGACGAGGTGATGAACGCCATGGGGTCGTACCTTACCAACAAGTATGCAGAGGGACTGCCAGGCAAGCGCTACTACGGCGGATGCCAGGTGGTGGACATCGTGGAGAACCTTGCCATCGAGCGTGTCAAGAAACTCTTCGGTGCCGAGTATGCCAATGTACAGCCCCACTCCGGTGCACAGGCCAACGCTGCCGTACTCCTCGCCGTGCTGAAACCAGGCGACACGTTTATGGGCCTCAACCTCGACCACGGCGGGCACCTCTCACACGGTAGCCACGTCAACACATCGGGCATTCTCTACAACCCCGTAGGCTACAACCTCAACAAGGAGACTGGCCGCATCGATTACGACGAGATGGAGAAGTTGGCTCTTGAGCACAAGCCCAAGTTGATTATCGGTGGCGGTAGTGCCTATAGCCGCGAATGGGATTATGCAAGAATGCGCAAGATAGCCGACGAAGTGGGTGCCTTGCTCATGATAGACATGGCTCACCCCGCTGGCTTGATAGCCGCTGGTCTGCTTGAGAACCCCGTGAAGTATGCACACATCGTTACCTCTACCACGCACAAGACACTCCGTGGTCCGCGCGGCGGTATTATCCTTATGGGCAAGGACTTCGACAATCCTTGGGGACTTACCACGAAGAAGGGCGAACTGAAGAAGATGAGCATGCTGCTCAACTCGGCTGTGTTCCCCGGTCAGCAGGGCGGTCCGCTGGAGCATGTCATCGCCGCCAAGGCCGTAGGTTTCAACGAGAACCTGCAACCATCGTGGAAAGACTATGCCCTGCAGGTGAAGAAGAATGCCGCTGTTCTGGCAGAAGATCTCATGGGCCGTGGATTCGGTATTGTAAGCGGTGGTACGGACAACCACTCTATGCTGGTAGACCTCCGCAGCAAATACCCCGACCTGACGGGTAAGGTGGCAGAGAATGCCCTCGTTGCTGCCGACATTACCGTCAACAAGAACATGGTACCGTTCGACTCACGTTCTGCCTTCCAAACCTCGGGCATCCGTCTCGGTACTGCTGCCATGACGACGCGCGGTGCCAAGGAAGACATGATGCACCTCATCGCCGAACTCATAGAGGAGGTGCTGAATGCTCCCGAAGACGAAAAGGTAATAGCCAGTGTGCGTGAAAAGGTGAACGCAACTATGAAGGATTATCCTTTGTTTGCGTATTAAAACAAGATTCGTTAGCAATAAAACAAGATTCGTTAGCTTTCTGAAGTTCAGAAAACTGAGAATTGTTAGCGATAAAAGAAAGGAGAGTGTTTGTTACACTCTCCTTTCTTCTTATGATATCATTTACAGCAGTACACCCGACCGTATGCGCGAAAGCGTTTCTGGTGTCATCTGCAGATAGTTGGCGATGTAAGTGAGGGGGGCTCGCAACACCACCTGCGGGTTCATCTCGCAGAGTCTCTTGTATTTGTTGGGAGCCGTCTCAAAACGCATCAGGTCGGCATGTACCTGCGACTGGATAAGGCTCTCTTCCAATATCTTACGATAGAGCATCTGTATATTCACGTTGCGTATGGCAGCAGCTTCCAGTTCGTGCTTGGGCAGGATGTACACCAGTGTGCTCTCCAGAGCCTCCACCTGCAGGCGAGTAGGCTCCTCCTTGAAGAGACTTTCTATGCACATGAAGATGGTGTGGTCCACTCCGATGTGCTCTGTCACCTCCTTGCCGTTCTTGTGGTAAAACTGGCGTATCAGTCCTTTCTCGATGTAGGAGATTCCAGAGCACACCTCACCTTCCTGCAGTATCTTTTCGCCCTTGGCGTACTTTACAGGTTGGAGAAGGTCCTCCAGGATGTCCAACTCGTTGTGGGTCATCGTACTGTACCGGCGTGCAAGCTCTCTTGCTATGTCCCGTCGAGGTACTATTGTTCTTAGATCGTTCATAGTAGTTTCCTCCTTGGTTTAGGGGTTCTTATTTAGACAATGGATTGTTCCTTAGTCAAGTTTGAGCACTGCGAGGAATGCCTTCTGCGGCACCTCCACGTTGCCGATCTGCTTCATGCGCTTCTTACCCTTCTTCTGTTTTTCGAGCAACTTGCGCTTACGGCTCACGTCACCTCCGTAACACTTGGCTGTCACATCCTTGCGTACCTGCTTGATGGTTTCGCGTGCCACTATCTTGGCTCCGATGGCTGCCTGTATGGCAATATCAAACTGCTGGCGGGGTATGAGGTCTTTCAGCTTTTCGCACATGCGGCGCCCGAAAGCCACGGCATTGTCGCGGTGGGTAAGGGTGCTCAGAGCGTCTACGGGCTCTCCGTTGAGCAGTATGTCGAGCTTCACCAGGTCGGAATGGCGGAAGCAGTCTATGTGGTAGTCGAAGGAGGCATAGCCCTTGGAAATGCTCTTCAACTTGTCGTAGAAGTCGATGACTATCTCGCCCAGAGGCAGCATGAAATGCAATTCCACACGGTTGCCGCTGACATATTCCTGCTTTATCAGTTCGCCGCGCTTGTCCAGACACAGTTTCATGATGGGACCGATGTAGTCGGTAGCCGTGATGATGGTGGCGCGGATGTACGGCTCCTCGATGTGGTCTATCATGGTGGGGTCTGGCAGGCCGGAGGGGTTGTGTACCTCTTTCTCCCCACCTTGCTTGTCGTACACCATGTACGACACGTTGGGAACGGTAGTGATGACATCCATGTTAAACTCGCGGTCCAATCGTTCCTGTACTATCTCCATGTGGAGCAGTCCCAGGAATCCACAACGGAATCCGAATCCCAGTGCCACCGAACTCTCGGGCTGGAAGGTAAGCGAAGCATCGTTGAGCTGCAATTTCTCCAAAGAGGCACGCAGGTTCTCATAGTCGCTCGGATCTATGGGGTACACGCCGGCAAACACCATAGGCTTGACCTCCTGGAATCCGGCAATGGCCTTGTCGCATGGCAAGGCTATGTGGGTAATAGTGTCGCCCACCTTTACTTCCGTGGCGTTCTTGATACCCGAAATGATGTAACCCACCTCGCCGGTGGAAAGTTCCTGGCGAGGAATCATGTCCATCTTGAGCACGCCCACCTCGTCGGCAACGTATTCCATACCGGTATTGAAAAACTTCACCTTGTCGCCCTTGCGGATGGTGCCGTTCTCTATCTTGAAGTAGGCTATGATGCCTCGGAAGGAATTGAACACCGAGTCGAAGATAAGCGCCTGAAGGGGGGCAGAAGCGTCACCCACGGGGTGTGGGATGCGCTGTACTACAGCCTCAAGCACGTCTTCCACGCCCTCGCCCGTCTTACCCGATGCACGCAGTATGTCCTCGTGCTTGCAACCAATGAGGTCCACGATCTCGTCTTCCACCTCCTCGGGCATGGCAGAGGGCATGTCTATCTTGTTGATGACGGGTATAATCTCCAGGTCGTGCTCTATCGCCATATACAAGTTGGATATCGTCTGCGCCTGTACGCCCTGCGTAGCATCCACCACCAGCAGGGCACCCTCGCAGGCAGCAATGGAGCGTGACACCTCGTAAGAGAAGTCGACATGTCCCGGAGTGTCTATGAGGTTGAGGATGTATGTCTCCCCATCCTTGGCTTTGTACTCCATCTGTATGGCGTGGCTCTTGATCGTAATGCCGCGCTCGCGTTCCAGATCCATGTCGTCGAGCATCTGCCCTTCGGTTATCTTGATGGTCTGTGTCTTCTCCAGCAGGCGGTCGGCAAGTGTACTCTTGCCGTGGTCTATATGTGCTATGATGCAAAAATTTCGTATCTTGCTTATATTCTCCATTTGTAATCTTGTATACTTGAATGTGCAAATTTACCTTATTTTTAGGAGAATACCAAAAAAAAGTCGACTTTTTTGATAAACACGTGGAAAAGAATGCACCTCTTTTATAAATATAAAACAATCGTACAGGTCGATTTTCCGACTGTACGGTTGCTTGCGCCCTGAAAGATGGGCGTGCAGACGACAACATCCCTTCACGTCCTAACTTAGGGTATTTGAGAAAGATGGCTATGCAAGTTTATACGTCCAAGCAACCCTTTTCTATGTTCAAAGGCTTTGAACATAAGTTCAGAAGTTTTGAATGTAAGTTCAAAGACTTTGAACATAAGTTCAAAAGCTTTGAATATAGAATATACCTGTACTAAAATAGAAACAAACATAGGTTCGTAGATAAACTAAATTAGACGAATGGAAAAATATGAAAGCTGAGTCATAGCAATGCAAAGCAGAGGTGCACATTAATATACGACTACCAACCTTCCTCTGATGAACAAATTGGAGTTTTTCCTTGGCTGTTTCGAAATAAAGACTTACTTTTGCATGAAAATGAACAAAGTAAAGCAAGAACGATGAAAAATATTTTTTGCATTTTATTGCTCGCCGGTAGCATCTGTCTTGCCGGATGTACAGAGAGCATAGAGGACAAAGCAGCCCGTGAGGCCAAGGAATACACCCAGAAGGTTTGTCCTACGCCCTATGTCAACGATAGCCGCACGGACAGTGCCGTGTTCGACAAGGAGAGCCGTACCTATACTTACTACCTCTCGTTGCGGGGCAAGGCGGACAACAAGGAGGCCATCGACGCCAACCGCAAGAAGCTGCACGACTTGCAGAAGAGTTCGCTCGACAACAATCCCGGACTGCAGAAATACAAGGAGGCACATTTTACGTTCCGCTTTGTTTACCGCTCCGATGCCCATCCCGACAAAGTGCTGCTCGACGAAACGTTCAAGTATTAGGGAACTCAACTTTCGGATGTTCCAAAAGGTGGGGAGTTAAGGGGAGTTAAGAGAAGTTATCGCTCTCTACGAGAGCTGGGAATTTAAGGGACAATACCTTTCTTGCTGGAATCTTGTCATAAGCAAGTAGGACGTTGTCCGTTTAAGGGGAATTGTAATCCCCGCCCTTTTACCATTTAAGGGGATTGGCCCCCCGAATTCCCTTGACTTCTTAAACTTCTCATACTTCAGAAAGCAGAGTAGAGAATAATAGAAATTCCATTTTGTTCGGAAAGATGAGAATTACGGAAAAAACTTGATGCACTAATAAAAAAAATGGGGGCTTGGAGGCCCCCATCATGTTTTTGCTATTCCGTATAGAGGAA
>CAVKZC010000001.1:0-51105 GCA_963660455.1 Sphaerochaetaceae bacterium | reverse complement strand
ACGTGGTATTGACCATGTTACGTTGCTGGCACTGCAACTATGTTGTTGGGGTATACATACCACAGGTAGCCTTCTATGCGTGTATGGTTGTCCATGCCCTCCAGCAGTTGCATGTATTGCCTTACCTGACTGAGATGCTCGTCTTTGGGCTTGCCGAACTTGAAGTCGACGACGATGGTACGCTCCGCGTCTTTCATGACGCGGTCGGGACGGTGTTCCACCACCTTGCCGTCTTCCACGCTCAGGATGGAACACTCGTTGTAGAGCGTCCATCGGTCGGAGAACCATTCTGCCACCTGCTCAGACTCTATGCGCTTGCGTATCATCGCCGTCACCCTCTCGCGCGACACGTTCTCGTCGTAAAGCAATCCGTCCAACTCCATCTGGGTCAGGGCGGAACCTATGTCTGTCGTGGTGCGTATGGTAGAGAACACCTGGTGTAGGATAGTACCCATGCGTATGTAGTGCTTCTGCTGTTCTTCCGCCTCGTCACCCTGTATGAAGTCGCGGCTCTTGTTGCTCTGTCTGAAGACGGGCGCAAACGAACTGGTGGGTAGGGAGACGGGTTGCGGTTGCGAGGGCGTCATGAAGATATTGGCCGTCTGCTTGGCTTTCTTCTTGCCGTGGGCAGCAGAGAGGACGCCATACTCGAAACGGATGTCGCCGTCCGGGTCACCCGCCTCGTAGACGACAGACTGCAGTCCCTTGCTATCCAAGGTTTTGTGTACATCGGGCAGAGCCTGCTCTATGGCGTAGGAGCGGCGCGACGCATCGGTGCTCCGTTTGCCGATGACGAAGAGGCTGTGGCCGGCGCGTGTGAACCCCACGTAGAGCAGGTTGAGGTTGTCTACCATGTTCTGCAGGTGTTCGTAGTAGTAGTCTTGGGCGTAGACGCTGTCCTTGAGTCTTTTCCTGTTGAAAGGCAAGGGCACGATGGGCAGTGCGTCGAACGGTTCCTCTTCGGCAGAACACCACACTGTAGCGCCTTCCTTTTCAAGCCCCCATTCGCAGAAGGGCATGATGACATGGTCGTACTCCAGTCCCTTGCTCTTGTGGATAGTGAGCAGTCTGATGCCTTCGGCGGAGTCGCTCTGTATGCTCTTGCTGTGCAGGTTGTCGTCCCACTCGGCGAGGAAATTGTCGAGGTCACTGCCGTTGTCTTTGATGAAATCGGCCAGGCAGTCGTAGAGTGCGCAGATGTATGCGCTCTGCCTTTTCATGTCCTCGATGTCGCCCAGATGCAAGATGACGAAGAGGCGTTGCACGAGGTCGGAGAGGGGCATCTGCAGCAACGAGGTGCGCTCTGTCTCCATGAAGTCCATCACGTCCTCGTCGGGCATGTAGGTGTCGGCAAATTTGCGCAGGGTGGCCTTGGCGATGTTGTCGTCGGGGCGCGAGAGTGTGCGCAGGGCCGTGATGATGGTCATGACGGCCTGCGAGGCATCGAGACGGAAAGCCTCGTCTGACACCAACCGGTATTCGCCCTCTTGCGACATGAGATATTCGGCGATCTCCTGTATGTCTTTGGTGAGCCTTACGATAATGGCTATCTGGCCGTCTTCCGCACCCTGCTCGCGAAGGTTGTCAATGATATCCTTCACAGCGGCGAAGGTACGTTCTCTCGGTGAGGTGCCTTCTGCATCGGCCTTGGAGGAGAGCAGTTGTATGCTAACATATCCTGCTGCAGGCTTGGCAACGGGCACCTTCTGTTCCACGTCGGCATATGCAGAGAGTATCTGCGAGGCTTCCTGCGGCAGGTCGTCGGCAAGTGCCTCGTATTCCTTCTGTGCGGCGACAGAGAAGAAGGCATTGTTGAAGTCTACCACGTTGCGGTCCGACCGGTAATTGGTGTCGAGGTTCTGTATGTCGGTATACTTCTCGCCAAACTGCGTCTCGATGTTGTTGAGCAGTCGCCAGTCGCCAGCGCGCCATCGGTATATGCTCTGCTTCACGTCGCCCACGATGAGGTTGCCCGTGGCCTGGCGACTCATGGTTTCGCGCATCAGCACCTTGAAGTTCTGCCACTGCACGGTACTGGTGTCCTGAAACTCGTCTATCATGACATGCTCCAGTTGGGTGCCTATCTTTTCGAAGATGAAGGGCGAGTCGCTGTCCTGTATGAGCGAGTGGAGCATCGTCTGCGTATCGCAGAGCAGGAAGCGGTTGTCCTGCCTGTTCATGTCGCGCACCTTCTTGTCTATGGCCCCGAGCAGACGCAGTTCGTTGATGTGGCGCAGGGTGAGGTAGGCACTGTTGTAATATCTTATGTCCTGCTGACGCCCTTCCTCTGTTTCGCAGAGCATGGGGCGGAGGGTGCTGCATGCGAGGTCGAACGGCGGGAATCCCGGGCGTGCATTGGCTTTTGTCACCCATGCGGCGTCGCGCTCCATGGCATCGATGATGCGTTTGCCCACCAGTTTCTCATCGGTGAAGTTGTCGTTCTTCAGTTTGAGGAAATAGCCGCAGGGCCCGCTGCCCTTGTTGGAGAAGTCATCCATGGAGAGTCCGTTCTCCTGCAGTATTTCGAAGAAACGCTCACCCTTCTGCCTGTACTTCGTCTTCACTCCGCGCTCCATGCGCCGCAACTCGGCGGTGAAAGCCTCGAAGAACTTCTCGTCCTCCAGCAGCAGGTTGATGCGCTCGGCATGCTGCTTGTAGACCTCGGTGAAGATATTGTTGCCGAAGTCCTTGATGGCACCGATGACGTTCCAGCTCTTGTCCTCGTCGATGTTCTCCTCTATGTAGCTGATGATCCACCGCAGCATCGGGTCTTTGTCCTCGAGAGCGTCAATGAGCTGGTCTACGGCGCGGTGCTCCACCTGGGTGGCGTTGAGGTCGATGCGCAGGTTGGCGGTAAGGTCCAGTTCGCGCGCCAGGTTGCGCAGCACACTCTGGAAGAAGGTGTCTATGGTCTCTATGCGGAAGTAGTTGTAGTTGTGCAGCAGCAGTTTGAGCGCCATGCCCGCATTGCGCACTATCTGCGCCTCGGAGAGGTGGGGCAGTGCCTTCTGTATCTGCTCCAGATAACTGGCCGAGTCGGGCAGTCTCTTGGAGATGCCATAGAGCTGGCTCAGTATGCGGGTCTTCATCTCCTCGGTGGCCTTGTTGGTGAAGGTCACGGCCAAGATGGTGCGGTAGGCCTGCGGATTGTCTATGACGAGCGTCATGTATTCGCGTGCCAAAGTGAAGGTTTTTCCAGAGCCTGCACTGGCTTTGTATACAGTGAGTTGTGAATCCATATTAAAGTTGTCGTAATATCAATGTTCTCTATATATAATAATGTGTAGCGTATCACCAATGTCTGAATAGCTCGAATTCGAATTTGCATCCGATGCCGTTGAACG
Source organism: Sphaerochaetaceae bacterium (assembly GCA_963660455.1). GTDB lineage: Bacteria > Bacteroidota > Bacteroidia > Bacteroidales > Bacteroidaceae > Prevotella. Next base: position 47,761 of record CAVKZC010000001.1, on the reverse strand, counting down.
AGGCGTTTCTGAAGGCGGCGAAGATACCGATGGAGATGAGTCTCGTGCTGCACCCGTATCCCCATTCTGAGTAGGGGTACAGGCGCTTGGCCATCAGACTGCTGACATAGAAGCGTTCGGCCTCGATGTATCTGCCCAGGATGGGAATCCAGGCGGCGATGGCCATGGGCGTCTCGTAGGTGAAGTTGCTGCGCACGTAGAACTCCGAACTGTTGTACCACGAACCGTCGAGCAGCTCGAACGCCCCGCTCCAGTCGTCGTTCCATCCGCCGGGGATGTAGTTGTCGCAGAAGTTGCTGTAGTCGATGAAGTTCCAGTGGTCGCCCCTCATGAGGTAGAATCCGGCTCCCGTGCGCAGCGAGTAGGAACGTCGCTTGCCAGAACGTATGATACACTTTGAGTCGGTCTCTATCCTGGCGTATGGGATGTTGGTACCGAAGAGTCCGCGTATGCTCTGCTCGTAGTTGGCGGTGAGGAGGAGACCGCTCTGCCCCCACGGCTTCCACCTCAGACCTATGGCAGGAGCCACGGTGACGTAGGTGGTGGGGTAGTTGAAGGCCTGGTAAAATTCGGGGTGCGTGGCCTTGCGGTGGTGTGACACGATGCCAGCCTCCATGCCGAAGCGTGGCGTGAACATCCAGTGGTTGGTGATGCGCAGGTACCTGTCGGCAAACTCGGTATAGTCGTTCTCCGACAGGTGGTATACGCTGTCTGTCTTCTCGTTGATGCCCAACAGATTGCGCGCAATGACACTGGAGTTGATGCGGTTCCCGTTACCCCATTCAGCCTCTATGTATCCCTCGTGGCGTGCATTATAGTTGAACGTGGCGGGTATGCTGAGGTATAGTTGGTGCAACCTGAAACTATAAGCAGCCCTTGCCCTGAAGGCCAACTGCATATTCTCGTTGAAGATGTAGGATGTACGGATGTCAAACTTGTAGATGACACCCTTGCGGGGCGTATACTCCATGTAGAGCGGGTTGAGGATGGGACTAAGTCGGACGTAGCCCCTGTTGTCCTTTCCGATGTCCTGCGTGATGTCGTTGAGCACGTTGTCGCCTATGATGTCCCAGAGCACATCTTTGGCAAAGTTGCCCTTCTTTCCGCTCTGGCGGGTGTTGCTGATGGAGTCGTTGCTGTTCTTCAGCCTGTAGTAGTCGGCGTATATGGCACGCTCAGCCTTGTTGAGCGGCACAGGACGCACCTTGGCCATAAGGGCCGTATCAGCCACGTTGTCGAGCGAGTCGGGCAACAGCTTGGGCAGGTTGAAGTAAGTGTTGAGCATACCGACGATATTATTGCCCATAAACTTGAAATTGGCCTTGATGCTGCAGTTGATGGGGAAGAGCGACTTGTATCCTCCCGTCCCCATGACGATGGAAACGAAGAATCGCGTCATGTCGTATTCGCCCTCAATGTCCACCTGGTAAATCTTGCCCGTCTTGGTGTCAACGATGGCCTTTGTCTCCACCACCTGCGTATTCTTTATTTTGGGGTAGGCATAGAGCTGTGCCTTGTCGTAGGGCAGGGCAGTGACGTGGTAAGTGTAGTAGCGCGCGTTGGAGCGGTGGAAGGGCGAGAGAATGTTGTTGGGGAAGAGCGTCTCGCTGTATATGCGTGGCGTCATGAGGGGCAGTATGCCTGACATGGTGTTGCGCCGGTGGGGAATGGTGCTGATGTTGAGCAGTCGCCTGTCATACAACCAGTTGGTACTACCAGCCGTAACCTTGTTGTAGTATTCGCCAATGAAGTGTCTGCCGGCACCATACGACACGGCATACATCGAGGGGATGAGCATGAGGGTGGCGTTGCGCTTGTTGGTGTGCATCTGCATCTTGGTATATGCGTAAGTCTGGGCATGGCTTATACCCGCAGTGTCTACCGTGGCGGCATAGCCGTATACTAGCCGTAGCACCGAGTCGCGCAGCAGAGATTGGGGCGTATCAGTCCGGGCACAGGTACAAAACGCCTGTGCCTCTATAATGATAAAGACAATGAGTATGGATATTTTTCGTAGGAAAGCCAATCTTTCAGCCAAGGTATTTCATGAGCACTTTGATGTGACCGGAGTCTCTGAGTTTGGAGATACTCTTCTCCCTTATCTGTCTCACGCGTTCGCGTGTCAGTCCCATCTTGTCGCCTATTTCTTCGAGTCCTTTTTCCGGTTCGCCGATGCCGTAGCAGGCGCACACTATCTGTTTTTCGCGTTCCTTGAGCACCTGTCCCAGCACCTGCATCAACTCCTGAGCCATGCTCTCGTGGTCCACATGCCTGTCGGTACGGCTGTCGTCCCCTCCCGCCATCACGTCTACCATGGCATTGTCGTCATCGTCGCCGAAGGGAGCGTCTATGCTTACATGGTGGCTGCTTGCCGCCATGCTCTGCGATATCTTCTCCTCGTCAACACCGGTGCGTGCCGCCAGCTCCTCCACACTGGGACGGCGCTGGTTTTCCTGTTCAAAGCGATTGATCTCATGGTTCACCTTGTTGAGTGACCCCACCTGGTTGAGCGGCAGTCTCACGATGCGGCTCTGCTCGGCGATGGCCTGCAGAATACTCTGCCTTATCCACCACACGGCATAGGAAATGAACTTGAAGCCGCGGGTCTCGTCAAAGCGTTCTGCCGCCTTGATAAGGCCGATGTTGCCCTCGTCGATGAGGTCGGTAAGGGTGAGTCCCTGGTGCTGGTACTGTTTAGCCACAGACACAACAAACCTGAGGTTGGCCTCCACGAGCTTGTTCTTGGCACGCTCTCCGGCACGCCCTCCCTTCTTGATGACCTGTGCCAGTTCTATCTCCTCTTCGATGGAAATCATGGGGGCACGCCCTATCTCGACAAGATATTTGTCGAGCGCCTCGCTATTGCGGTTGGTGATGCTTTTCTGTATCTTGAGTTGTCTCATGCGCTGCTGTCGTGATTTTCGGCATATCTGACATAAATACACCAAATTTGCGCAAATATAGTATTTTTTCTCTAAAGGTGTTGATTTTTATAACTATATTTAACATACAAGGCGCATTCTGCCGACTCACACTTCAGAAAGCCGGAGATCCCTTATCCTATCACCTTGTATTTGGCAAATTTCAGGAGCAGCTGTTTGGTGCCCGAATTGGCAAACTCAACGGTAGCCTTGCAGTTCTCGCCACTGCCCTCTATCCTTACCACGGTGCCAATACCGAAGCGCTGGTGCTCTATCTTCGCACCCTCCTTTAGGGCAACGTCGGGGGCAGCAGAGGAGGCGCCGCCCGAGGGTGATGTATTCATGATGCGCCTTGCAGCCTCGACACCTCTTACCGACTTAAACTTGCTGGGAATAGATGCTGACGTGTGGGTCGTGTGCTCCGTGTGTGGGGTAGGGCGATTGGAGTATGTGCTGCGTTTTTCGTTATGTGAAGAAGCCTGTGTGGGCTTGTCGTCTCCGAAAAGGGCTTTACGCCATTTCTCCGTGAAGGAGTATTCCGGTTCGTCGTCGCTGTTGCCCAGTCGGGCCTTCTCGCCCTGGTCGTCGATGAGGTCAGGATCTATCTCGTCGATGAAACGGCTGGGGTTGTCAAACTCCATCTTGCCATAGCGCCAGCGGCTCTGTGCGCAGGTGAGGATGCAGTGCTCCTCGGCACGTGTGATGGCCACATAGAGCAGACGGCGCTCCTCCTCCAGTTCGCGGAGCGAGGTGGCAGCGATGGCATTGGGGAAGATGTTCTCTTCCAGACCTACCACGAATACCGTCTTGAACTCCAGTCCCTTGGCGGCGTGTACGGTCATGAGCGACACACGTGGAGAGTCACCCTCCTCTTTACTGTCCTGATCGGTAACGAGCGAGATTGTCTGCAGGTAGTCGGAAACGTAGACGTCGTCCTCACGGCCTTCCTCGCGCCTGTCCTCCACAAACTCCTGCATACCGCCTACCAGTTCCTCTATGTTCTGCTGTCGCGTGATAGAGTCGGCATCGCGCTTGCCGTCGAAGATTTCCTTGCTGATGCCGCTTTCCTTGACGACGGCATCGCCCACCTCAAAGATGTTCTGCGTCTTGGCCTTTTCTATAAGTCCGCTGATGAGTGCGCTGAACTGTTCCAGCTTGGCTAGTGTGCCCCTGTTCACGTCCAGTCCGTATGCAACCGGTGAAGACACCACCTGCCACAGGCTCGTGCCGTTGGCATAGGCGCAGGCTGTTATTTTGGCCACGGTAGTGTTGCCTATACCGCGTGCGGGATAGTTGATGATGCGCTTGAAAGCCTCCTCGTCGTCGGGGTTGGCCACCAGGCGTAGGTAGGCCATGACATCCTTTACCTCCTTGCGCTGGTAGAAGCTCAGACCGCCATAAATGCGGTAAGGCACACCGCGCTTGCGCAACTCCTCCTCGAAGCTACGGCTCTGGGCGTTGGTACGGTATAGGATGGCGAAGTCGCTGTACTCGCAGTCGTCCTTACGCTTGATGCGCTCGATGTCATTCACCACGATGAGCGTCTCTTCGCGGTCGCTGTAGGCCGGTTTGTACACTATCTTCTCGCCCTCGGCGTTCTTGCTGTACACATCCTTCGGAATCTGGTTGGTGTTGTGCTTGATAAGGCTGTTGGCCGCATTGACGATGTTCTGCGTGCTGCGGTAGTTTTGCTCCAGCTTGAAGAGTTTGGAATCCTCGAAATTACGTCCGAAATTCAGAATGTTGTCGATGTTGGCACCTCTAAAACTATAGATGCTCTGCGAGTCGTCTCCCACTACGCAGATGCGCTGTCGTTCCTGGCACAGTTGCATGACGATTTTCATCTGCACATGGTTGGTGTCCTGGTACTCGTCAACGAGTATAAATTCGAATCTTGCAGCATATTTCCGTCTGATGTCCTCGTGGTCGCGGAAGAGTTGGAAGGTAAGTACGAGGAGGTCGTCGAAGTCCATGGCGTTGGCCTGTCGGCAACGTTGCACATAGGCGGCGTACACCTTGCCGATACAAGGCATGTTGGCCATCATGTCGTGCTGGTAGTTGTCGCTGTCGTTGATGTAGCTTTCGGGACCAACAAGGCAGTTCTTTGCCATAGAGATGCGTGCGTGTACGGCATTGGGCTTGTACACCTTGTCGTCGAGTCCCATCTCCTTTATGATCGCCTTGAGCAGCGACCTGGAGTCAGCCTCGTCGTAGATGGTAAAATTGGAGGTGAACCCCACGTGTTGCGCCTCTGCCCTGAGGATGCGCGAGAAGATGCTGTGGAATGTTCCCATATAGAGGTGTGACGCGAGGTTGGTGCCTACCAGTCGTCCGATGCGTTCCTTCATCTCCCGTGCGGCCTTGTTGGTAAAGGTGAGTGCCATGATGCTCCATGGCTTCATGCCCTTGCTCAGCAGGTAGGCTATCTTGTAGGTGAGTACACGCGTCTTGCCAGAGCCTGCTCCGGCAATGACGAGCGAAGGACCGTCGATGTATTCCACGGCTTTGCGTTGTGCTTCGTTCAGGTCGTTGAGGAAATCCATTTCGTAGTGGTTGAATTTGGTGATGATTAAAAACAACTTGGTATACCTTTGTCCAATTTTCTTTTTTCAAGAATTAGAGAATTTAAGAATTTCCAGTTTCCTCTGAAGAATGAGAATTACGGGAAAAGCTTGACCCGTCAAGCCGCTACGCCCTGAAATTCTTGCCAATTCAAAACAGGCAAGAACGGAAAGATTCTCTAATTCTTGATAAGAAAAACTATACCAACTTATTTTTTGCCTATTACTTACGTTGCCTTTTATTTTATTTTAAGGGCAGTGTTGGGATCTACATCCTTGCCCTCGCGGGGGAAGGAGGGGATAAACTTCATGTTGTGTTCTATCTTGTGCTGGCGCTTCTTGATGTATGCACTGGGGTGTAGCGAACTGAACCTGATGGGGTTGGGGAGGGTAGCGGCTATCAGGGCGCACTCGTCACGGAAGAGGTCCTTCGCCTTCTTGTCGAAATGATATTCAGCCACGGCATCCGCGCCATAGATGCCCGGCCCCATCTCTATGCTGTTGAGGTATACCTCCATGATGCGCTGTTTGCTCCAAAGCATTTCGATGAGGAATGTGAAGTAAGCCTCGAACCCCTTGCGCGTCCATGAACGACCGGGCCAAAGAAAGACATTCTTTGCCGTCTGTTGACTGATTGTGCTGGCTCCGTGTACCTTCCCCCCGTTGGCATTGTTGCGTGCAGCATGCTGGATGGCTTCGAAGTCAAAGCCGTGGTGCTGCAGAAAACGGGCGTCCTCGCTGGCCATTACTGCCACGGGCATGTGGGGCGAGATCTTGTCGAGCGAAACCCAATGGTGGTGTAGCGTAATACTCTTGCCTTCAGTTACTTGCTGGAAGCAGCGGATAAACATAAGGGGTGTGAAATAGACCGGTATGAACCTATACGCCACAACAGCAAGAATGGTGGTGCTGAAGAACAGCACCACCACCCATTGACATGTTTTTTTTATTTTTTTCAGTATCATTTCTCTCTGTAAACTGTCCGTTTACGGTGTATCCGGATTAGTTCAGTGTACCGTTGTTGGCCTTGTCTACCATGGCCTGCGAAGCATAGAGGTAAACCTCCACGCGGCGGTTCTGGGCACATGCCTCCTTGGTGTCTACCACGGGGTTGGCAGAGCCGAAGCCCTGTACGTTCTTAAACTGGCTTGCGCTTACACCGCATGACGTAAGGTAGCTGTATACCGACTTGGCGCGGTTCTCGCTCAGCGGCAGGTTGACGCCGTCACCGCCTGTAGCATCTGTGTAGCCCTGGATGTCCACTTGGCAGTCGGTGTTGCCTTTCAGCACGGTGGCAAACTTGGCGAGGTCGTTCTTGGCACTGCTGCTCAGGTCGTACTTGCCCGTATTGAAGAGGATGCCCGAGTCGAAGGTAACCTTTACGGCAGAGAGGCCATTGGCGTCGGTCACTGTCTCCACCTGTGCGTTCTGCACCTGTGCCTCGGTCTGAGCCTTCACCTTGTCCATGTGCTTGCCGATGAGCGTACCGGCACCACCGCCTACAGCAGCTCCGATGGCAGCACCTACCAGTGCGCCTGTGCCGCGGTGGCTGTTGTTGAGCAGACCGCCCACGATGCCGCCGATGGCAGCTCCGGCTCCTGAGCCGGCAAGTGCGCCTGTTCCTGTATTGGTAGAGCAACTACCCATAACGAGCAGCAATGAGAGTGCTGCCACTGTAAATTTCATCTTTTTCATAATCGGTTTCTCCTATTTTATATTATTATTTGAATGCAAAGGTAACGTTTTTTCTACAACCTAAGACGTTTTTCTAATATTTTTTGTACTTTTGCATGCAAAATTAGTGCTAATCGGTGGCAGTGGCAAGGGGAAACTCCTATTCTGACGGGAGGAAATCCCTAAAACGGTATCCAGAGATACCCGGAACGCACCGTTGCGCACGTATAATAATAAAGGAAACAACACAAAAAAGACATAAAAATGGCAAAAGAACTAAAGAATTTGACCAAGCGTGCCGACAACTACAGCCAGTGGTACAACGACCTGGTGATGAAGGCAGACCTCGCCGAGCTGTCGCCCGTGCGCGGTTGTATGATAATCAAGCCCTACGGCTATGCCATCTGGGAGAAGATGCAGCAGCAGCTCGACCGGATGTTCAAGCAGACGGGAGTACAGAATGCTTATTTCCCCATGCTCATACCCAAGAGCTTCTTCTCGCGCGAGGCCGAGCACGTGGCAGGATTCGCCAAGGAGTGTGCCGTCGTTACCCACTACCGCCTGCGCTCTACCGAGGACGGCAAGCAGGTAGAGGTAGACCCCAACGCCAAACTGGAGGAGGAACTGATCATACGTCCTACGTCGGAGACCATCATCTGGAACACCTACAAGAACTGGATACACTCGTGGCGCGACCTGCCTATACTCTGCAACCAGTGGTGTAACGTGATGCGCTGGGAGATGCGTACACGCCCCTTCTTGCGTACATCCGAGTTTCTGTGGCAGGAGGGCCATACCGCACACGCCACAAAGGAAGAGGCTGAAGCCAAGGCACAGGAGATGCTGAAGGTATATGCCGACTTTGCCGAAAACTATATGGGTGTGCCCGTGTTGCAGGGCGTGAAGAGCGAGACAGAGCGTTTCGCCGGAGCACTGAACACCTATACCATCGAGGCCATGATGCAGGACGGAAAGGCGCTGCAGAGCGGTACGTCCCACTTCCTGGGGCAGAACTTTGCCAAGAGCTTCGACGTTACATACCTCAACAAGGAAAACAAGCCCGAGTATGTGTGGGCTACATCGTGGGGTGTGTCTACACGCCTGATGGGTGCGCTCATCATGGTACACAGCGACGACAACGGTCTGGTACTGCCGCCTAAGTTGGCCCCCATCCAGGTGGTCATCATCCCCATCAACAAGGGCGACGAGCAGTTGCAGCAGATTTCTGCCAAGCTGCAGCCGGTAATAGACCAGTTGCGCCAGTTGGGCATCAGCGTGAAGTATGACGACTCCGACAACAAGCGCCCCGGCTTCAAGTTTGCCGACTACGAACTGAAGGGTGTGCCCGTTCGCCTCGTCATGGGCGGTCGCGACCTCGAGAACAACACCATCGAGATCATGCGCCGCGACACACTGGAGAAGGAGTCGGTTAGCTTCGACGGCATCGTGGAGCGTGTCAAGGCTCTGCTCGACGAGATACAGGACAACATCTTCGAGAAAGCCCGCGCTTACCGTGACGCCCACGTCTACGAGTGCGACAACTACGAGGAGTTCAAGGATCGTGTGAAGGACGGCGGATTCTTCCTCTGCCACTGGGACGGTACCGCCGAGACCGAGGCACGCATCAAGGAGGAGACACAGGCCACCATACGCTGCGTCCCCTTCGCCTACGAGCAGACACCCGGTGTGGACATGGTGAGCGGCAAGCCTTCCGTGGCACGCGTCATCATTGCACGCAGCTATTAATCATCACCTATCCGAATATGATGAATATAGTAATACTGGACGGCTACGCTGCCAATCCCGGCGACTTGGACTACCATCTCCTGGAGCAGCTTGGCAACGTGACCGTCTATAGCCGCACCTCAGACGAGGAAAAGGTGGAGCGTGCCAAGGATGCAGACATCATTCTTCTCAACAAGGTTGAGATGGATGCACAGACCTTGCGTAGTCTGCCGCGCCTCAAGTATATCGGCATGCAGGCCACGGGATACAACGTAGTGGACGTTGAGGTTGCCCGTCAACAAGGCATCGTCGTTACCAATGTGCCCGCCTACAGTACTGACAGTGTGGCGCAGATGACCTTTGCGCTCATCCTCGCCGTCACTAACCGTGTGGAGCATTATGCCGCCGAGGTCCACAACGACCGCTGGGCATACAACAAGGACTTCTGCTACTGGGACACACCGCTCATGGAACTGGCAGGCAAGAGTTTCGGCATCATGGGACTTGGCAACATCGGCCGGAAGGTGGCTTTGCTGGCCAAGGACTTCGGAATGGATGTCTATGCCTGCACCAGCAAGAATGCAAGCGACCTGCCCGAATGGATAACGAAGGTAAGCCGTAACGGTCTCTTTGCCGTGTCGGACATTCTGTCGCTTCATTGTCCTCTCGATGCTGATACGGAGCGTTTTGTCAATGCCGATACGCTGCAGATGATGAAACCGGGAGCCATTCTCGTCAATACGGGGCGCGGCGGCTTGGTAGACGAGGATGCCGTGGCTGATGCTTTGCACTCACGCCACCTGGCTGCCTATTGTGCCGACGTGATGACGCAGGAGCCACCGTCTACCGAGAGCAGACTGATGCGTGAGCCGAATGCCTTCATCACGCCACATATAGCGTGGGCCACTCTCGAGGCACGCACCCGCCTCAACCGTCAGGTGGCAGAGAATGTGAAGGCTTTCATAGCAGGCAAACCGATAAATGTCGTAAATTAGGAAGGCTGAGTTCAGCTTTCCGAAGTACCAAAAGTTGGGAAGTTAAGGGGAGTTAAGAGAAGTTATCGCTCTCTACGAGAGCTGTGAAGTTAAGGGACAATACCTTTCTTATTGGAATCTTGTCATAAGTAAGTAGGGCTGTTGTCCCTTAACTCCTCCTTAACATCCCTCTAACTTCTCTTAACTCCCCCATATTCCTAACAACTCGTGTTTTAGAACTCGATGAGGATGCGCCCGTTGATCTGTCTGCCCGTAAGGTAGTTGGGCACGGCATACTGGCGGTCGCTCACGTCGGTGACCCAGTAGTAGCTGTTCACGTTGTTGATGCCGAAGAGGTTGAGGCAGTCCACGCCGAGCCAGATGTCTTTGAGGAACGACTTGCGGGTACGTTTCGTGTTGTCGTAGAGCAGATAGCTCATGCCGATGTCCGCGCGGCGGTAGGAGGTGGCACGGAAGGTGTTTGTCTCCAGTTCGCGGTGGGGGGCAGAGAAGGGCAGTCCGTCGGCAAAGGCAAGCTTCAGCGACATACGCCAGCGTTCGCTCCCCGGGAAATAGTCGGTAAAGAACAGGTTGACGGCATAACGCTGGTCGGTGGGCAGGGGGATGCTGTTGCCGCCCAGTTTCATCTTTGTGTCCATGACCGACAAGCTTATCCACGAGTCTGTGCCCGGCACAAACTCACCGTACAGTTTGAGGTCGAGACCGGCGGCATGTCCGCTTGCCTCGTTGTTGCCGTAGTATGTTACCTTAACATTGTTGACCGAGTAGGGCACGAGGTTGGAGAGCGCCTTATAGTAAGCCTCAGCCGTAAAGCGGAAGCGCTGGTTGCCCATGTTGAACCTGTAGTCGTAGCCGGCAATGAAGTGGATGCTTCGCTGACTTTTGATCTTCTTGTTGAGCGATACCACGGTGATGCCGTCAACGGTAGAGGTGTCACGCAGTTCCTTGAAGAAGGGAGCCTGGTAATAGAGTCCGGCAGCCAACCGGAAGGTCGTTTTCTCGCTGTAGGCCGGTATGATGCCCAGCGAGACGCGCGGACTGAGTATGGTCTCCTTGTTGAAGCTCCACTGGCTCAGGCGCACACCATAGTTGAGTGTGAAGTGGGTGTGTCCGCCCTTGCTTGCAAAGCGGTACGTGTCCTGTATGTATGCCTCAATGCGGTTGGCATCGAGTGTGTTGCGTGCCTTGAGCGAATAGATGAGGTAGAGGTCGTTGCCCGTGTGTGGCACGCTGTACCCAGCCGAGTCGCGCATCTCATACTCCACGGAGTTTTCCTCTATATGCTCTTTCTTGAACGTGAGTGCCGCCTCCACGTCGTGCTTCTTGGCCTTGTGCTTCAGCAGCAGTTTTGCGCTGAGCACCCGTGCCGACAGATAGTTGCGTGCATGCTCAAAGTAGGTGCCCACGGAGAGACTGTTGCTGTTGCCGGTCTGGTTGAGCCAGTATTGGCTTTGTATGTCATACTTTTCCTGTTCCTTAGTATAGAACGCACTGCCCAGGAGCGAGATGCTCGTCTTGTCGGTGATGTGGCGTGTGATGCCCGCTGTGCCGAAATAGGTGATGAAGCGGTCCTTCTCGTGTCCGTCGAAATACACCCTGAAGCTCTTCACGTTTTGTGCCGTTCCGAAGGTCGTCTCGCGGTCGTGCGGTGTGAAGTCATAGTGGTTGTCCGAGATATAACCTATGAAGTCTATCTGCCACCGCTTGTTGGGGGTATAGCTCAGGTAGGTCTGGTAATCCAGGTACTTGGGACTGTATTCGCCCTTAGTCTCCAGCGACCCGAGCAGGTAAGACGTCGTCTTGTAGCGTACGCTGTTCAGCCACGACAGTTTCTTGGTACCAATGCCCAGGTATGCATCGGCGCCCAGCAGACTGGCAGCCACACTGCCCTCTACCGTTGTCTTCTTGCCGCCCTTGGGGTGTAGCGTCTTGTAGGTGATATCGAGGGCCGAACTCATCTTGTCGCCATACTTGGCAGCGTAGCCACCCGTAGAGAAGCCTATCTTGTCCACCATATAGGGATTGATGACGGAGAGACCCTCCTGCTGTCCGCTACGCACGAGGAAGGGACGGAATATCTCCACATTATTAATATATACGGAGTTCTCGTCGAAGGCACCGCCCCTCACGTTGTACTGCGACGAAAGTTCGTTGTGGGTGCTTACGCCAGCCTGTTGCTGTATGAGGCTCTCCACGGCATTGCCGTTGGCCGAAGGAGCCATCTGTGCATCCTTGGTCTTCAGTTCCTGGGTCTGCCCGGTCTGTATCTTCTCGCCCGTTACCTGCACCTCGTCTATCGTGTTGCTCTCGGCGTAGAGTACCACCTGCAGCGTCTGCTTGCCTCGGGGGCGGCGCAGCACGCGCGTCTTGCTCTTGTAGCCTATCATGGAGAATCTTACCGCCACGCTGTCGGCAGAGGCCAGTTGCATGGAAAACTCGCCCTTGAGCGATGTAAACGTCACTTTCCCCTGCTTCACCACTGCCACGGTAGCCAGTTCGATGGGGTTCATGTCCTGGTCGGTAACCCTTCCCTGCAGGGTAAAACTCTGGGCGGCAGCCTCCAGCGACACTGCCAGCATTACGGTTATGATGTGTATTCTTTGTCTCATTGTACCTATATAAACGTAAAAGTGGGCGTTTTATTTTAGAAATACCAAACTTATGCTATTTCTATCTCGCATTTTTTTAGTAATTTTGCAGCCAATATCCCCGTTTTTCTTTGCTTAACCCCCTTTCCGGCAAGGAAAAATAGGCAATGTAAAGAAACGACAAGAAACAATGAAGAAACAAACACGTGCCGTACACCTGGCATACGCCCGCCGCGATGCCTATGATGCACTCAGTGTGCCTGTATACAACACGCTGGCATACGAATTTGACAATGCCAAGACCATGGCCGATGCTTTCACCGACCGGATATCCGCTCCCGACTATTCGCGTGTGGAGAACCCCACTGTTACCAACTTCGAGCGCCGTGTGGCGGCCCTTACGGGCGCTGCCAAGGCCACAGCTTTCAACTCGGGCATGGCTGCCATCAGCAACACCATTCTGGCGCTTGCGGCGCAGGGCAAGAACATCGTCACGTCGCGCCACCTCTTCGGCAACACCTATGCGCTCCTGGTAACGAGCCTGAAGCGTTTTGGCGTAGAGGTGCACCTGTGCGACCTTACCGACATAGAGCAGGTAAAGGCAGCCGTAGACTGCAACACCTGCTGCATCTACCTGGAAATCATCACCAACCCCCAGATGGAGGTGGCCGACCTCCAGGCCCTTGCCTCCGTGGCCCACGGGCATGGCATCCCCCTTGTGGCAGACACTACCACCATCCCCTTCACACATTTCTCGGCCCAAAGTCTGGGTGTGGACATCGAGGTGGTGTCGAGCAGCAAGTATGTGAGCGGAGGCGCCACGTCGCTCGGCGGTGTGGTGATAGACTATGGTACCGGCTACGCCAAGGAGTTTGCAGGCCGCCTCTATGGCGAGCAGTTGTTCAACTTCGGTGCATACATGACTCCGCAGGTGGCGTACATGCAGACCATCGGACTGGAGACACTCGATGCCCGCTATAGGGTGCAAAGCTCCAATGCCCTGCAGTTGGCGCGCTTGCTCTGCACGTTGCCGCAAATAAAAAAAGTAAACTACGTAGGCTTGGAAGACAATCCCTATCACGGCCTGGCACAGAGACAGTTCGGCAAGACGGCAGGTGCCATGGTCTGCATAGACCTGGCCGACAAGGAGGCGTGCTTCTCCTTCATCGACCGCCTCAAGCTGATTCACCGCGCCACCAATCTCTTTGACAACCGTACACTTGCCATTCATCCTGCCAGCACCATCTTCGGCGGGTTCAGCGATAGCGAGCGTGCCGCCATGGATGTGCTCGACACCACGATAAGAATCAGTGTCGGACTGGAAGATGTCGAAGACTTGTTCGACGACATCAAGCAGGCGCTTTGTTAAAGGTAAAAAGGTAAAAAGGTAAATACGCCCGAACACCGTAGTCTTAACTTCAATACTTAAACTGAAAAGTAAAAAACTATGCAATACGATTTTGACAAGATAATAGACCGGTCGGGAACCGACGACCTCAAGCACGGAGCCTTGTTGCCGCGATGGGGTAGGGACGACCTTCTGCCCCTGTGGGTGGCAGACATGGATTTTGAGACACCACAGTTTATAACCGAGGCACTCAGAAAACGTCTCGACCATTCACTCTTCGGTTATACCATGGAACCGGACGACTATCTGCCGAGCATCATCGACTGGGTGGAAAGCCACCACCAGTGGACGGTAAAACGCAGCTGGGTCAGGTTTATTCCCGGCATTGTGAAGGGCATCGGACTCGTCGTCAACGTCTTCACCCGTCCCGACGAAAAAGTCATCATCCAGCCACCCGTCTACCATCCTTTCCGCCTCACACCCGAGGGCAACGGCAGGGAGGTGGTGTCCAATCCGCTGAAGATGCGCAGCGACGGATACTACGACATGGATTTCGACAACCTGGAGCAGGTGTGCGACGACAAGTGCAAGGTACTCATCCTCTGCAATCCCCACAACCCCGGGGGCATTACCTGGAGCCGCGAAACGCTGCAGCGCCTTGCCGACTTCTGCTATGAGCACGGCCTCCTCGTGGTGAGCGACGAGATACACGCCGACATGGCACTCTTCGGCCACAAGCACATCCCCTTCGCCTCGGTATCAGACAAGGCACGCGACATCAGCATCACATTCCAGGCACCCAGCAAGACGTTCAACATTGCTGGCATCGTGAGCAGCTATGCCATTGTCCCCAATGCCGAGATACGCCACAAGTTCTATACATGGCTTACAGCCAACGAACTGGACGAGCCGACGCTCTTTGCACCCATTGCCACCATGGCAGCGTTCCGCCAGGGCGAGGAATGGCGCAGGCAGATGCTCGCCTATGTGGAGAAGAACATCCTCTTTGTCGAAGACTACTGCCGTGAGCATATATCCGGTGTGCGCCCGTTGCGCCCGCAGGCTTCATTCCTCGTTTGGCTCAACTGCCGTGACCTGCATCTCTCCCACGAAGCCCTGCTCGACCTTTTCATAGACAAGGCACACCTTGCTCTCAACGACGGCGAGATGTTCGGCCCTGGCGGCGAAGGCTTCATGCGCCTTAACGTGGCAGCCCCTAGGAGCGTGCTGGAGCAGGCCCTCTCCCAATTGGCAGATGCCGTAAAGCAAAACTGACCTGTACGGTTGCTTGCGCCCTTCAGGGGCGCACGTTAACCCCTTGTGGCAATCGGCCTTTTGTGGTGTCCGAACCGACAACTTAGACAACAAGGGTCCCGGGGATTTTTCTAATCTGTTCCCTCTGTTCTCATTGCACCTATAGTCGTACAACTATAGCCCTCAAGTCGTACGACTGTGGCTTCCAAACCATACAACTATAGAGTGAACAGTCGTACGACATAAGGGTGCATGGTTGTACAACTTGGAAGGTGGAAATTGTACGATGATACGGTATGCCCACTACGCTCAGCAGAGTTGCTGACTATAGTCGACAGGTCTGCTGACTTGGCTTGGCAGAACTGCTGAGCATAGTCAGCACGCCACAGAAGGTAAGCTTTCACACTCTGGAGGCTAGCTGCCTTTACCGCTAAAGCCTACTCCTTCTTTCTCAGACGATAGAGTATCACAGGACCTTCCTTTGCCAAGACCATCCCTATGTAACTACTCAGGTGGGTGCAAGCATCATTGCACCCACCTGAGTAGTTACCTTTAGAAGAATATGATGGGTGAGGTCGCCTTCAATACTGAGGTTGACGGAATACAGCTCTTGTATAAACTGCATGGAATAAACTACGCAGTGAAGGTTATCCTGCCTGCGAGGAAGAGGTGGTGGCAGACCAAATCGGTTATTGGCTTCGTGACCATGAAAGTTGTCGCCACGCGCCCTGACCGTGTCATTTCACGACCGTGGCCTTGAGGATGACGACATCCTCGAGGGGACGGTCGTTGTTGTTGTGGTCGGTAGGAACCTGCTGTATGCGGTCTACCACATCCATGCCCTCAAGCACCTCACCGAAGACGGTGTAGCCCTTGTCGAGGTGGGGCACCCCGCCATACTTGATGTATCCTGCCTGCACCTGCGGACCAGGCACGGCATACCACTTCTGTTCGCGCTGCATCTTCTCCACGGTATACTCCATCTGGCGCGGCGTATAGTTGCGCCCCCAGGTAATGTAGAAATCGCAGGGGGCAGAGGCACGCTGCGGATTGATGTCGTCGCCCTCGCGTGCGGCGCAGAGCTGTCCTCGTTTGTGGTAGTACTTGGGGTAACGTATCTCTGCGGGGACGGTGTAGGCGGTGTCGAAACGTTCCTCCTTGCCCGGTGTCACTTTACGCGAGCCGGGGTCGCCGCCCTGTATCATGAAGTCTTTGATGACGCGCTGGAAGATGCAGCCGTCGTAATAGCCCGTGCGCACCCACTTCAGGAAGTTGTCGCGGTGGAGTGGCGTGTCGTTGTACAGTGCCACGCGGATGTTGCCCATGGTGGTTTGCAGTAACACCTCGTGACAGGTGGTGTCCTGATGTACGCCTGCCGTGTCTATGCTTGTCGTGGCAACAGGAGCGGTGGCTGCCGTAGTCTGTCCCTTGTCCTGGGCAAGGGAGGGGGATGAAGAGAATATGGCCCATGCGGCCATTAGTAACAATTGCTTGGTCATCTTTTTTTGATGCAAAAGTACAACTATTTTGTCAATCGGCCAATATTCCGCGAAGAATTTGTTATCATCACCAAAACATTGCTATATATTGTTATTTGTGACACCGTGCTTAACGCTTTTGACGGAAAAGCAGTAATTTTGTATGTTGCTATTAAAGACGACAAGAAAGAGAAGAGAAAAATGAAAAGATACATCGTATATGCCAGTGTGCTGCTTGCCGCCTTGCAGACGGCGCAGGCGCAGGAAGTGAGGATGGGACCGCTGCACAGTCCCGACAACATGAGGGAGGAATGGCTGCTGCCCGGTGACACCGTGGTGCAGCAAGACCAGAAGATGGTTTACCAGGGCAAGCCGGTGAAGAACATGAAATATTCGGTGGGCAGTGCTCCTGCATCTGCCGTGCACGATACGGGACTTACGCAGGCCGCACCTTTCTATGCCCCCGCTTACGGCTATGGCTATGGCCTGCACCGGGGACTGAATGTTCAGCTCGGTGCCTCTGCCTTCGTCACCTCCGGCAAGGGACTGCCCCACAAGGGCGGTTTCTCGCAGACCATCAATGCCACGTACCTTGCGCCGCTCACGCGCGACGGAAAGTTGTGGATAGCGGGCGGCGGGTATCTGAACAACACGTTGTGGGGCGGAGACAGCTACCGCGATGCGGGGTTGTATGCCATCGTGGGCTATCGTTTTGACGAGCACTGGGAGGCATACGCCTACGGCCAACTGAGTCTCAGCAACAACTATAACAGCCGCTATAGCCGCTATGCCGGATGCGGTGCGTACGGATACGGCTATGGCTATGGTGTGCCGGGCATGTGGGGACTGGGCGGTACGATGCCTCTGGGCTACGGCATGGGCGCGGCGGGTGCCAATGTGCTGGGAGCCGGCGTAAGGTATAATGTGAACAAGAACTTCACCATCGGCATCAATGTGGAGGGGGTGTGGTACAACCATTCGACGCCCGTCTACTTCGACCGCTACAACTATCCCTTGCCCCAGGGCGACAAGTAGCGGTGCCTACTTAGTCTCGGCACCCGTCACCCTGCACACCCTGATGCCTGCCTGCGAGGGATGCCGTCGCATGTAGCGGGCCAGGAGCATCGGTTCGTCAACGACCTTCTTGTGTATGCTGCTGGCATTGAGCAGGTGCAGGCCGTCGCTGTGCCATAAGGCAATGCCCAGATGGGTGGTGTCGAGACCTTTCTTGTTTGTAATGATGGCTATGATGTCGCCGTCGTGGATGGTGGCACGGAAGAGGGCGTTGTCCTTTATCGCGTCCTTGGGAATGTATCGGTACTGCCTTCCGCTGATACTCCGCTCCATGTCCTTGACGGGTTGCAGCCACTCGGGATGGGCGGTGAGCATACGGTAATGGGCCACGTGCGTGCTCATCCAGTACACATCTACTGTTTGGCGGGCGGTGAAGGGGGGCGAGGGACAGATGTCTTTGACAAATCCCTTGCACCCGTTGGCCTCTGCCCATCGGGTGAAGTAATGGTTGCGCGAGGTGTATGCCACTTGTCCGTCGGCATATCTTACGTCGGTCAGCCGCCGGCAGAAATCGGCAAATGCCGTCTCGCCGTTGTGGGCGCATAGTGTCAGGGCGGTGACGGTCTCTACAAAGGTGGAGCAGTCCATCTGGCGTGTGTTTACCACGAGCCGTTCCTCGTCGTTGCGGTCGAGCGTGCCTGCCACGTAGGGGATGCCTGCAAATTTCTTGCCGAACCACAGCATCCAGTTTTCCGGTTTCTGCTTCAGGCTTCCGGCTTCTTCCAGAAGCCTTACGATGCGCAGGCTGTCGCTGCTGCGCCATTGTGCATGTGCAGGGCAGGAAAGGAGGGTAAGGAGGAAAAGGAGGGAAAGGATTCTTGATGGTTTCATCGTTTTTTGTTTTTCGCAAGATGTGTAGAGTGGGGGAGTTACCTTCGCCCGAAGTTGACGCCGAAGTAGATGTTGAGCGACCCGAACGAGTTGTTGGTGGAGAACTGGCTTCGCTGGTAGTTGTAGGAGTGGATGATGCAGCTGGCACCGGCATACCACCTCGTGTTGTTCCATACCAGTGCGAAGCGTCCTATGCCGTCGATGTTGAAGTTGCTGAAGTTGAACAGTTGGTGCGATTTCTTCTCCTCGTTCTCGCCGTTGGATGAAGTGTGGTTATAGGTAAGGGCAGCCGAGAGAGAGGCGTTGAAGAGGAAGTTGTGTGCAAACACCCAGTTGTACGAATATCCTCCACTCAGTGAGAAAGAGGAGTAGCTCACGGTGCTTTGCTTGATGCTCTGGTTGAATTTCTTGCCCCATGCTTCGCCCATCTTGTCCTGTATGGTTTGCTCCAGTGTGGTCCAGTCCACGTCGAGCGTGTGGCGTGTAAAGCCGATGCCCGCTAGGGCGCTTCCTGTGCTGCGGCGCTGTACGGAACTTTGCGAGTAAGCGGCTGGATAAGAGAATCTTCGATGGTTGAAGATGTAGTAAAGGTTGAAGCCCTTGATGCTCGACTTGAACCCGTCAAAGTCTACGCCGTGCATGGGCGACATGTCCACGTCGTCGCCTACTTCTATCTTCTGTATGTGGTAGTCGTTGCCCGTCTCCCTCCAGAAGAGGTCTACGCCCAGCATGCTGCTGTAGAGGCTCAGGTCAAACTCCTTCTTCGACGTGTTGTGTGTCCAGAAACCGATGTTCTTCAGGTCGACGGTATATCCCAGGAATACCCATCTCCATCCCACGTAGGGCCCCATGCGGTAGGACACGTCGGGTGCGAAGGTGACGCTCTGCCCGTCCTTGTTGGAGAGGGTGTAAAGTTCGTAGGTGTTGGTGTTCTGCAGCATGACGGTATAGTTGTAGTGCTGCGGTTCGATGTAGGTGCTGTCGGTGTTGTCAAACTCGCGGAAGAAGCGCGTGAAGACGTCGCCCACCTTGTGGAAGAACGAGCGCTTGTGTTTCTCCCTTTTCAGGCTGTCGGACAGGTGTCGGCGTGCGGCTGCGTCGATGGTGTCCGTTTCCGCATACACGGAGTCGGGCACTACCGTCAGTCGCTTGTCTGCCGCATGGGCACACAGCGTGCAGCACACCATGGTGCCGGCCATCCAAAGCCTTATACTTGTAGACACTTCTCTCTCTTATGATGGTTGTTTAGTTCTTCCAGAGTATGCGGTCGAGCACCCAGTTGGTGGGTGTGGCCGAGATGCTGGTACAGGTGCAGCTGTCGATGCCCTGAAGGTCTTCTATCACGTTCTTGATGAGTGGCAACTGCACGTAGGGCGGGTTGGGCACGGTGATGCTTCTCCTTCCCTCGCTGGTGACGAGGAGTATGGGGTCGTAGTTGAAGACGGAGAAGGAGAGCGACCCCTTGTCGCCTATGAGTTCGATGCGGTCTTCCTTTGCACTCTCGTGTCCCACGAAGCACCACGATCCGCTGCCCGGGATGCCGCTCTCGAAGTAGAAGCATGCCGACACGGTGTCTTCCGCCCCGTAGAGGTGTGCCCTGTTGGCGGGGTAGCCGTGTGCGCGTGTTATAATGCCGAAGATGTCCTGCAGCAGGTCTATCTGGTGGGGTGCGAGGTCATAGAAATATCCGCCTCCCGAGATGTCGGGCTGTACGCGCCACGGTGCGTTCTTCCCGGTGGCAGAGTCCATGTCGCGCGGCGGAGCAGAGAATCGCACCTGCACGTTTATTACCTGTCCTATACATCCGCTCTTCACGATCTGCTTCACCTTCTGGAAGTAGGGCAGGTATCGGCGGTAGTAAGCCACGAAGCAGGGCACGCCGGTCTGTTCGCTCACGCGGTTGATGCGTATGCAGTCGTTGTAGCTTGCCGCCAGTGGTTTCTCCACATATACGGGTTTGCCTGCCCTCATGGCCATGACGGCAAAGGTGGCGTGCGACGACGGCGGCGTGGCTATGTATACGGCGTTGACATCGGGGTCGTCTATGAGTTCCTGTGCGTCGGTATACCATTTGCGCACGTGGTGGCGTTCGGCATAGCTGCGTGCCCTCTCTTCGTGGCGGCTCATTACCGCCACGATGCGCGACCCCTCCACTTCGTTGAAGGCGGGTCCCGACTTCTTTTCTGTCACTTCACCGCATCCGATGAAGCCCCATCCTATCTGTTTCATGTTTTTTGTATAGGTTTGTCTCCCGTTTTAGTGATAATAACTAGGTACGGTTTGCGCCCCTTTTTTTCTGTTATTTCTCCGCCAGTTCCTTGTTTATCTGCTCTATGTAGTCGAGCACCTCGTCGCGCCCCAGTTTTTTCTCGCTGCTGGTGATGAAGTAGGGGGGCAGTTCCTCCCAGCGGTCTTCCAGCGCCCTCATCCATTTGTCGGCATTCATCTTGGCCTTTCCCGGACCCAGTTTGTCGGCCTTGGTGAAGACGATGCAGAAGGGCACGCCGCTCTCACCTAGCCAGTCTACGAACTCGCGGTCTATCTTCTGCTGGTCGTGGCGCACGTCTATGAGTACGAAGACGTTGGCCAGCTGCGGGCGCTGCAGTATGTAGCTGCTTATCATCTGCTCCAACTGCTTCTGCACGGTTTTCGACCGTTTGGCGAATCCGTATCCGGGAAGGTCGACGAGATACCACTCGTTGTTGATGATGAAGTGGTTGATGAGCAGTGTCTTTCCGGGCGTGGCAGAGGTCTTGGCCAGTCCCTTGTGGTTGCACAGCATATTGATGAGGCTCGACTTTCCCACGTTGCTCCTGCCTATGAAGGCATATTCCGGCTTGTCGTCCTTGGGGCACATGCTCAGGCGCGGTGCCGAGAGTGTAAATTCCGATTTCTTTATTTCCATTGTTCTTGTTGTATCCGTGCGTGTCCTAAAGTCCACGCATTGTGTGTAAGTGATGATTTAAAGGGTGTTCCTAAAGTTCTTCTTTAGAAGTGTCGCTCTATCCCTCTATTTCTGCAAGTTCGAGCCACCTCATCTCCTTCTCGTCGAGGGCGTCCTTTATCTCGGGCAGGCGTTTGCTCTTCTCGGTGAGCTGGTCGACGGAGAGCGTGCCGCTGCACAGCTCCTCTTCCAGGCGTTTCTGCTCTTGCGTCAGCTGTTCTATCTCCTTGCCCAGCTGTTCGTACTCGCGTTTCTCCTTGTACGTCATCTTGCGTCGGGAGCCGGGGACGGCATCGCGGTGGGCGGGGGCTGTAGCTTTGTCGGCTGCGGGTGTCTCCTTGGGGTGAGTGGCGGCCTCCATGGGCTGCATCTTGCTCCATTCGCGGTACTGCGTATAGTTGCCGGGGAAGTCCTGTATCTCTCCGTCGCCCTTGAACACGAGCAGGTGGTCCACCACCTTGTCCATGAAGTAACGGTCGTGGCTCACCACGATGACACATCCCGGGAAGTCCTGCAGATACTCCTCCAGCACCTGCAGCGTCTGTATGTCGAGGTCGTTGGTAGGCTCGTCCAGCACCAGGAAGTTGGGGTTCTTCATCAGCACGGTGCAGAGGTACAGCTTGCGTTTCTCTCCTCCGCTGAGCTTCGCCACATAGTTGTGCTGCTCTTCGGGCGTAAAGAGGAAGAACTGCAGAAACTGCGATGCCGTCATGTGGCGTCCGCCGCCCAGGTCTATGTAGTCGGCTATGTCGGTAATGACGTCTATCACCTTCTGGTCGTCGCGGAACTTCAGTCCTTCCTGCGAGAAATATCCGAAGCGTACGGTCTCGCCTATGTCGAACGCCCCACTGTCTGGTTTCACCTCTCCCAGGAGCATCTTGATAAAGGTCGACTTTCCCGTGCCGTTGTTGCCCACGATGCCCATTTTCTCGAAGCGTGCAAAGTTGTAGTAGAAGTCGCGCAGTATCACCTTCTGCTGTCCCCTGTCGTTGAAGGTCTTGCAGACATACTGGCATTCGAATACCTTGGAGCCAATGTACACCGTTGATGCCTTGAGCCTTACCTGCCTGTCCTCTATGCGCTGGCGTGCCACCTTCTCCAGTTCGTAGAAGGCGTCCTCGCGGTATTTGGCCTTGTGGCCCCGTGCCTGCGGCTGCCTCCTCATCCATTCCAGTTCGCGGCGGTAGAGGTTGCGCGAGTGCTGTATCTCCGCGCGCAGGTTGTTCATGCGTTCCTGCCTCTTGTCCAGGTAGTAGGCGTAGTTGCCGCGGTAGGTGTATACACTGCGGTTGTCCAGTTCGAGTATCACGTTGCACACCTTGTCGAGGAAGAAGCGGTCGTGCGTCACCATGAAGATGGTCTTGTTGCCGCGGTTGAGGTATCCCTCCAGCCACTCTATCATCTCCAGGTCGAGGTGGTTGGTAGGCTCGTCGAGCATCAGGAAGTCGGGCTCGGTAATGAGCACGTTGGCCAGTGCCACGCGTTTCTGCTGTCCGCCGCTGAGCTGCCCCATGGGCTGCTCCAGGTCGTCGATGTGCAACTGCGTAAGTATCTGCCGTGCCTTGAGCACGCGCTCGGGATCGCCGTGGTGGTTGAAGCAGGCATCGAGCACGCTCTCCTCGGGGTTGAACACGGGCGACTGCTCCAGAAAACCCAGTTTCAGGTCGCGCCGGTAGATGATGCTTCCGCCCTCGTGCCCCTCCTTGTCCATGAGCACGGACATGAGGGTCGACTTTCCGGTGCCGTTGCGTGCCACGAGTCCCACCTTCTGCCCCTCCGCGATGGAGAAGGAAATGTTCTCGAACAACACCTGTGCGCCAAAGCGTTTGGTGAGGTTCTGTACGTCCAAATAGGGTATTTGACTTGCCATGACTTAATATTTTTTGCAAAGATAGCGAAAATATTTTGCAGAAACGAATATTTTTACTTATCTTTGCACTCGATTTTAACACTATCAGGCGTTTCCTCCTCTTGCGAAACGCATTTCATGACAGTCAAAACTTCATATACACATATTTATATAATGTATAGCAAAGACGAATTAACAGCTAAGAATGTCGTTACGCTCAAGGATATTGCTCGCCAGATGGGCGTGAAACTGAAGGCTGGCGACAACAAGGAGAGCATTGTCTATGCCATCCTCGACGCCCAGGCCGAAGGTAAGGCAGGCGTAGGCGGAGAGGCACCTGCAGACGCCTTGCCCGCCAAGCGCAAAAGGGCAAGGATAACAACCAAGAAAGACGACAAGGTATACTCCGTGAAAGGCAAGAAAGGCGAAAACTATGACGTGATGAAAAACCAGGCGTCCGGTCCGTCGCACCCTACGGAGGAATCGCTGTTCAAGCAAATAGAAGAGGTAGCTCCCCGTGCCGCCGAGCCGGAAGCAGTACCTGCCCCCGAGGCTCAGGAAGTCCCCTATGTTCAGGGAGTCCCTGTCGGTGACGCGCCAGCCCCTGCCGCCGATGTCCAGATAGACGAGGCTGCCGTGCTGGCCTCCTTCCCCAAACACCGCGGACGCAAAAGCAAGGCCGAACTGGAGGCCATAGCCGCAGCCAAGGCGGCAGCGCTCAAGGCCAAGGCGGGTGTAGAGACCGCTGATGCTGCCCAACCTGCCGAAGAGGCTACGCCCCAACAGGCAGAGGCCAGTGCCACGGATGCTCCGCAGCAGTCTGCCGACACAAGCGATGCTCCGTGCGAGGCTGCAGCCAAGGGTGTATGGGAGGGCGACCCGGGCGACGGTACCGACTTCATCCCCGTAGTCGACCTGCCCATAGAAGACCTGGGGGCCATGCCCACCTACGACATCTTCGACCGCCCCACCACCATGCCTGCAACACGCACCGAGTCGGTGCCTGCTCCCGCCAACAGCAAGGGTGGGGCATACGACTTCAACAATATCATCACCGCCAACGGCGTGCTTGAGGTGATGCCCGACGGATACGGATTTCTGCGTAGCAGCGACTACAACTATCTCTCGTCTCCAGACGATGTCTACGTGCCGGCCAATACCGTGAAGCGCTACGGCCTGAAGACGGGCGACGTGGTGAATTGCCATGTGCGGCCGCCGCGCGAGGGCGAGAAGTACTTCCCCATATCCGACATCAGCAAGATAAACGGACGCAATCCCGGCGAGGTGCGCGACCGCATACCCTTCGAGCACCTCACGCCTCTCTTCCCCGACGTGAAGTTCAAGTTGTGCTCCGACCCCAAGACTACCAATCTCAGCACGCGCATCGTAGATCTCTTCTCGCCCATAGGCAAGGGGCAGCGCGCCCTCATCGTGGCCCAGCCCAAGACGGGTAAGACCATCCTCATGAAGGACATTGCCAACGCTATAGCAGCCAATCATCCTGAGGCTTACCTCATGATGCTCCTCATAGACGAGCGCCCTGAGGAGGTGACTGACATGTCGCGCACGGTCAACGCCGAGGTCATAGCCTCTACGTTCGACGAACCGGCAGAGCGCCACGTCAAGATAGCGGGCATCGTACTGGAGAAGGCCAAGCGCATGGTGGAGTGCGGACACGATGTGGTCATCTTCCTCGATTCCATTACCCGCCTGGCTCGCGCCTACAACACGGTGGCTCCTGCCTCAGGCAAGGTGCTCACGGGTGGTGTCGACGCCAATGCCCTGCAGAAACCCAAGCGCTTCTTCGGTGCTGCGCGCAACATAGAGGGCGGCGGTTCGCTCACCATCATCGCCACTGCCCTCATCGACACGGGCAGTAAGATGGACGAGGTCATCTTCGAGGAATTCAAGGGTACGGGTAACATGGAGTTGCAGCTCGACCGCTCGCTCAGCAACAAGCGCATCTTCCCTGCCGTCAACCTGGTGGCTTCGTCTACACGCCGCGACGACCTGCTGCAGGACCGCACCACGCTCGACCGTATGTGGATTCTGCGCAAGTACATAGCCGACATGAACCCCGTAGAGGCCATGAACACGATACACAGCAGCATGGAGCGTACGCGCAACAACGAGGAGTTCCTTCTCTCCATGAATTCGTAGACTACGGAAAACGGCTGCAGTGGAGAATGTGCCAAGTTGCCTTGTCTGCCAACCAAAGGGCAAATGTGTTGCGAAAAACAAAAAACTCGCAAAATATTTGGTAAACCGCAAAAAAAGCATTACCTTTGCAGTCGTTTTTTAAGATGATGGTTCCGTAGCTCAGTTGGATTAGAGCAACAGCCTTCTAAGCTGTGGGTCTTGGGTTCGAACCCCAACGGAATCACGAAAAGAGGATGTAATAGTCCTCTTTTTTTGTATTGACTTGCAGTCAATTGGTTGGTAAGACGCTGATACATAGTGTTTTTAGGAGTGTCGGAAAGTGTTTCGGTGCTACGACATGACATGATGTAAAATGTCAGACTACGGCAAAGTTTCGATACCAATTCGATACCCTGCTCGATACCCGATACGCAAAATGCTTCTCTCTGCATTTACCGACCTCTAAAAGTGGTAAAAGTATGAATCAAGTATCAGTTCGGCTCGTCTTTGATAGAAAGCACGTGGCCACCAAAAAACGCCAAGCCTCCGTGCAACTGGATGTAACGCACCTGAGTAAGCGGAAATTTATCAGTACTGGTGTCAAGCTGTATTCTGACCAATGGGGGGAACAACCAAAAGGTAAAGAACCACCCCCAGTCATTGCTGTTCAATCGGCAGATTGCCGACCAAGTGGCAAGTATCTATGACTTCGTTCACCATCTGCAAGAAAAGGATGTGATGTTTTGCGATTACTTAGCAGGCAAACAAACATTTTCTGTCAAATCTTTCGTGTTTCTCATAGGTTTTGTATAAATTTGTATCCGCATTTTTTAGATTCCCTCCTCAACCACCTATGAAGATACTACCCGAAGAACAATACAAGTATGTGAAGGTCGGCCTTCCCGACGGCAGCACGCCCGACGAGCGTTCCGTGCTGCTCCACGCCTGTTGTGCCCCCTGCTCGGCGGCCATTGTGGAGTGTCTGCTGCGCAACGGCATCAGGCCCACTGTCTTTTTCTCCAACTCCAACATCTTTCCGCTCGAGGAGTACGAGATACGCAAGCAGGAGCTGATGCGCTTCCTCTCCGCACAGGGCGTGCCCTATGTGGAGGACGCATACGACCACGCCGAATGGCTCACGGCGGTAAAGGGGCTGGAGCATGAGCCGGAGCGCGGCAACAGGTGCTCGGCATGCTTCCTGTTCCGGCTGGAGCGGGCGGCACGCTATGCCCAGGAGCATGGGTTCCGGTGGCTTACCACAACGCTGGCGTCGTCGAGATGGAAGAACATAGCGCAGATAGACCGCGCCGGCCATGCGGCGGTGGGCGGATGCCCCGACGTGGGGTGGTGGGAACAGAACTGGCGCAAGGGAGGACTGCAGATGCGAAGAGGCGAACTGCTTCGCCTCAACGACTTCTACAATCAGCAATACTGCGGTTGCGAGTTCAGCTTCAGAACGGGAACAGCAACGGCAGAACAAACGTCATGACAATGCCTATGATGACCTGAAGAGGCAGTCCTACCTTCACATAGTCCATAAACGTATAGCCGCCCGCCTTCATCACCAGTGCATTGGGCGGGGTGGAGAAGGGCGAGGCAAAGCACATGCTGGCTCCTAACGTGACGGCGAAGAGATAGGCATAGGGGCTGATCTCCACCTGCTGGGCGGCAGCAAGGGCGATGGGTGCCATCAGCACCGCCGTGGCGGTGTTGCTGATGAACATGGTGAGCAGCGACGTGGTGAAGTAGATGCCTGCCAGCAGCACCACGGGCCCCATGCTGCCGAGGCTCTCGACGAGTGTCTGCGACACAAGGGCCGACACGCCCGTCTTCTCCAGGGCAGTGGACATGGGCATCATGGCGGCGATGAGGACGATGCTCTCCCAGTTGATGGTCTTGTAGGCGGCTTCTACATTGCGGAAACAACCGGTAAAGATGGTAAGGAGACCGGCGATGATGACTGCCGTGACGGGTGCCACGGGGATGAAGTCGAACACCATCAGCGCCACCATCAGCAGCATGATGGCAGCTGCCATGGGGGCCTTGTAGTCGAGCAGCACCTTCGCCTTGGAATTTTCGGGCTGTTCGAGCAATACCCAGTTGGCGGTGTCGTCGGCCAGATGGGCCAGGTCGGTCCATTCGCCCTGTACGAGCAGCACGTCGCCCACCTTGAGCTTGCTGTCTATGATGTCGGTGGTGATGTAGTCGTCGCCGCGCTTGATGCCCAGCACGTTGATGCCGAAACGCTTGCGCAGGTTGGCCTCGCGGATGCGCAGACCGGCAAAGGTGGAGGTGGGCATGACGACGATCTCCGTAAGGCCGAGGTCGTAGAAATCGATGTTCACCTTCTGCATCTTCTTCAGGCCATAGTCGGCGGCAAAGCAGGCTATGCGCTCTTCCTCGCCAATGATGTAGAGGATGTCCTGCTCACCCACCACACTGCTGCTGCGTGCCATGTTCTGGTTGACGCCCTTCACCAGTCCCAGGCGCGACTTCTTCTCGTTTCTTATCTCTATGACGCTCACGCCGTAGTGCTGCTGCACGTCCAGTTCTTTCAGGCTCTTGCCAATGATGGAGACGGGGGCGGCGGGGTGTCCCTTCACCTTGGCCGGGGCTGGGACGATGTAGCGCTGCAGGTTGCTGAGCAGGTCGTACTCCGTGACGAGGTCGTCGAGCGACTTGCCTTTCTTCTTTTTCTTTCCTGCCCCTTTCTTGTTCAGGAAGATGCGGCTCAAGGGCATCAGCACCACGATGCCTATGGCGATGCAGATGATGCCGACGGGGAAGAAGGAGAAGAAGGAGAGCGACTGGTAGCCTGCCTCGGTGAGTGTCTCGTCGATGACAAGGTTGGGGGGCGTACCGATGAGCGTAAGCATGCCTCCCAGACTTCCGGCAAACGCCAGCGGCATGAGGAAGCGCGACGACTGCAGGCCACTGGAGGCGGCTATGCTCATGATGATGGGCATCATGAGCGCCACGGTGCCGGTGTTGCTGACGAAGGCTCCGATGAAGGAGGTGACGAGCATCACGAGCAGGAAGGTGACGGTTTCGTTGCCGTGGGAGAGCGCCATGAGCTTGTTGCCGGTCAGCTTGGCCAGACCGGTCTGCATGATGGCTCCTCCCACCACAAATAGGCCTATCATCATGATGACGATGGACGAGGAGAAGCCGGCAAGGGCTTCTGTGGGGGTAAGAATGCCGAAGACGAGCAAGGCGGCAAGTGCCGTCAGGGCGACAATGTCGGCCCTGACCTTGCCCCAGATAAACATGGCAACGGTAAGGATGAGGATGGTGAGTGTTATTGTCATGTGTGTGTAGGGTTTTACTTGTCGGATGAATAAAAGGGTGTATGCTGCCGCGGGGGGATCAGGAGAGTCCTGTTATCTCGCCGTCCACCACGTCGATGCGCTCAGCCTGCGGCGACTTGGGGAGTCCGGGCATGCGCATGATGGGACCGGCGATGACGACGATCATCTCGGCACCCATGTTCAGCGTGATGTCGCGCACATGTAGCTCGAAGCCGTCGGTAGGGCCGTATGCCTTGGCGTCGGTGGAGAAGCTGTACTGCGTCTTGGCGATGCAGACGGGGAAGCGGCTGGCGCCCAGCTTCTCGATCTCCGCGAGCATGGCCTCTGCACTCTCGCTCAGCGTCACGCTTCCGGCTCCATAGAGGTCCTTGGCCACTCGCTCGATCTTTTCCACCACGGGGGCGTCGTCATCATAGGCGAAGTGGAGTGGGGCAGAGGGTTTCTCGTCGATGGTTTTCACTACCAGGCGGGCGAGGTCTACCGCTCCGTTGCCGCCCTCGGCAAAAGCGCTGTTCACAGCAAAGCCGCAACCCAGTTCTTCGCAGTGGCGGCGCAGCACGTCTATCTCCTCGTCGGTGTCTGTGGCAAAGCGGTTGAAGGCGATGACGACCGTCTGGCCGAAGTGCTGGAGGTTCCTTACGTGCTTGTCCAGGTTCCAGTATCCGTTCTGCATGCCCTCCACGTTGGGGGCCTTGATGTCTTCCTGTGCCACGCCACCGTGCATCTTCAGCGCCTGGAGGGTGACGACAAGCACGGTGAGGTCGGGCTGCAGACCCGTCTTGCGGCACTTGATGTCGTAGAACTTCTCTGCTCCGAGGTCGGCACCGAATCCGGCTTCTGTGATGGCGTAGTCGCCATACTGCAATGCTGCGGCGGTAGCCATCACCGAGTTGCAGCCGTGGGCGATATTGGCAAACGGACCGCAGTGGACGAAGGCGGGAGTGCCCTCGGTGGTCTGCACGAGGTTGGGCTTGAGCGCGTCGAGCAGTAGGGCCACGATGCTGCCGCCCACACCCATGTCCTTGACACGGAAGGGCTTGTCGTCGTCGGTGATGCCCAGCAGGATGTTGTCGATGCGGCGTCGCAGGTCATCCACGCTGGTGGCGAAGCACATGATGGCCATGATTTCGGAGGCTGGCGTGATGTCGAAGCCCGACTCTGTCTCGATGCCGTCCTTGGGGCCCAGGCCGGTGATGATGCGGCGCAGGCCGCGGTCGTTCACGTCCATGACGCGACGCCACAATATCTTCTTGAGCTTAAAACCGTCGGCCTCATGCTGGAAACGGTAGTTGTCGAGGAGTGCCGATATCATGTTGTTGGCTTCGGTGATGGCATGGAAGTCGCCCGTGAAGTGGAGGTTGATCTTCTCCATGGGGAGCACTTGGGCGTAACCGCCTCCGGCTGCGCCTCCCTTCATGCCGAAGCACGGGCCCAGAGAAGGCTCGCGCAGGGCTACAACAGCGTTCTTGCCTATCTTCTGCATGCCCAGGGCGAGGCCTACCGAGACTGTGGTCTTGCCGTTGCCGGCCTTGGTGGGACTGATGGCGGTGACGAGGACGAGGTGATGGCCCTGGAAACGGCTGCGGTCTATGCGCCCGAGGCTTATCTTGGCAATGTACTTGCCGTAGTTCTCCACTTGTTCTTCTGCTATCCCCATTTCGGCGGCTATCTCGTTGATGGGGCGCAAGGGGGTCTGTTTGGCTATTTCTATGTCTGTCAGCATATAATGATGTGATGTATAATGTTCTTGTATGTTTTGTCGTCTGTGCCCGGTTTGGTGGCGGGCGTCAAATCAAAACTCCCGGCAGAAGCAATGTCTCTTTGCTGCTGTCGGGAGAGATGTATGCATTGTGCTATTTGGCCGATTCGAACTCGCGCAGGAACCTGGTGTCGTTCTCCGAAAAGAGACGCAAGTCGCTCACGCGGTACTTGAGGTTGGTGATGCGCTCCACACCCATGCCGAAGGCGTATCCCGTATAGACATTGCTGTCGATGCCGCAAGCCTCGAGGTCGTGGGGGTCTACCATTCCGCATCCCAGAATCTCAACCCATCCCGTATGTTTGCAGAAGTTGCAGCCCTTGCCGCCGCAGATGTTGCAGGAGATGTCCATCTCGGCACTCGGCTCGGTGAAGGGGAAGTAGCTGGGGCGGAGGCGTATCTTGGTGTCGGCACCGAACATCTCGCGTGCGAAGGTAAGGAGCACCTGCTTCAGGTCGGTGAAGCTCACGTTCTTGTCGACATAGAGGCCCTCCACCTGGTGGAAGAAGCAGTGGGCACGCGCACTGATGGCCTCGTTGCGATAGACTCGCCCGGGGCAGAGCACACGGATGGGCGGCTCGTGGGTCTCCATGTAGTGGGCCTCGTCGCCGGAGGTATGGCTGCGCAGCAGGATGTTCTTGGTAACGTCGCCGGGGTCGCTCTGCTCTATGAAGAAGGTGTCCTGCATGTCGCGGGCAGGATGGTCGGCGGCAAAGTTGAGCATGGTGAACACGTGCTTGTCATCGTCTACCTCGGGACCGTGGTAAAGGGTGAACCCCATGCGCGAGAAGATGTCTATGATCTGGTTCTTCACGACGGTGAGCGGATGGCGCGTACCCAATGCCACGGGGTAGGGGGTACGCGTGAGGTCGATGTCGTCGCCGGATGTCTCGGCACTCGCCATCTGTTCCTTCAGACTGCTGATTTTGTCCTGTGCGGTCTGCTTCAGTTCGTTGATCTTAATGCCCACCGCCTTCTTCTGGTCGGCTGCCACCGTACGGAAATCGTTCATGAGGGCATTGATCTCGCCCTTTTTGCTCAGATACTTCAGTCGCAGTTGTTCCACCTCTTCGGCATTCTTTGCCGTGAGCGTGCTCACCTCCTTGAGGAGGTTTTCTATTTTCTCTAACAACATATATTTTTTATTACTTTTATTCTGCTTGCCGGTGTCGGGATAGGGCATACTGCACGCGATGCGCTTCGCTCGTTCCCGTCTTGCTTACTTTTGCGTGCAAAGGTAATATTTTTCGCCCGAAAAAGGAAATATCTCAAAAGAAATATGTACTTTTGCAATCAAAAACAGAGAAATAGAGGTAGGGATTATGAAAAATCTTTCCTTTGCGCCCTACATGGTGGCGCTGTCTGTCACGGCCGGGATGTTTGCCACCGGGTGCACAGACAAGAAGGGTACGGCAAGCCAAGACTCTACAGTAGTGGACTCCGTAGTGGCAGACACGGCAGCGGCTGATTCGGCTGATGCCCTGATTGCCGAGACGCCAATGCCAAAGGCCGCCGACGAACTGTTCGACGACTTCGTGTTCAACTTTGCCGCTAACCGCAAACTGCAGTTCAAACGCATCAAGTTTCCGCTGCCCGTATACCGTGGCGACAAGATGGTGAAACAGATAGAGAAAGGGCAGTGGCGCATGGAGCGGTTCTTCATGCGGCAAGACTACTATACGCTTATCTTTGACAACCAGCGGCAGATGAACCTGGTGAAGGACACTACCATCAGTCATGTGGTGGTGGAGAAGGTGTTCTTTAAGAACAAGACGGTACAGCAGTTTGTGTTCGACCGTATGGACGGCCTGTGGATGATGACATCCATACAATACAAGCCGATGTACGTCAACCAGAACGCCAGCTTCTTGAAGTTCTACGACAAATTTGCCACCGACTCCGCCTTCCAGTCGGAGCACCTGCACAACCCCGTGAAGTTTATAGGTCCTGACCCGGACGATGACTTCGGCACCATGACAGGCGACATCGAACCCGAGACGTGGCCGGCATTCGCGCCCAAGTTGCCGCACGGCATGATCTACAACATCCTCTACGGACAGAAATACACGGAAAGCAACCTCAAGGTGTTTGTCATACGCGGCATCGCCAACGGACTGGAGACGGAGCTGACCTTCCGCAGGAAGGACGGCAAATGGATGCTTACCAAACTGAATATGTAAAACGGCACCCCCCCCCATAAGACATGAAAGACTTTACTGACTATAGCCTTCTGGCACACAACACTTTCGGCATAGAGGCCAAGTGCTGCCGTTTCTTGGAATACGCCAGCGTGGAGGAAGCCCAGCGGGTGGCCGCCATCCTTGCCAATGAGGGCAACCCCTACATCGTAGTGGGCAGCGGCAGCAACCTGTTGCTCACGGCCGATTTCCCCGGTACCGTGGTACACAGCGGCTTGCGCGGCATCGAATGCGTGGACACCCATGACGGGTTTGTGCTGCTGACGTGCGGAAGCGGTGAGATCTTCGACGACATCGTAGACTATGCGGTGGGGAATGGATGGTATGGGGCGGAAAACCTCTCGCTCATCCCCGGTGAGGTAGGGGCAAGTGCGGTGCAGAACATCGGTGCTTATGGCTCCGAGGCCAAAGACATTATATATAAGGTGGAGGCGGTGGAGATAGCCACGGGCGAAACGCGGAGCTTTGACAATGCCGATTGTGAGTACGGTTACCGCCAGAGCATCTTCAAGAAGGAATGGAAGGACAGGTACCTCATCACGCGCGTCGTCTATAGGCTGAGCCGCCAGTTCTGCCCGCATCTCGACTACGGCAACATAAGGGCTTGGCTCGAAAAGGACGGCATCGGCTGTCCTACGCCACGCCAGTTGCGCGATGCCATCATCAGCATACGCAAGGCGAAACTGCCCGACCCTAAGGAGGAAGGCAATGCGGGCAGCTTCTTTATGAACCCCATCGTGCCGCGTAGCAAGTATGTGTCGCTGGCACGGGTATATCCGCAGATGCCCCACTACAAGGTGGACGACAACCGCGAAAAGATACCTGCCGGATGGATGATAGAGCAGTGCGGCTGGAAGGGCAAGAGCCTCGGCCGGGCTGGGGTGTATGCCAAGCAGGCACTCGTGCTCGTTAACCGTGGCGGGGCTACGGGCAACGACGTGGTGAAGTTGTGCAAGGCCATACAGAAGGATGTCCATGAAAAATTCGGCATCGAAATATTGCCCGAAGTAAACATCAGATAACCCCTAACGGATGAAAAAAATGAGCAGATGACGAGGATAAGAGTTACGCTTTTGGGCACGGGAACGTCGAGCGGGGTGCCTGTGCTGGGATGCCAATGCGACGTTTGCCGCAGCCATGACCCGCACGACAACCGCCTGCGGTGTGCTGCCATGGTGGAAACGGAGCACACACGCCTGCTGATAGATGCCGGTCCCGATATTCGCATGCAGTTGCTGCGACAACCGTTCCGGCGGCTGGACGGTGTGCTACTCACACACATTCACTATGACCACGTAGGGGGTATAGACGACCTACGCGGCTTCTGTGTCTTCGGCGACATCGATGTCTACGGCGACGAAACGGTAGTAAAATCGCTCCCGAGAACCATGCCCTACTGCTTTCCTTCGGCACCGGAACTGCTCTACCCCGGGGCGCCCAAACTGAGTCTGCACCTCGTCGAGCCGCATGAAACGTACACGACGGGCGACATAGAATGGATGCCCATCCGCGTGATGCACGACAAAATGCCTATCCTGGGATACAGGTTTGGCAACTTTGCCTATATCACCGACATGAAATACATGCCCGAGGAAGAGATGCCCTACCTGCGTGGCGTGGAAACGCTGGTGGTCAACGCGCTGCGCTTTGACAGGCCACACCACAGTCATCAGTTGGTGGACGATGCCATAAGTTTTGCACGCAGGGTAGGGGCGAAGCGTGTCTACTTCATACACGTGACGCACGACATCGGATTGCACGACGATGCCGAAAGCCGTCTGCCCGAGGGATTCCATTTCGGCTATGACGGAATGCAGATAGTGACGGAATAGGCCCGCCCGTTTTAAAAAGTGTGGAATTTACCGACACTCGCCTTAAATATGCTTAATCTATTTTGATGTTTGCCGGAAATTGCATAACTTTGAAAATCGATACAAAAGAAGACCATAATGAACCATAAAAATAGAATATCCATTTTTCTTCTGCTCCTCTTGCCGCTTACCGTCCAGGCACAGAAAATATCACTCGGGTCGTGTACCACGCGTGACGGAGGGCAGTACAAGGGCGAGATGGTGAGCGGAAAACCCAACGGCAAAGGGGCTACCGTCTTCCCTAACGGTGACACCTACGAAGGCAATTATCTGAAAGGAAAACGCGAGGGCTATGGGGTGTATACGTTTGCCGACGGCGAGAAATACGAAGGCCAATGGATGCAGGACCAGCAGCACGGAAAGGGCACCTATTACTTCCAGAACAACAACAAGTATGTAGGGCTCTGGTTCAGAGACTATCAGCACGGACACGGCATCATGTTCTACTACAACGGTGACAAGTATGACGGCGACTGGTATAAGGACAAGCGACAGGGTAGGGGTACCTACACTTACGCTGGAGGGGCTTTCTACCGCGGACAGTGGATGAACGACATGAAGAACGGGAACGGATTCTTCAACTGGGGAGACGGCACTACCTATGACGGCAACTGGAAGGATAACCAGCGCTCGGGAAAGGGTACGTTCAAGTATGCCGACGGTGATACCTATGTGGGCGACTGGAAAGACGACATTCAGGACGGAAAGGGTATCTACCGCTTCCATAACGGCGACTCGTACGAGGGTGACTACATCCAGGGCGAAAGGACGGGTGAAGGCATCTTCCGGTCGGCAACGGGCAGCAAATACACGGGACAGTTCCGCGAGGGACAGCGCGAGGGGCAGGGTACCTTCGTCTGGAAGAACGGCGACATCTATGTGGGAACCTGGAAAGACGACCTGCAGAATGGCAGGGGAAAGCTGACCAAGAAGAACGGTGACGTGTACGAGGGAGAGTTCAAGAACGGGGTAGTGGACGGCGAAGTCATCATACACTATGCCAACGGAAACCGATTCAAGGGCTCTTACCGAAAGGGCAAACGCGAAGGGGCGTGCATCGAAGAGACCAAAGAGGGCAAACGCTTTGAGGGTACCTATGTCTCGGACATACGCGACGGAAAATTCGTGGAGAAAGACCGCAACGGACAAGTGACCGCCAAGGGATATTACGAAAGGGGTAAACGCTTCGAAGACTAAGGTTGCGGAGAAGGACTAAAAGACGCTGAATATATAGTTTATCAAATATACAAAAACAATCTACATTACAAGAAGTTATGATAGTAGACACATTAGACAATCTTGAGAAATACGTTTCTCTCAATCCTCTCTTTGCTGAGGTAGTGGAATTCTTGAAGGCGAACGACCTTGAAGAGCTGGAGGATGGCAAGCATCCCATCAAGGGCAGCGACTTGTTCGTAAATATCACTACTGCTCACGGCAAGACCGCGGACGAAGCTGTGTTCGAAACACACAAGAACATGCTCGACATCCAGATTCCCCTCGACAACGAGGAGACGTACGGCTATCTGCCCTTGGCCAAGTTGCCTGAGGCCGAATACAACGAGGCTAAGGACGTGACAAAGTATCCGGGCGCTGTAGCTTCGGCTTACGTCACTTGCCTCCCGGGCGAATTTGCCATCTTCTTTCCGCAAGACGGACACCAGCCCTGCATCGGACAGGGGGATATCCACAAGGCTATCTTTAAGGTAAAGGCGTAGTCGAGCCCCGTGTGTCCGTTTTTCTCAACCAGTCTAAAATCATGAACCTATGGCAACTAAGAAAACAACCAGCGGCAAAACCTCTGCAAAGAAGGTGGCCGCACCCAAACATATAGGAATAGTAAAGAACGACGCTTACCTGCAACCTTACGAGGACGCTATCCGAGGCAGGCATGACCATGCCCTGTGGAAACTCGGACAACTCACGCGCAACGGCAAGCAGAAACTTAGCGACTTCGCTAACGGATACAACTACTTCGGACTACACAAGACGGCAAGAGGATGGGTGTTCAGGGAGTGGGCACCCAACGCTACGGCTATCTACCTCATCGGTGACTTCAACGAATGGCAGGAATCGCCAAAGTATCTCGCTAAGCGTGTCGGTGACTCGGGCAACTGGGAACTGAAACTATCCGAGAAAGCCTTGAAGCACGGCGACCTCTACAAGATGAAGGTGCATTGGGACGGTGGAGAAGGTGAACGCATTCCGGCATGGGCGCAACGCGTGGTGCAGGACGACGTGACAAAGATTTTCTCCGCACAGGTGTGGAACCCCGAACCGTATGTTTGGAAGAAAAAGACTTTCAAGGCCAATACCTCCCCCCTGCTTATCTACGAATGCCACATCGGTATGGGACAGGACGCTGAGAAGGTGGGGACCTACCGCGAATTCAAGGACAATGTGCTGCCACGTATCATTGAGGACGGATACAACTGCATCCAGATCATGGCCATACAGGAACATCCTTATTATGGATCGTTCGGTTACCACGTTAGCAGCTTCTTTGCTGCAAGCAGCCGGTTTGGCACGCCTGAGGAACTGAAAGAGTTGATAGACACGGCACACCAAAACGGCATTGCCGTCATTATGGATATCGTCCACTCGCACGCCGTGAAGAATGAGGTGGAGGGACTCGGCAATCTTGCAGGTGACCCCAACCAGTATTTCTATCCGGGCGACAGGCATGAACATCCAGCATGGGACAGCCTCTGCTTTGACTACGGCAAGGACGAGGTCATTCACTTCCTGCTGAGCAACTGCAAGTATTGGCTCAGCGAGTTCCATTTCGACGGCTTCCGCTTTGACGGGGTCACGTCCATGCTTTACTACTCGCACGGATTGGGTGAGGCGTTTGGCGGATACGGCGATTATTTCAACGGACACGAAGACGACAATGCCATCTGCTACCTTACACTGGCCAACTGCCTCATTCATGAGGTGAACAAGAATGCCATCACCATAGCCGAGGAGGTGAGCGGTATGCCGGGACTGGCTGCCAAGTTTGAAAACGGCGGATACGGATTCGACTACCGTATGGCCATGAACATTCCCGACTATTGGATCAAGACCATCAAGGAACTGCCTGACGAGGCGTGGAAGCCGAGCAGCATCTTTTGGGAGATAAAGAACCGACGCGCCGACGAGAAGACTATCTCTTATTGCGAGAGCCACGACCAGGCTTTGGTGGGCGACAAGACCATTATCTTCAGACTGATCGATGCTGACATGTACTGGCATTTCAAGAAGGGCGACGAGAACGACATGGCGCACAGAGGCATTGCCCTGCACAAGATGATAAGGCTTGCTACCCTGTCTACCATCAATGGCGGTTACCTCAACTTTATGGGCAATGAGTTTGGACATCCTGAGTGGATTGACTTCCCGCGCGAAGGCAATGGATGGAGCTATAAATACGCACGCAGACAATGGAACCTTGTCGATAATAAGGACTTGTGCTATTGCTACTTGGGCGATTTCGACAAAGCGATGCTCGAAGTGGTGAAAAGCGAGAAAAACTTCAACAAGACTCCCGTGCAGGAAATATGGCACAACGACGGCGACCAGGTGCTCGCCTTCATGAGGGGCGACTTGCTCTTCGTGTTCAACTTCTCGCCCACAAAGTCGTTTACCGACTACGGATTCCTAGTGCCTACCGGCGCATACAGCATCGTTCTCGACTCTGACAACAAGGTGTTTGGTGGCAACGGATTCAATGACGACAGCATGACGCACCTTACCAACTATGACCCCGTCTACGTTGCTGACCGCAAGGAATGGCTCAAGCTTTACTTGCCTGCAAGGACGGCGCTGGTGCTCAAGAAAAATTAAGATGAGAAAGAAAAAAGATGGAATGGTGGGGATGCGATCCACCGTTGACATAATCTTCATACTGTTTACCTATCTCTACCTGGACAGGTTTCAGGCTGATTTACTGGCGGTGGCGCAACACGTTTTGTCGGGTGGCGTCACCACCTATCATTATGTGGTGTCGCCTCTGCTGCTTACGCTGCTCTTTTTCTTGTTGCAGCGCGGTGTGGCTGCACTCTTCCATGTAAGGCGCTATTTTTATGCGCTCAACTGCTTGCCGTCTCTACTGCTCATGACGGTTCTCACTTCGATACCTGCCAACTTCGGACACCATCAGGTCTGGACATGGAGATGGCTCTTGATTCCTCTTGTGCTGGCGGTGTGGGGGACTTTGTCGTGGATTTCCACACAGATGGAGACGCTCGAACCCTCTGCCAGGCACGAAGGGTGGCTCTCTCGCGAATTGTGGCAAAACGTGCTCATGCTTACGCTGATGATGATGGGTGTGGTGGCGCTTGCAAACCATGACAGGATTCTACATGAACGCTTGCAGATGGAGCGGCTTATGATGCAGGGCAAATATGCCGAAGCGCTGGAGGTGGGCAAGCGCTCGGAGAAGACCGACTCGTCACTCACCATGCTGCGCATTGCTTGCCTGCACCGTTGCGGCACGATGGGACAGGAGTTGTTTACCTACCCTTTGGTAGGAGGCAGCAGGGCGATGGTTCCTGACGGCACTACTGTGCGTGCCATGATGTGGAAATCTCCACGCTGGATGGAGTCGGCTTTCATGCCCGACGGAACATGCCAAGGTACTGTCGCCGGCAAAAAGAAGTACCGCATACCCAAAGACTATAAGTTGTGTGCGCTGCTTCTTGACAAGAAACTCGACCGGTTTGTGGCCGAAGTGAAACGTACCTATGCCAACGACAGCTTGAAGATGCCTCGCCACTACAAGGAGGCGCTCGTACTATATGCTCACCGGCGCACCTTCCCGGTGATGGTTTACAAGGACGGGGTGATGGATGCCGACTTCCAGGACTATCAGGCTCTGGAACACAAGTATGCCAATCCTATAGAGAAGCAAACGGCATTACGCGACACCTATGGCAACACCTATTGGTATTATTACCAATATGGCGGGAAAAACAACGTCGGCTATGCCGACAACCAAGGCAAGAAACAATGACAAGGACAAAAGATTATATTCACGTAACAAATCGCTATTCATGCTTCCTCGTATGGCTGATACTTTGTATGTGCAGTCTCTCTGTTCCCTGTATGGCACAGAAAAAGGACATCCAGACGGCCAAAGACCAGGTCAAGGCCGGCAAGGACCTCGACAAAGCGCAGAAAAGCATGGAAAAACTGCTTGCCGACTCTGCCAACAGGAACAACAAGAAGATATGGGTGGTGCTCTATGATGCCGTGCGCAAGCAATACGAGCAGGGCAACGAACAGCTTTACCTCAAGCAGAAATACGATACGGCTAAACTCTTCAATGTCACGAGGAGGTTGTTTGAGATTGCCGGCGGACTCGACTCCGTAGAGATGTGTCCGGACAAGAAGGGTAGGGTGGAACTGGAATATCGCAAGCCGCATGCCGAATTTCTTGGGCAGATTCGCCCCAACCTGTACAACGGAGGCGCATGGTTCATTCGCAAGAAAAACTATGCAGAAGCATATCGCTTCTTTGACAGCTACATTGCCTGCGCCAACAAGCCTATGTTCCGAGACTTCCATTACCAGGAGCAAGACAAGCGTTTGCCAGTGGCTGCTTATTGGGCGGTATACTGCGGATACAAGATGAATGATGCCAAAGCTACGCTTCACCATTCATACGAAGCTCTCAAGGACACCGCCCACTACGACTATATGTTGCAGTTTCTTGCAGAGACATACAAGCTGGAGAAGGATACCGCACGTTATGTGCAGACTCTGAGGGATGGTTTCGCCCATTCGCCCAAGTTCCCGTTCTTCTTCCCGCGGCTGGTTGAGTTTTACGCGGAAGAGGCAAAGCTCGACTCTGCCATGAACATTGTGGACCGTGCACTGGAGGCCGACTCGCAAAGCGAACTTTACCTCTACACCAAGAGTACGCTCCTCCTGTCGCAAGGCAAGAACAAGGAGAGCCTGGACATCAGCGAAGCACTTCTCCAGCGCAACGACACCCTGGTAGAATCGTACTACAATGCCGGACTCGCCAATTTCAACATGGCTGTGGCTCTCGACAAGAACAATCAGCTCTCGCGCAAACAGCGCTCTGAGGTTACTGCCTATTACCAGAAGGCGTTGCCTTACCTGGAGCGTTACCGCAAAATGGCGCCAAAGGAAAAATCGAAGTGGGCATTGCCGCTCTATACTATTTATCTCAATCTGAACAAGGGTACTGAGTTCGATGAGATAGATG
This sequence comes from Sphaerochaetaceae bacterium, assembly GCA_963660455.1. Classification (GTDB taxonomy): domain Bacteria; phylum Bacteroidota; class Bacteroidia; order Bacteroidales; family Bacteroidaceae; genus Prevotella. The sequence goes on along the minus strand of CAVKZC010000001.1, from coordinate 7,027 downwards.
CCATTGTGAGAGACATGAACAAAAGTAAGAAACAATAAGTAATATATGACTCCATTTCTCAGATACGTAGCAGAAGACATTCTTGCCAAATACGGCACTAACCTGAGTAATATCGCCGTCGTTTTCCCAAACAAGCGAGCTTCACTCTTCCTCAACGAAGAACTGGCACGCTTGGCCGGTAAACCCTTGTGGAGCCCGGCGTACATTACCATCAGTGACCTTTTCAGGCACCACAGCGCTCTGAAGGTGGGTGACCCTATCAAACTGGTGTGCGACATGCACCGCAGTTTTGTAAAGTGTACGGGTATAAGCGAGACGCTCGACCATTTCTATGGTTGGGGACAGCTGCTCATTGCCGACTTCGATGACGTGGACAAGAATATGGCTGATGCTGACAAGCTATTCGCCAACCTGCGTGATATTCACGAACTGGATGATATTTCTTATCTTTCTGAAGACCAGAAGGCAATCATCAAGAAATTTTTCAGCAATTTCTCTGACGAGCACAATACCGAACTGAAACAGCGTTTTCTGCAGCTATGGAGCCATTTTCTGGATATCTACCACGACTATAACGGACGACTTTCTACGCAGGGACTCGCCTACGAGGGCATGCTCTACCGCAAAGTGGCGGAAGACAAGAACGTGAGTTTTGTATACGACAAATATCTCTTCGTCGGGTTTAACATGATGCAGAAGGTGGAAAGTCTGCTCTGCCAAAGACTCGTACAGGAAGGAAAGGCTGCTTTCTACTGGGATTACGACGACTACTATATGGCGTCCGACAACGAGGCCGGACACTACATACGCCAGTATCTCGGCGCGTTCCCCAACGAATTGCCCGCAACTATGCATGCCGAAGCATACGGCAACATGAAGAACCCTAAAGACATTACCTTTGCTGCGGCAACTACAGAACACATTCAGGCGTGCTACGTTCATACGTGGCTCAAGGAGAATGAACGCTACAAGGCTGGAAGGCGCACCGCCATCGTACTGGCAGACGAGAGTCTGCTACCATCCGTCATCCATGCGTTGCCTGAAGAGACGGGATGTGTCAATGTCACTTTGGGTTATCCTTTGGCTTTGACTCCTTTCTACAGTCTTGTCCAGCAATTGGTTAATTTGCAGACGCTGGGTGTTCGAATCAAGGGAGATGCCTATAGGCTCAAGTTCGTCAACAAGATTCTCCGACACCCCTATGCACCATATATCTCGCCTAATTGCACCGCTTTGGCTGACCGCCTGAACACCGAAAAAATATTTTTTCCTACACGGCAGTTGTTGACCGACAAGGCCGACGAGGGGTTACAACTGCTTTTCACGCAGATGCCTGCCGACAAGGAGTCTTTCAACAAGGCGCTTGCCAACTATCTGCTTCATGTGTTGCGTCTTGTGGGGACGAACGCAGTGGGCGGGGGGGATGCTCTCTTTCAGGAGTCTTTATTCCGGACTTACACTCTTGTCAACCGACTTGTTGAATTGATGGATTCGGGAGACCTTACAGTAGACACCGTAACCTTCGAGCGATTGCTCCAGCAACTCTTCACCACCACGTCTATCCCGTTCCACGGCGAACCGGCTGAGGGTATACAGGTAATGGGCATACTCGAGACACGTAATCTCGATTTCGACCACATGCTTGTCCTGTCGTGCAATGAAGGCAACTTGCCCAAAGGCGTAAACGACGCTTCCTTCATTCCATACTCCTTGCGCAAGGCTTATGGACTTACCACGATTGACCATAAAGTGGCTATCTATGCCTACTACTTCCATCGTATGCTGCAACGGGCTGGAGACATCACCTTGGCATACAACAACGCCACTCGCGATGGGCATATGGGAGAGATGAGCCGCTTTATGTTGCAACTTGCTGTGGAGAGCGGTTATGCTATACGGCGCATCAGCATGGAAACTGGACAGGCTCCGTTGACAAAATGTATTGAAACGAAGCAGAAAACCCAACAGATGGTGGATGACTTGATGGACAATAGAACCATCTCGCCTTCGTCGCTCTGTACATACATAAGGTGTCCGCTGCACTATTATTACCGCTACATCATGGGACTGAAGGAGCCGGAGGAGATAGCCGACGAAATAGACAGCCGCCATTTCGGACTTATTTTCCATAGAGCCGCTCAACTCTTTTACCTTCACTTTGCAGCCTCTTCGGACATCAGGCTCAACAAGAAAGGCGAGGAGGAACTTTGCCGTCCCATAGTCATCGGCCATGAAGCGCTGAAAACTCAGGCTGGCAACCAGAAATTGCTTGAAAGACTTGTTGATCAGGCTTTTGCGGAACAGATGTATAAGACATCGGACAAAACACCCGACTATAATGGCCTGCAACGTATTAATAAACAAGTGGTTATACGCTATCTGCACAAAATGCTTGAAGTGGACTTGCGATTTGCACCCATTACTGTTATCGGCCTGGAAAAGCATGTGTCTGCAAAACTTACTGTAAATACTCCGTCTGGAATACGCACCATAACGATTGGCGGCATCATTGACAGACTTGATGCCGTAACGGCAAATGCTGGCCGCAAGGCATCAGGCACCGATGACAATGCGTTAAGTTCTGGGAGAGATGTCGCGCAAGTACCGCATCGTATTCGTATAATAGACTATAAAACAGGGCGAGACAGCAATACGCATCCTAAGGATGTTAATGCGGTCTTTGACTCTAACCAGTTGAAATACCACTCAGACTATTACCTGCAGACGCTGCTTTATTCGCTCATTGTGGCACAAGACGAGCAATTGAATCCTGCGCATTGCCCGGTAAGCCCAGGACTGATGTTTGTCCAGCAAACAGGAGCCGCAGATTACGACCCGACAATCCGTTTCGGCAAAAATCCTATCGTTGACGCTTCTGTATATGCAGACGACTTCAAGGATTGCCTACAAGCGCTCATTTCCGAAATATGCGACCCATCTGTGCCTTTTTCACCCACAGAAGACTCTTCACGCTGTAATTCATGCGCTTTTGCTGCGCTTTGTATGAGTTAGGTTGCGTTTTTGCATGAGTTAGGATTTTGCCATTCTGAGACGACCATTTTACTTCTATTCTTATTGAAACTAACGACCATTATGATAAATAGGCTTTTTAGGAAATCCCCCATCTACGTACAAAGCTCTTAGAATTGAACAAATCATCTAATGAGACACAAATTACGAGTGTACAGACGACCTACGTCGTTAATATGAGTTAAAAAACAAAGTTGTGTGGGAACACAATTGAGAACGAGAATTTTTTGCGTCAAAACATTTGGCAGAACCGCAAAAAAATGCTAACTTTGAATCCGTTATCCTGAAACAATCTTTTTACCTTAAAAAGACTAATACCTATTGAAGATTTGGAGCGATAGCCTGTGAAGGTCATCGCTTTTTTTTATTTTCTCACTTTCGATGACCAAGCGGATTTTCTCTCTTTTCTTCCTTCCTTTTCTCTTGGTGATTCTGCCAAGTGCATTGTTCGACTCCAATAAGCCTCTTTCACGGGAATCAAAGTCGTGACTTGATTAAAGATACAGAAGGAGTTTACAACAATGGGGAGAGCAATCGCACCACCGACTCGAAGAGGCGCTTGAGGAAAGAGCGCTTCACGAAGAACGACACGTCGTCAACAAGGCGGCAGCAACGCTGATCGGCAAGGAAGATGTCCTTGATGCGCAGCGCCATAGTACGGTCGTAGAAGAAGGCATTGGCCTCGAAATTGTTCTCGAAGCTACGGAAATCGACATTCGTGCTGCCGCACGTGCTCAAGCAGTCGTCGGTGACGAGCAGCTTGCTGTGGTTGAATCCCTCGCGGTAGAGATAAACCTTGACGCCTGCCTCTATGGCCTCCATGAGGTAAGAGCGTGACGCCCACTCCACCAGTCGCGCGTCGGTATGGCCGGGAACCATCAGTCTGACGTCCACACCAGAGAGAGCTGCCGTGCGGAGGGCGAAGAGTACAGGCTCGGTGGGCAGGAAGTAAGGCGTCTCGATGTACACGTAGCGGCGTGCTTGGAGGAGGATGCGTACGTAGCCCTGCATGATATCGGGCCAGAGGGTGATGGGGCTGGCCGTCACTACCTGCACGAGGCAGTCGTTGCGCAGCCCTTCGTCTACAGGGGGATAATAGCAGCGGTCGGTGATAAGGGTACGGTCGACGAAATACCAGTCAACGAGGAAGGCGCGCTGTATGGCGTAGACTCCTCCGCCCTCGATGCGCAGGTGGGTGTCGCGCCAGGGCTGCCCTTTTACCCCCCGCACATAGCGCAGGGCGATGTTCATGCCGCCTATGTACCCTACCCTACCGTCCACGACGCAAAGCTTGCGGTGGTTGCGGTAGTTTACCTTGCTGGTGAAGGCAGGAAAACGGACGGGCATGAAGGCATGCACCTCTACGCCTGCATCGCGCAACCGCTCGAAGAAGGCATCGCTCACACGCCAGCACCCCACATCGTCGTAGACGAGGCGTACCTCCACGCCCTGCCGTGCCTTGTCGGCCAAGGCATCGGCCACAAGGCGCCCCAGGGCATCGTCCTCGATAATGTATGTGTCGAGGTGGATGTGGTGGCTGGCTGAGCCGATGGCCTGAAGCAAGGAAAGGATAAAATCGGCACCGGAGGTGAAGATGTCCACGCGGTTGTCCTTGAACGGAAGTGCCCAGTTCTGGTTGGTGAAAAGGCGCATGAGGGGTTGCCCGTCTTCGGGCAGATGGAGGTTTTCCTGCTCGGCAAACTCGAGCATGGAGCGCTTCGTGAGCTGGTCCATGGAACGCTTGCTGATGAGGCGCTGCTTGCGCACGTTCTGGCCGAAGAAGAAATAGAGCACCAGTCCGGCATAGGGCATGAACACGAGCAGGAGTATCCACGCCATGGTCTTGGCGGGTTGCCTGTTGTCCATGAGCACTGCCACGATGGCGGGCAGTGTGACGGCCAGCCAGGCGAGCAAGAAGAGCCAGTGGATATTGATCATGCTTAGTTGAAGATAAGGTTGGACTGGTTGGCCAGCAGACTATTCATCTGCTTGAGGCGTGAGAACTCTGCTACAAGTTCCATATTGGTGGGGTTGGCGGCAAACTCCTGTTGCACCTCCACGAGTCGCTGGGCTATGTAGTGTGTGCGGAAGCTGAGGAGGTCTTTCTGTACGAGCTGTCGCAGTTTTTCAGGGTTCATCTTCATCTGGAGGCTGGCGGTGGATACCTCCGGCTGTCCCGTCATCATGCCCGCCAACTTGCTCACCTCGGGGTCGGGGTGGTTGGCGAAATAAGTCTCCGCCCTGAACTCCTCGTCGTTGAGGTGGTCGACGGCCTCCTGCAGTATGCGGTTGTACAACTCGTTGTGGAACCGGAAACCGTCGCCAGCCATGTCGAGGCTGACGTACTGGGCGAGGGGCAGCTTTACGTCGTTCTCGTCGCAGTCTTTCACGGTGATGCACTCCTCTCCGTGGTGGAGCACGGTCTGGACGAGGAGCGTCTCTACCCTGAGCAACTTGTCGAGGGGCGACACGCCTGCTGCCTGATTGCTTGCGGGTGACGTGGTGGCAGCACCCTGTTGCGGCGCGGACAGGCCGGCAGCACGTCGTTCCTCGCGCACCTGCTCGCTCAGTCCGTTGCGCACGAAATTGTTGAGGGCATTGACGATGATGGCCTCGTTGACGCCGAGGCGGTGGGAGCAGTCGGTGATGTAGGCTGCACGCGTTATCTGGTTCTTTATCTTGGAGATGCTCTCTACGATGGAGTTGATGGCCTGGCTGCGCTTGACGGGGTCGGTGACGCCCTTGAGCAGGCGGTCGGTCTTGAACTGGATGAAGTCGGTCTGGTGCTCGGTGATGTACTTGCGGAAGTCTTCTGCCGTATGGCTGCGTGCAAAGCTGTCGGGATCGTTGCCGTCGGGCAGAAAGAGTACTTTAACGTTCATCTCCTCCTCAAGGAGCATGTCGGTACCGCGCAGAGCGGCATGTTCGCCAGCCGCATCGCCGTCGTAGAGGAGTACGATGTTGTCGGTGAAGCGATGGAGGAGCCTTATCTGGTAGACGCTGAGCGCCGTACCGGAGTTGGCCACGACATTCTCTATGCCACACTGGTGCATGGAGATGACGTCGGTGTAGCCCTCCACCATGAAGACGCAGTCTTCCTTGGCTATGGCCTTCTTGGCCTGGTAGAGTCCGTAAAGCTCGCGCTCCTTGTGGTAGATTTCGCTGTCGGGGGAGTTGACATACTTTTGGTTGACACCCTTGGTGCGGCTATCGAGCACACGTCCACCGAATGCCACTACCTTTCCGCTGACGCTGAGCCAAGGGAAGATGGCACGTCCTGAGAAGCGGTCGAAGTAGGTGCCCGGCTCCTTGTCGCTGGCTATAAGGACACCGGTGGCTGCCAGAAAGCGGGGATTGTAGCCGGCCTTGACGGCAGCATCGGCGGTGGCGGTGCGACTGGAGAGGGAGAAGCCCAACTGGAACTTGCGTATGATGTCGTCGCGGAAGCCTCGGCTTCGGAAATACTGCATGCCGATGGCACGTCCGTCGACATCTTCCTGGAGGATGGATTGGAAGTACTTGGCAGCCCACTCGTTGACGATGAACATAGACTCTCGCTCGCTCTCGCGTTGTTTCTCCTCGTCGGAGAGCTCGCGTTCCTGTATCTCGATGTTGTACTTGCGTGCCAACCATCGCAGAGCGTCGGGATAGGTCATCTGCTCCAGCTCCATGAGAAAGTTGACGGCATTGCCGCCCTTTCCGCAGGTGAAGCAGTGGCAGATGCCACGTGTAGGGGAGACGGAGAACGAGGGATGCGAGTCGTTGTGGAAGGGACAAAGACCGATGTAGTTGACGCCCCGTTTCTTGAGCGTCACGAATTCGGACACCACCTCTTCTATCTTAGTGGCATCCATGATGCGGTTTATCGTTGGCCTGTCTATCATCGTTCTTATTTTTCCTTTAATCGCCCTTTGTGGCGTATGCCCTTTTTACCTTTTTATCTTTATTTCACGTAGTTCATTATCTCGTGACTTTTTCTCCCCTCGTGTGCGGGGAG